>DASVVO010000090.1:0-25789 GCA_036386515.1 Pyrinomonadaceae bacterium
GATTCGTTCCATAGTTCTATTCGACGCGGCGGACGAAAATATTTACCACAAAGGCACGAAGACACTAAGAGAGTTTGCTTATCGTCCTTCGTGTCTTCGTGCCTTTGTGGTGAAAATCTTGCTCATAACTTAGCGCAGGAAGGGCACGAGCAGGCGCACGAGCGCGACGATGACGACGACGCCGACGACATCGAGCAGCAGTCCGTAGCGAATCATGCGCGCGAGCGGGATGTAGCCCGAACCATAGACGATGGCGTTGCAGGGCGTGGAGACGGGCAGCATGAAGCCGAGGCTTGCGCCCATCGTCGCGCCGAGCGCGGGTTCGAGCGGGTCTGCCCCGACTGCGCGCGAGATGGCGATCACGACGGGGACGACCATGTTGGCCGACGCCGTGTTCGAGGTCGCTTCCGAAGTGAGCGTGGCGACGAGCGTCGAGGCGAAGAGGAGCGAGAGGCCGCCCGTGATGGGCAGATGCTTCGTCAGGCCGTAGCCGATGGCTTCGGCCAGCCCCGTCTGAAACGAGAGCACGCCGAGCGCGAAGCCGCCGCCATAGAGCAGCACCACGCCCCAGTCGATCTTCACGGCCTCGTCCCAGGTGATCGCGCGCTCGCCCCGCCGGTCGCCCGGCAACAGAAACAACAGCATCGCACCGGCCACCGCCGCCACCGCTTCCGGCACGCGCCGGTTCACCGCTTGATAGATCGCGCTGCGGTCGCCCGCCGCGAGCGCGATGAGGCCGGGCACGATCCAGAGCACGACCGTGGCGAGAAAAGCGACGAGGGTTGATTTCTGCCCGCGCGTCCACGCGCCTAAACGCGCCCGCTCGCGCTGCAACATCTCGCGGCTCCCCTCGATCTCTTTGACACCCGCCGGGCACAACCAGTTCAGGTAAAAACTGAGATAGAGAAAGAGGATGACGACGACCGGCGTGCCGATCATCGCCCACTTGAAGAAGGGAAACTCGACGCCGACGAGTTGGCGTATGAAGCCGAGGCCGATGACGTTGGGCGGCGTGCCGATGGGGGTGGCGAGTCCGCCGATGGAGGCGGCGAAAGAGGTCATCAACATCAGGCCGGTGGCGTAGCGGCGGTTAATTTTGCTCCCGCCCTCCCGTTCGTTGTCGAAGAGGAAGGCGAGAATCGCCATGCCGATGGCGAACATCATGGCGGTCGTGGCCGTGTTGGAAATCCACGCCGAGAGGAAGGCCGTCACCGCGCCGAAGGCGAAGAGTATTCTTCCCGGCCGCGCGCCGACCCACTTGATCGAGAGCACGCCGAAGGCGAGGCGTCGATCCAGACGATGCAGAAAGATCGCCCGCGCGATGATGAACGACCCGATGAAAAGGAACATCAGCGGGTCGGCGAAGGGCGCGAACACGTCGCGCGCCGGGGCGACTCTCATCACGACGCAGGCGGCCGCGCCGAGCAGCGCGGTCGCGGGCAAAGGCAGAGCCTCCGTCACCCACAGGATGACGACCGCCGCCATCACCGCCGCCAAGTTGTGCGCCTCCGGCTTCAACGCGGGCAACGGCAACAACAGCAGCGTCACGAAGACGGCGGGCGCGAGCACGAATCCCACCGTCCGCCGCACGCGCTCGAAACGCGCCTCGCCTTCCGTGATCTGTTCGACGACATCGAGAGTTCTGTTCATGTGTGGTTTGATCCGTATGGCGGGCGAGAGACTTCAGCCCGCGTGAGCCGCGCCTGGTTTCACCGCGCCGGGGTCGCCCGTTCCAAAGCGGCGCGATCCCACTGCGCGAGGTTCGCACCGGCCTCGTATGTACTTTGCAGAAACTCCATCAGCATGCGCTCCGGTTCGACGGCCTTCCGCACCTCGTCGTAGGGCAGGACGAAGCCGCCCGTGGGCGGATTGTAGAAAGCGGCGGCGGGGCTGATCGTCGTTTGCGGGAAGCCCGCGGGTTCGGGCGCGGCGTAGGAATAGAAAGCGGGCATTTGAATGTTGCCGCTGCCCGGCCAGAAGCCGTGGCTGATGACTTCGTGCGAGTAGGCTTCGCGCGTGATGGCATCCGCGCCCTCGCGCGCGGGCGCGAGGCGACCGGAGAAACGCGTCACGGCGAGATCGAAACTTCCCCAGAAGAAATGCACCGGGCTGACTTTGCCGATGAAGCGCGCGCGAAACTCCTTGAACACACGGTCGGACTGCGCGAGGATGCGCCAGTGGCGGTGGGCGTATTCGGGGTCGTAAGCGGCGTGTTCGTGGTCGTCCGTGAAGGGGATGGGGTTCGGCAGTTCGTCGGGCACGGGGCGAATTTTTACCGCGAGCCGGAGCGCGGCGAGCGCGTCCATCAACTCGCGGTAAAAATCGGCGACGGAGCGCGGCGCGAGTTCCAGTTGCCGCGTGTCGCCGTCGCTGGTTCTGATGACGAGTTGGTGCGCGATGAAATCGAACTCGATCTCGAAGTTTCGCGTCCCGTGCGGGATGGCCGTCGTCGTCAAGCCGCGCGCCGAGACGTAGAGCGGCACTTGCCAGAAGTGGTTGACGCGCGGGCTTTGCACCAGCCGAATCTTGCCCACGATTTGCGTCCACAGGTGGAGCGTCGCGTAAGTGTCCTTCCATGCTTCGAGCGGCAGGCTCGGCCACACTTCGGCGCGCCCATCTATCCGGTTGGAATCAGTCATTGTCTCAGGTCTCCCCGGCACGCGCTCGCAGCGGCGCGTCGCCTTCCGTGATCTTGTTCGACGGCGTCGAGAATTATGTTAAATAGTCAGCCCGGCGCGCGTGCGTCCCGCTCCGGGCGGTTTAGTAAACCGTGCGCGCGCTTGCCCGTCGGCACGCGGCCAAACGTTCGCGTCGAGCGCAGGTTCGGCGCGGGGATTTGTAATTCTCAATCCCTTCCGCGGCGTGCTACCCTATCACGCGTTCAAGCCATTGATAAACGACTTTCCCATCAACGCCGCCGCCGCCCCGGCAGCGACGGCTGGCCGCGCAATTTTATCTAACAGACAGGACGACTTGTGAACACACTTGAGACGCCGGGCGACGCGCAGGCGAAGACCGTCACCCCGCCCGAGAGATTAGCGACCGGCAACGACGGCCTCGACAGTATTCTGGAGGGAGGCTTTCCGGCCAACCGCCTGTATCTGGTGGAGGGCGATCCCGGCACGGGCAAAACCACGCTCGCGCTCAGGTTTCTGCTCGAAGGCGCGGCGCGCGGCGAGCCGGTGCTCTACGTCACGCTCTCGGAAACGAAGGAGGAGATTTCCGACGTGGCCGCCTCGCACGGCTGGACGCTCGACGGCGTCACGCTCTACGAACTGATCCCTTCCGAGGAGAGCCTCAAGGCCGAGACGCAATACACCATCTTTCACCCTTCCGAAGTGGAATTCGGCGAGACGACCACCGCCGTGCTCGCCGAGGTGGAACGCATCCAGCCGCGCCGCGTCGTCTTCGACTCGCTCTCGGAGATGCGCCTGCTCGCGCGCGACCCGCTCCGCTACCGCCGACAGATTCTCGCGCTCAAACAATATTTCGCCGGGCGGCAATGCACCGTGCTCCTCCTGGACGACCGCACCGCGACGGCCAGCGATTTGCAGGTGCGCTCGATCGCGCACGGCGTCGTCGAACTCGAACAAATGGCGTTGGACTACGGCGCGGAACGGCGGCGCATGCGCGTCGTCAAACTGCGCGGCAGCCGTTATCGCGGCGGCTTCCACGATTTCCGGATCGAGACGGGCGGCGTCGTCGTCTACCCGCGCCTCGTCGCGGCCGAACACCGGCAGGAGTTCCCGCACGAGATGGTCACGAGCGGCGTCGCGGAATTGGACGCGCTGCTCGGCGGCGGACTCAACCGTGGAAGCAGCACGCTCATCCTCGGCCCGGCGGGTTCGGGCAAGTCTTCGATTGCGGCGCAGTTTGCCGCCGCCGCCGCCGAGCGAGGCGAGCGCGCCGCCTCCTTCCTCTTCGACGAGGGCGTGAACACATACCTCTCGCGCGCCTCCGGACTAGGGCGCGAGATGAAACTGCTGGTGGAGTCCGGCCACATGTCGCTCCAACAGATCGATCCGGCGGAACTATCGCCCGGCGAGTTCGCCCACTTCGTGCGGCGCGCCGTTGATCAAGACGGGGCGCGCGTGGTCGTCATCGACAGTCTCAACGGCTACTTGCAGGCCATGCCCGACGAGCGTTTCCTCACCGTGCAGATGCACGAACTGCTCACCTATCTCAACCAGCAGGGCGTCGTGACGCTGCTCGTCCTGGCGCAGCACGGCTTCATGGGCGCGAACATGGGCACGCCCGTCGATGTGAGTTATCTGGCCGACACGGTCTTGATGCTGCGCTTCTTCGAGGCGCGGGGCGAGGTGCATCGCGCGATCTCGGTGGTCAAGAAACGCACCGGCTATCATGAGAACACGATCCGCGAGATGCGTATGTCGGGGGGCGGCATCGCGGTCGGCCAGCCGCTCAAAGATTTTCAGGGCGTGCTGACGGGCGTGCCGACCTACAGCAAAGAGCCGCCGGCATTGCGGGAAAAGAGTGGTGGTGGCGATGCCGACGCCTGATTCCGGCGGGGCGGACAAACGCGTGCTCCTGCTCGCGCCGACGGGGCAGGACGCCCACCTCATCGCGAAAGTGCTCGGCGAAGCGGGCGTCGCCGCCGAGGCGTGCCGCGACATCAATGATTTCTGCGAAAAGTTTACCGCCGGGGCGGGAGCGGCCTTCATCACGGAGGAGGCGTTGGACACGGCGGCCTTGAAGTGTCTCGTTGACGCGCTCGGCACGCAACCGCCGTGGTCTGACTTCCCGCTCGTCGTGTTGACCAGCGGCGGCAGCGACGCCGCGCCCAACCTGAGCCTCCTGAAAACCCTCGCCGACGCCGGAAACGTCACGCTCATCGAACGCCCGACGCGTGTCATCACCCTCGTCAGCGCGCTCCACGCCGCCCTGCGCGCGCGCCGCCGCCAGTATGAAGTGCGGGAGCATCTGCTCGCGCAACAGCGCACCGAGGAAGAACGCGCGCGGCTGCTGGCCGCGGCCGAAGCGGCCAACCGCACCAAAGACGAATTTCTCGCCACCATGTCGCACGAACTGCGCACGCCCATGACGGCCATCCTCGGCTGGGCGCAACTGCTCCGCAGCCGCACGCTCAACGAGGAAGACCTCGAACGCGCGCTGGAGATCGTCGAGCGCAACGCGCAGGCGCAAAATAAACTCATCGACGATCTGCTCGACATCTCGCGCATCATCACGGGCAAGTTGCGCCTGGACGTGCGCCCGGTCGATCTCGGCGGGGTGGTGGGAGCGGTGATAGACGCGCTGCGCCCGACGGCGGAGGCGAAGGCGATTCGCTTGCACGCGTTGCTCGACCCGCAGGCCGGCCCCGTCTCCGGCGACACCGACCGCCTCCAACAAGTGGTCTGGAACTTACTCTCCAACGCCATCAAGTTCACGCCCAAAGGCGGTCGCGTGCAGGTGCGTCTGGAGCGCGTCAACTCGCACGTCGAGATCATCGTCAGCGACAGCGGCAAAGGCATCAGCGCGGAGTTTCTGCCGCACGTCTTCGACCGCTTCCGCCAGGCCGACGGCACGAGCACGCGCAAGCAGGGCGGGCTGGGGTTGGGGCTGTCAATCGTCCGCCAACTCGTCGAACTGCACGGCGGCACGGTCAGCGTCGAGAGCGGCGGCGAGGGACAAGGCGCGACCTTCGTCGTGCAGTTGCCGCAGATGATCGCGCGGCGGCAAGAGGACGCCGACGCTCCCCTCCTGCGGCGGCATCCGACCGCCGGGGGCGCGGGCGTCTCGTTCGATTGCCCGCCCTCGCTGAAAGGCTTGCGCGTGCTGGTCGTGGACGACGAACCGGACACGCGCCTGCTGCTGCGCACCGTGCTCGAACGCTGCGACTCCGAAGTGACGACGGCCGGGTCGGCCGGGGAGGCGTTGGCCGCGTTCTCGAAGTCGAAACCCGACATCCTCATCAGCGACATCGGGATGCCCGGAGAAGACGGCTACGAATTCATCGTCAAACTGCGCGCGGCGGAGGCTGGAAGCGGAGGCCGGGTTCCGGCCATCGCGCTCACGGCTTACGCGCGCGTCGAAGACCGCGTGCGCGCGCTCAACGCGGGCTTTCAAGTTCACGTGCCCAAGCCCATCGAACCCATCGAATTGCTCGCCGTCGTCGCCAGCCTCGCCGGGCGCACGGGAAACCCCTGAGCCTCTTCCGGCGGCCTCGCACAGAGGTCTCCGGCCGGGCAACTTTACGTGCTCCCGCTCATCTAATTCACAGACGCCCCCCGCGAGCTAAACACTTATAAAATTAGGGAGTTTATCGAATCCATGACGCGAAAAATCTTTCTCGCCTTAGCTATTTCCCTGTCACTTTTCGGCTCGACCGTGGGACTCGCGCAGACGGGCGCGGCGATTCAAAATCGCGGGCACGCGCCGACGCGTCCCGACGGACTCGGCCGCCTCGACCTCCGCGTCGCCGATGCCCAGGGGCGACCCATTCGCGGCGCACAGGCCAAGCTCAGTTCACAACGCCCCGGCGGTTTCTTCTGCGAGACGTGGAACAGTTCCGACGCGAACGGCGTGGCCGTCCTCCCGCCCCTGCACGTGGGCAAGCTGAAACTGGTGGTTAAAGCCGCGGGTTACCGCACGCAAACTTTCGACATCGCGCCGAACGCGCTCTCGCAACCCGTGCGCGTCACGCTCGCCCGCGCCTGAGCGCACGCACGCACAGGCAGGATCATTCACACGAAAAGCCCGCTGTCGGTTGGAAGTCACGGCTTCCATGCGACGCGGGCTTTCGTGTACTTGCGAGAGTCGGCTGCGGTTAAGAACGCAACTGGATGTTGTAGGTTTTGATTTTGGAATTGAGCGTCGTCGCGTTCATGCCCAAGAGGCGCGCGGCGCGGGATTGATGGCCGCCGGTCTGTTCGAGGGCGCGGCGGATGAGGTCTACTTCAAAGCGGCGCACCTCGTCGTAGAAGTCTATGCCGCGCCCGACATCCACGCCCGCCGCGCTCGCGCTCGTGCTCGCGCCGAGCGACTTCTGCGGCTCGCAGATTTCCGTGGGCAGGCATTGGCACGTCACCTCGTCGGTGGGCGCGATGACGACCGCGCGCTCGATCACGTTCTCCAACTCGCGGACGTTGCCCGGCCACGTATAGGCTTCCATCAAAGCGAGCACGTCGGGCGCAACCTGGTCGGAGATGTGGCGCGCGTTCTCATCGTTATACTTGCGTATGAAATGCTGCGCGAGCGGCAGGATGTCTTCGCGGCGTTCGCGCAAAGGCGGCAGTTCGATGGGCACGACGGCGAGGCGGTAATATAAATCTTCGCGGAAAGTGCCCTGCCTGACGGCCTCTTTGAGATCGATGTTGGTGGCGGCGATGATGCGCACGTCAACGCGCCTGGCCGTCGTGTCGCCGAGCGGCGTGAACTCGCGTTCCTGGATCACGCGCAAAAGTTTGGCCTGCGTTTCGGGCGGGATGTTGCCGATCTCGTCGAGAAAGACCGAGCCGCCGTCGGCGACTTCAAACAGCCCCTTCTTCGCGGCGAACGCGCCGGTGAACGCGCCGCGCGTGTGGCCGAAGAGTTCCGATTCGAGCAACTCGGAAGGGATGTTCGACGAGTTGACCGGCATGAAGGCTTTCGTGGCGCGCTGGCTCTGGTCGTGAATGGCGCGCGCGAGGATTTCCTTGCCCGTGCCCGATTCGCCCGTGATGAGCACGGTGGAGCGCGCGGGCGCAACCTGATCCACGAGTTGAAAGATGGCCTGCATCTTTTCGGAGCGGCCGATGATGCCGCGGTTGACGTTGCGCCCCAGGGCGCGCCTGAGCGTCTGCCGTTCCTCTTCCTTGCGCCGCCGCTTGACGCCCGCCGCGATGGTGGCCGTGACCTGCTCGTTCTTGAAGGGCTTGCGGATACAGCCGAACGCGCCGCGCTCCCAGGCGGCGACCGCCGTGTCGAAGGTGGCATAAGCCGTGATCATCACGACGACGGCCTCCGCATCCGCCTTCTGAATCTCTTCGAGCGCGCGCAAGCCACCCATGCCCGGCATCGAAACGTCTAAGAGCACCACGTCGTAAGCGCGCCGCCCGTAACTTTCCAAGCCCTCTTCGCCCGTCTTCGCCAGATCAACGCGGTAGCCTTCCGCCGACAGCAGCGTCTCCAACACGTCGCGCATGATCTCCTCGTCGTCAACGACGAGCACTGAACCCTTCTTCGCCATAAGACAATTAAAACAGTGACGGGTGACAAGTGACAAGTGACGGGAAAGATAAGTGATGGGTGATAAGTGATGGGTGATGAGTTAAAAACAAGACAGACGTGTCTTCAACTTATCACCTATCACCCATCACTTATTACCTTCTTCACTTATTACCTTCTTCTCCGGCCTTTGAAGGTCATCAGCACGCGGCGGCCTCTGGGGCGGGGGGCGGGGGTGCGGCGTTCGGCGGTGACGAGCAGGCGGAACTTGTTTGAGTTGACTCCGGCGGTGCGTGCATAGGTCGGGCGGCGATTGAGGTCGCGCGCGGGGAGCGTGCCCATGTAAGTCGTGCCGAGGTCTTCGGGGTTCAACGCCCACATCGCGTAGCGGCGGCCACGGCCGAAGCGCGAAGGCGGCGGCACGCGGCGGAAGCGCACGCGGACGTAAGCCGTGCCGTCGGCACGCGTGGCGACGCGCGCCGTCCCGCGCGCCCGACGCGCGCCCCGGTCGCCGACGAGCACGAGCGTGCGCGCCGCCGCGTCGCTCTCAATCGCCTCGTCAACGCTGGTGAAAAGCTCGCCCGCCGCGCCGCTCCCGCCGCCTCTGGTTCTCAGCGCGTTGGTGTTGGTGGCGGAGGCGGCGCGCGGCGGCGTATTCGTCTCGCCGGGCGCGGTAGTAGTAGCGGCAACGGCGTTCGTCGTGCGGCGCGCCGGTGCGGGCGTGGGCGAAGCGGGGCGCGCGGTCGTCGCGCGTCTCTCGCGGCGGGCGGCGGCCGCGCGCGCGCTATCATCGCCGCCGGCGGCCGGTGGGTCAGGAAAGAGCGCGGCCACTTCGTTGGCGCGCGTGGAGAAGACGGGCGCGCCCGTCGGGCGTTCGGCGCGTGCGTCCCGTTCGGCCGTCACGATCAGACTGTAGCGCGCGAACTCCGCCGGGTGCGGGAAGACGAGCGAACCGCCCCCGCCCGCGCCGCGCCGCAACTCGCCGAGACGGAGTATGCGGCCGCCGCTCGCCCACGCGACGAACGTGCGCGCCTTCGGCGCAAGACTCTGCGGCGACGGCAGATTCAGAGCCGTCAGGCGCACGCGCCCGCCGCCCGTCGTCGGCTCAACTTCCAGCCGCCCGCTCGCGCGCGGCGCAAACGAACGCAAGCGCACGATGAGAGTCTTACCGTCAACCGGCGCGCCGGAACCGACGCCGCCCGCGCCGCTCCCGGTGCGCGCCAGCGAAACGTTCGACGCGATGAGCAACGACAACGCGGCGGCGCACAGGCACGCCTTCGTCGTCGTCGCCGCCAACGCGCGCACGCCTGCCCTCACCGCTTGCAACCTGCGACTTATCTTGTGTGCCATGAAGTAAAAACCTACGGCCTCTGGTTGTAGGATCGAACGGCTGCGAGATTACAACAAGAAGGGGAAAGGGGAAAGGGGAAGGGGGGAAAGAAAGAGGAAGATAGGGAAAGACGAAGATGCGGCGCGAGGGGTCGGGTCTTCATCTTTACCCTTTACCCTTTACCCTTTACCCCTTTCCCTTTCCCCCAATGATTAATCGCTGGCGGCCTGAAGGTGTGCGCGTCCCTGCGCGGTGGGCAGCGTGATGCGAAAGGTCGTGCCGCGACCGGGCGCGCTGTTGACGGCGATGTGGCCGGAGTGTTCCTGCACGATGCCGTATGAGACGGCGAGGCCGAGACCCGTGCCGCGCCCGACGCCCTTCGTCGTGAAGAACGGGTCGTAGATGCGCGCCACGTTTTCGGGCGCGATGCCGATGCCGTTGTCGGTCACGTGGATGATGACCGATTCGCCGTCTTCCGTGGCGGTCGAGAGCTTGATGCGGCCGCCGTCGGGGATGGCGTCGCGCGCGTTCAGGATCAGGTTGGTGAAGACCTGTTGGAGTTTGCCGCCGTTGCCGTAGACGGCCGGAAGCGCGTGGTCGTAATCGCGCACGATCTCGATTTGGCTCTGGCGCAGTTGCGGCTCCAGGAGTTGCAGCGTGTCGTCGAGCACGCGGTTCGCGTCCACCTCGTCAAACTCCGTGACGGTGCCGGTGCGCGAGAAGTTGAGCAGGTTGTTGACGATGCCGGTGGCGCGTTCGGTCTGGCGGTGAATCTTCTCCAACAGTTTATGCTTCGGGTCGCCGTTGGGAAGCATGCCGAGGAGCATCTGCGTGTAGCTCGAAACGCCCGTGAGCGGCGTGTTGATTTCGTGCGCGACGCCCGCCGCCAGGAGGCCGATGCTGGAGAGTTTTTCGCGCTGCTGCAACTGTTCTTCCAGACGCACCCGCGCCGTTACGTCTTCGAGGACGACGAGCGCGCCCGTGTGCGCGGCGATCTCGGTGCGGCGCAAGGGGGCGAAGGCGATGTTGAGAATCAGCGAACGCGCATCGCGCGTGGCCGTGTGGAGTTTGTAAATGTGGCGCAGGGAGGCCAGTTCCCAGCCGCCCGCGCCGAGCGCCTGTTGCAGCGTTTCGGCGAAATCCTCGGCGAATAAATCTTCGACGCGCGCCCCGACCGCCTCGTCGCGTCGCACGCCGAGCAACTCTTCGAGCGCGGTGTTGCAGCCCGTGATGCGCCCCGTGGAATCCACGGCCAGCAGCCCGACGTTGATCGATTCGACGATGGACTCGTTGAACTCCTTGAGCAGTTCGAGTTCGGCGGCGCGCTCGGTCTGCTCCTGATAGAGCAGGCTGTTCTCGATGGCGACGGCGACATAACCGGAGATGGTGCGCAGGATTTCCAAATCCTCCGAAGACAGGAGCGCGCCGCCCGTGGAACGTCCCAAACCGATGACGGCCACCATGCGCCCGCGCACGACGCACGGCACGTAGTAATGCAGCGCGCGACGCACGAAGCCGCTCGTCTCCGGTTGGAGATCGATGTCGTCGGCGCGCACGATGCCGGCCTCGGCCGAGCGCACGCGGATCATCTCGCGGAAATCCTGCGGCACCAGCACCTCCGCCGACAGCCCGACCGAACGCGCCACGCGATAGCCTGAAGCCGCCCGCGCGTCTTCGATGAAGATCGCCACGCGCGCGACGCCGAGAACCTGTTCGAGGCGGCCGACGAGCGCGTCGAGCAAAGGCTCAAGCGTCGTGGTTGCGGAGAGGGTGCGCCCGAAATCCAGGAGGCCGTTGCGCAGGTCGTAGCGTTCGCCGTAGAAGAGGCGGTCGGTCTGCTCCTGCAAGAAGTTTTTGATGGGCGCGGCCATCATCACGATCACGGTCATGGCGAGCACGGCGATGATCACGCGCAGGGTGATCACGCCCGGCGTCATCACCTCGCCGCCGAACGCGTAGAGACCCGCCACGTAGACGACGACGCCGATCATGAGGGCGATGGCGAGCGTCGTCAGCGCGTAGACGGCGGCGCGGCGCACCACCACGTCAACGTCCATCAGGCGATAGCGCACGACGGAGTTGCCGAAGGTGAGCGGGATCAAAATGAGCGGCAGCACGGCCGCGTCGAGCAGCCAACGCTCCGCGCCCGCGCCCGTCGTGGCCGCCGCCGCGGGCATATCGCCGAAGAGATAGCCGACGGCATAGAGCAGCGTGAACGGCGTCACGGCCAAGACCGATCCCCACACGACCCACTTCAACTGTTGCCGGACGACCGCCACCTTGCTCTTCCAGAAACGCCTGACGAGCAGCGTCGCACCGCCGACGAGCGCGAGCCAGAAATGCGCGAACTCGGCCTTGTAGAGATTGCCGATGAAGGCATCGGAGAAGTTGAGGCGCGAGGAGGGCGTGAAGTCAACGAGCGTCGTCAGCAGCACGAGCGCGACGGCGGGCGCGTAGAGCAGGGGCGCGAGCCAGCGTTTGCCCTCGGAGAGGCGGCGGCGCACGGGATAGACGGCGCAGAAGTGGAGAAAGAGCGGCGCGAAGAGAACGTAGGCCGCATCGTCGAGGAAAGAGACGGCGAGGTCTAAGTCTTCATAAAAGCCGACGGGCTTGTAGAAATGCAGGACGAAGGCGGCGAGGCAGAGCGTCGTGAAATGGATGACGAAGGGCGCGCGGCCGCCCTGCTTGAACAGGACGAAGAGGCCGACGAGCAGGTAGACGATGCCGATGAAGTTGATGTAGTAGTCGCGCGTGGTGCGATTGGGGATCGGTTGCAGGTTGTCGAGATAGACGTAGTACTCGCGCGTGCCGCCTTCGGCCGTGGGGCGTTGGATGATGTAGCCGAGGCGTTGGCCGGTGTGGGCGGCGTCTTCCAGATACTTGGGGATGTCCTCGGTGGCGACGATGGGGTCGTTGTGCTCCTCGTCGTTGCTCATGGCGATGAGACGGTCGCCCGCCACGATGCCGAGGATACCGGCGCGGCTGGCCGCCGAGTTCGGGGCGACGGCGCGGGCGTAGATGCCTTTGTCCGTCTGCTCCCAGGCGACGCCGTCGGTGGGCGGCGGCGTGCGGGTCAGGCGTTGCGCGAAATTGAGCGTGCCGGCGGCGACGAGGAGAGAGGCCGCTATCAGCAGCACCCACGCCCGCGTTGTCAGCACCGATTTCATCTCGCGCCTTCGCTCCTTTCACACCCTAAACCGACAAAACAAAGGCAATTGATGTTCCAGTCGGACGACGGATCAAAGCCGCTTCCGTCACCCGCACGCGAGCCGCCCGCACCGGCGTCGCATCGCTCATGCAAAAGCTGATTTCCGTCGCCGGACGCTAAACCCGGCGTCCGCTTTGTTCTGTGAAGTCGGACGAACTTAAATCCAACTTTTTGCATTTATCCAAGTTTTCGGAAAAAAGTAGACTTTCCCGGCTTTTACCGCGGAGCGCGAGACAACGGGAGCGGCGCGCGACAAAAGAAAAGGCAAAAGCTGACGGGCGAAAAAATTTCACGCCTGTGCGCTTTTGCCTACATACTGCCCGGCCTACTTTCGGATTTAGAAGCGGACTGAAATTCCCCCGCGCACCGAGCGGCGGTGCGCGCTCAGGGTGGTGATGGTGTCGCCGTCTTCGACGCTCGTTTGCATGTCGAGCAAGTTGCGCGCGTCGAGCACGGCCTCGGCTTGCAGGGGCAGGCCGAAGGTCGGCAAGTCCTGCGTGACGAGGATGCTCAAACTGGGATCGAAGACCGCCACGCGACCGGCGAAAGGATCGATGGCGAAGACGGCGGCGCGCGGCGAGAAGCGCAGCACCGTGCGTACGTCCGTGCCCGTGTCGAAACTCGACTCGACCTGCGCGGCGACGGTCTGGAAGAAACCGTTGCGGAAGAGTTCGCCGGGCGACGATGCGGCGGCGGCGGAGAACCCCGGCGCAAGTTGCTGCCCGCGCCCGAACGAGTAACCGGCGGAAGTTTTCAGGTAACTGTTGAGGCGTCGCGCATAGACGACTCTCAAGCCGCGCGCCGCGCCCTGCTGGTTGGCGACGCTCAGGAGTTCCGTCGCGGGTTCGCCGTCAAACGCGGCGAGCGGCAGGTTCATCAACCCGACGCCGCGCCCGTCCGTGGTGTCGAAGAAGGCCGTCGCCTCAAGACTCGAACTGTTGTCCAACACGCGCTCGACGCCGAACTCCAGGCGTCGGCTGCGCTCAAGAAGCGCGCGCCCGTCAACGAACGCAACCGGCTGCGCGGCCATTTCGGGAAAGACGATGGCGCCGTCTTCAAAGCGCGCCACCGATTGCGGCTGCGAGTTCACGCCGCCCGGCGCGTAGCCGAAGCGCAGGCGCGTGCGCGCGTCCGTCTCAAACTGAAAGCCGAGGCGCGGGCTGAACGTCGCGGAACCTTGCGCGCCCGTGAAGCGCGAATAATCCAGACCGAGCACGACCACCACGCCCTCGCGCACGACCCATTCGTCAACGGCGCGCACGGAAACTTGTTTGAGCGAGCGCGGCTCCGCGGAATCGGCCGCGGAGTTGAAGGCGAGCGGCAGGTTCGCGCCGCCGACGGTTGCGCTGAACAGGTGGCGCGTGCCCGCGCGGAAGCGGCCGGTGGTTTCCAGACGCGCCAACCCGTTGGAGGCGAGTTGGCCGGCGAAGATCAAATTAAGCCCCTCGGCCGCCGGCACGGAGACGGCGAAATTCGTGCCCGCGTAGACGGGCGCATCGGGGTCGGCCGAGGCGGCGGTGTAAGTTTCCACCACGCCGTGCGCGTGGCGACGGTCGCCCGTCCAATTGCCCGCGTCGTTTGCTCCGGCCTCTTCGCCGGTCGCCGCTTCCGCCTCTTCGTCGGCCGCCGCTTCAACCGCGGCGACGGTCGCATCCGCGCCTTCGTTGTTCTGTAGGATCGAGCGGCGATTATGCGACGAGCGCAGACGCCATTTCGGGTCGTGGCGGTCGTTCCGGCGTTCGGGCATGGTGCGCCCCTGGCCGAGCGGTTCGAGATTGAAGCGATAGACGAGTTCGTCGGACGGGTTGACCTGAACGGCGTTGAAGGTGGTGGCGTTGAAGCCTTCGGCGAGCGCGGTCAGGAGGTAGCGGCCGGGCGCGATGCGTGCGGTGAACGTGCCGTCGGCGGCGGTGCGCGTCTGTTTGGTGACGTGGTTCGCGCCGTCGCGCAATAGCTGCACGAGCGCGCCCCCGAGCGGCCGGCCTTTGTGGTCGCGCACGGAGCCGCTGACGATTCCGAGTTTGCTTCCGCGAACCGCCGCCGCTCCCGCCGCCGGAGTTGCGAGGGCGGTCACCGCCTCCACAATCAGGAACAGCGCGAACAGGAGCGTCAAACTCATGCGCGAATAAGTTTTTCTCATCGCACCAAAACCTCCGGGCGCATCCTTCGTCTGCACGTTCAGGAGCGCGCCCTCAAGCGTCTATATCTTTTGTACACTGGACGGAGCGGCACGGGAGACTGAAAAAAGCAGCACGGTCGAAATCGCGAAGCCATAAACGCCGCACGAGCCGCTTAGTGCCCGACACCGGCCGAAACCCGCTTGAGCGCGAAGGTGGCTATTTTCCGTCAACCGGCAAACCCTGTCAAGCAGGCGGTTTGCCCCCGGCCGACACGTCTCCGGCAGGTGTTTGCCCCGATTCTCGTTCGCATGCTACGATGCTCCTTACTGCAAAAGTGATCACCAACCCGTCAAATTTTTTCGCATCTAAGTTCAATTGTTAATGAACGAAGCAATACTCTCAACCAAACTTTCCAACGGCGCGACCGTCCTGACCGAGCACATGCCGGGCTTGCGCTCGGCCACCGTCGGCATCTGGATCAAGCGCGGCTCGCGCCACGAAACGCCCGATTTCAACGGCATTTGCCACTTCATCGAACACGCCGTCTTCAAAGGCACGGAGCGGCGCAGCGTCATGGACATCGCGGTGGAGAGCGACCGCCTCGGCGGCAATTTCGACGCCTACACCTCGCACGAGATCACCGGCTTCGCGCTCAAAGTGGTGGATCGCGCCGTCGGGCAAGCCTTCGACCTGCTCTCCGACATGCTGCTCAGCCCGCGCTTCGACGAGCGGGAACTCGAACGCGAGCAGAAAGTCATCATCGAAGAGATGAAGATGGTGGAAGACTCGCCCGAAGAATTTCTCGGCGAACTCTTCCACGCCGCCTATTTCCCCGACCACGCGCTCGGCCGTCCCATCGAAGGCACGCCGGAAACCGTCTCCTCCTTCGACCGCGCGCGCACTCTGGAGTTTCACCGCGCCGCCTACAGCCCGCGCAACTTCGTGATCGCCGCGGCCGGGCAGGTCGTCCACGCCGAACTCGTCGAACTGGCCGAACGCGCCTTCGCCGCCTGCCGCCCGACGAACGACCCGCACGCGCCGGATCATTCAACACAGTCTTCCCTACAGCATTCATCCCTGGCGGAACCGAACGCGGACGCGCCCCGCCCCGCCGCGCCCATCCTGCTCCAGCGCAAACGCGAACTCGAACAGGCGCACCTGATTCTCGCCGCCCCCTGGCCTTCCGCCCGCGACGAAGACCGCTATGCGGCCTCCCTACTCGGCTCCGTGATCGGCGGCGGCACTTCGAGCCGCCTCTGGCAGTCGGTGCGCGAAGAACGCGGCCTCGCCTACTCGGTCGGCGCGGCGGCGAGCGGCTTCACCGACGCCGGTGTCTTTCAAATCTACGCCGGCACCTCGCCCGCGCAACTCGACGAGGTGCTCGACCTCGCCCTCGGCGAACTGCGCCGCGCCGTGCGCGAACCCATCGGCGACGACGAACTGCAACTGGCGAAGGATCAAGCCGTCGCCTCGATCCTGCTCGGCCTCGAATCGACGAGCGCGCGCGCCGGTTCGCTCGCACGCCAGGAGATCACGCACGGCCGCCGCATCTCGCCCGACGAGATCATCGCGCGCCTCGAAGCCGTCACGCCCGAAGACATGCAGCGCGTCGCCCGCGCCCGCTTCACCTCCGGCACGCTCGCCCTCGGCGCGCTCGGCAACCTCAACGGCTTCAGAGTGGAACGCTCGCGGCTGGAAATATAAAGACCGTGATAGGTGACGGGTGACAGGTGACAAGCTCAAACTCTTGTTTCTTCCCGTCACCTGTCACCCGTCACCTGTCACTTGATTTATGAAGTTTACCGTCCTCGGAAGTGGCTCGTCCGGAAATGCCGTGCTGATTTGCGCGGGGCGCACGAGCGTGCTCGTGGATGCGGGGATGAGCGCGCGTGAGATCGTGCGCCGTCTCGCGCTCGTCGGTTGCGACGCGGCCTCGCTCGACGGCGTGATCATCACGCACGAGCACGGCGACCACGCGGGCGGCCTGCGTGTGCTCCTGAAAACTCTCTCCTGCCCCGTCTATATTTCCGGTGAGACGCGCGAGGCCTACATCGGCGACCGTGAAGGCGCGGTGTCGCGCGACGAACCGCGCAAGCGCGCCGACGTGCTGCGCGACCGCACCGTGGAAATCTCTTCCAGCCACGACTTCCGCATCGGCGAAATAGACTTTCACCCCTTCACCATCCCGCACGATGCGGCCGACAACTTCGGCTTCACCGCGCGACACGACGGCGTCTGCGTCGCCACGCTGATGGACTTCGGCCACATCACCACGCTCATCAACGAGCGTCTGCGCGGCTGCGCCGCCGTCATCATCGAGTCGAATCACAGCCGCGACATGCTCAAGGCGTGCAGCGTCTACCCGTGGGAGTTGAAGCAGCGAATCCTGTCGCGCACCGGGCATCTCTCGAACGAGGACATCGCCCTCTGGTTGCGCGACGACTACGACGGCGGCGCGGAACACATCGTTCTCGCGCACCTCTCGCAGCGCGCCAACAATCCTTACGTCGCCAAGCTCTCGGCCGAAGTGGCCTTGCAGGAACGCGGCTCGCTCTTTTCCACCGACACCAGGATCACGCTCTCGTTCCCCAAAGAGCCGACCCCGTGGATCGAGTTATGAACGCGCGTTTCGTCGCGCCCGGAGCGTTGCTGTTGCTGTCTCTCGTGTTCGCGGCGGCGGCGGGCTGCGGCGTCAGCCAGAAGCAGAGCGGGCTGCCCGCCGGGGCGCAGGCCGCAATCGACGGCCTGACCTACGATTTGTCGCAGGGCGATTACGACAAGATTTACGCGGAAGCGGCGGACGAGTGGCGGCAGACGGCGCGCGCCGACGAGAGCCGCGCGAATCTCGAACGCCTCCGCAACGCTCTCGGCGGCGTCCTCAGCCGCGCCCAACTGAGCGCGCAGGAACGCGCCGCGGGCAACGACGCGCAGCCCTCAGGCCGCACGCTCGTCGTCGGCTACAACACCAAGTTCGAGCGCGCCGACGCCATTGAAACTTTCACCCTCGTCGAACGCCAGGGCCGCTGGCGGCTCGCGCGTTACGCGGTGAACTCGAACGCTTTGAGATAGGTTTCAAGTTTCAGGTTTCAGGTTTAAGTTAAGAACGGAAGAACCTCTAACCTCAGTCCCGAAACTTGAAATCTGAAACTTGAAATCCAATGATCCCACGCTACACATTGCCCGAAATGGGCGCGCTCTGGTCAGAGGCGACGAAGTTTCAGAAGTGGCTCGACGTGGAGTTGGCCGTCTGCGAAGTCCACGCCGAGATGGGCACGATCCCGTCGGACGCGCTCGCGGAGATCAAGGCGCGCGCGTCTTTCACCGTCGCACGCATCAACGAGATCGAGCGCACCACCGACCACGACGTGATCGCCTTCACCACCGCGCTCGCCGAGAACATCGGCGAGGCCGCGCGCTTCGTGCATTACGGCCTGACCTCTTCCGACGTGGTGGACACGGCCAACGCGCTCCAACTGCGCGACGCCTGCGACCTGCTGCTCACGAGAATCGACGCGCTGCTCGCCGTCCTGCGGCGTCGCGCCGTCGAGTTCAAAGACACGCCGCAGATCGGGCGCACGCACGGCGTCCATGCCGAGCCGACCTCCTTCGGCCTCACCTTCGCGCTCTGGTTCGACGAGATGCGGCGCAACCGCGCGCGGCTCGTGCGGGCGCGCGCTGGCGTCGCCGTCGGCAAGATCAGCGGCGCGGTCGGCGCGTTCGCGCATCTCGACCCGGAAGTCGAGGAGCGCGTCTGCGCCCGTCTCGGCCTCCAGGCCGCGCCCGTCTCCACGCAGATCATCCAGCGCGACAACTACGCCGAATATCTCTCGACGCTCGCCCTCATCGCCTCTTCGCTCGACAAGTTCGCTTTGCAGATTCGCCACTGGCAGCGCACCGAGGTGCGCGAGGCCGAGGAGCGTTTCAAGCGCGGGCAGAAAGGCTCTTCGGCCATGCCGCACAAGCGCAACCCGATCCTCTCGGAGCGCATTTGCGGCCTGGCGCGCGTGGTGCGCGGCTACGCGGTGGCCGGTCTGGAATCCGTCGCCCTCTGGCACGAGCGCGACATCTCCCACTCGTCGGCCGAGCGCGTCATTCTCCCCGACGCGAGCATCACGCTCGACTACATGCTCGCCCGTGCAGCGTCGCTCATCGACACGCTCGTCGTCTACCCGGCGCGCATGCTCGAAAACCTGAACGCCACGCGCGGCCTCGTCTTCAGCGGCCAACTCCTGCTCGCCCTCACGCAAGCCGGCATCTCGCGCGAACAAGCCTACGAGTGGGCGCAGCGCAACGCCATGAAGACTTGGGACGAAGGCGGCGACTTTCGCACGCGCGTCCTCGCCGACGCCGACATCACCGCGCATCTCTCGCGCGAACAGATCGAACGCGCCTTCGCGCTCGACACTTACCTGCGCAACGTCGATAAAGTTTTCGCCCGCGTATTCGTTGATGGTCAGTAGTCCGTTGTCCGTCGTCGGTTGTAAACTACATTTCAACAGCAACGCTGTCAGGCACAAACAACGGACGACGGACAACTGGCGACCGGCGGTTTTAAGGAGAGTTGTGAAAGCAAAAGTTTATGTCACATTGAAATCGGGCGTGCTCGACCCGCAGGGCAAGGCCATCCGCAACTCGGTCGGCCTGATGGGCTACGGCGGCATCGCCGACGTGCGGCAGGGCAAGTATTTCGAGATCGCTCTCGACGAATCGCTCGATGCCGCACGCGCCCGCGAGACGGCCGAGCGGATGGCGCGCGAGGTCTTGGCGAACCCGGTCATCGAAGATTATCGCGTGGAGATAGAAGGATGAAATTCGGCGTTATCGTTTTCCCCGGCTCGAACTGCGACCACGACGCTTACCACGTCATCTCGAAGCACGTCGGCCAGCCGGTCTCTTTCATCTGGCACCGCGAAATCGACCTCTCGGAGTACGACGCGCTGATCATTCCCGGCGGCTTCTCCTACGGCGACTACCTGCGCGCGGGCGCGCTCGCCTCGTTCTCGCCCGTCATGTCGAGCGTGCGCGAGTTCGCGGCGCGCGGCGGACTCGTGCTCGGCATCTGCAACGGCTTTCAAATTTTGTGCGAAGCGGGGCTGCTCCCCGGCGCGCTCATCCGCAACCGCGACCTGCACTTCGTCTGCCGACACGTCCACGTCCGCGTGGAGCGCGCCGACACGCCCTTCACGAACGAACTCAAGCGCGGGCAGATTTTGAGCCTGCCCGTCGCGCACGCCGAAGGCAACTACGTGTGCGACGACGAGACGCTCGCGGAACTCCAAAGCGAAAACCGCATCATCTTCCGCTACTGCGACCCCGAAGGGCACGCGACGAGCGCGGCCAACCCCAACGGCGCGCGCGACAACATCGCGGGCATCTGCAACCGCGCGCGCAACGTCATCGGGATGATGCCGCACCCGGAGCGCGCCTGCGAAGATATGCTCGGCTCCTCCGACGGGCGCGGCCTCTTCCACTCGCTCGCCGCCACGCTGGCGGCCGCCGCCGCTTAAGAATATTTTCAGGAACTTCCGCGCCGCCTTGCCAGTATTTAGTTGTCAACACGGCAAGGCACGTTTTGTCTCCCGCCGGTCGTGATCACACCACCAGGAGAAAACTCGTTGATGCGTACCTCGAAAATCGCGTTTCGTCTCGCACTCTTCATCGCGCTCGCGGCATCGCCGTCGTCGTCGTTCGGTCAAACCAGGGAGTTGACGGCTTCCGAACAATCGTATCGCGAGGCGCGGCGCGTGCTCGACGCCGGCCTCGCCGCCTATGGCGGACTCGACGCCCTGCGCACGATTGAAAATTTCACCATCCGCCACGAAGGCCACACCGTCCACCGCAACCAGAGCCGACGCGCCGACGCGCCCTACGAGCGCACGCCTCTCGGCGGCACGCTCATCCTTGAACCGCGGCGCGGGCGACTTTATCACGACAACAAAGGCAGCTACCCCGGCGGCTTCAACTGGCATTGGGGCTTGATGACGAACGGCAAAGACGCGGCGCGCGTCACCTTCCTTGAACGGCGCGTTAATTCCACGCAAGCCATCCCGCCCCAAGTCTTGCGCGGACGCCTGCGCTGGCTGCCGCAGAATTTGCTCATCAGCGCGCACGAACGCGCCGTGCAGGTGCGTTCCCTCGGTCGCGCGAACTTCGACCACCGCCCGCACGATGTGATCACTTATGCCAGCGAGGAAGGCATGCAGATCACCATCTACCTGGACGCGAAGACGCACCTCGTCTCGAAGTTTGAACTGCTCGGGAGCGACCCTTACTTCGGCGACTCGACGCAGGAGATCATCTTTCCCGGCCATCGCGCCGTCGAACGATTTCAAGTGCCGACCGCGCGCGTCACGCGGATCATGGGCGAGGTGGTGGAAGAAATTCCCTACGTCGAAGTGGCCTTCAACAAGACTTACGGCGACGAGCAGTTCAAAGCGCCCGCGGGCTTCGCCGCGCCGCCCGCCGCGGCCACCGCGCCGGTCGAAGCCCCTCCCGTCAACAAACTTGCGGAGAACGTCTACATGATTCGCGCGGGCGGCTACAACGTGCTCGCCGTCGGCTTCACGGATCACGTCATGGTCGTCGAGACGCCCGGCGGCGACAACACCTCGCGCGAAGTGATCGGGCGGGTGAAAGAACTGATGCCGGGCAAGCCCATCAAGTACGCGGCCGTCACGCATCACCACGACGACCACGCCGGCGGCGTCCGCACCTACATCGCAGAGGGCGCGACGATCATCACGACGCCCGGCCTGCGCCCCTTCTTCGAGCGCGTCGCCGCCGCGCGCAACTTCACCCTCAACCCCGACACGCTCATGCGCTCGCCCCGCTCGCTCTCGCTCGAAACTTTGCACAACGGCAAACGCGTCTTCACCGACGGCGCGCAGACCGTGGAGCTTTACGACATCGGCTCGGGGCCGCACATGGACGAGATGATCGTCGCCTATTTGCCGAAAGAGAAGATCATCTTTCAGGGCGACCTCCTGAATCGTCCCGAAGACGGGCACATCGCGCCCGGCAACGCCACCACCGCGCACTTCGCCGCGTGGCTCAAGAAGTCCGGCCTCAACGTCGAACGCGTCGTCGGCGTCCACGGCCCCGTCAGCACCTTGGCGGAATTGCACCAGGCCGTCGCCCTCATCCAGGCGCAGAACTAATGGACGGTGGTCAGTAGTCAGTTGTCCGTGGTCAGTTGTTCAAAACCATCTTTAGTAACTTGCGTGATAGGCACATGCAACTGACAACTGACGACTGACAACTGACCGCTGCCTGCCCCTTCATCATTCCACGTTCATGGTCTAATTTCATGGGGTTGAAGTTTGCAATGATTGAGGCCGGGTCGGCGGATGAAATTCTCACCTGGGCGGAAGTGCAGCGCACGCATCGCATCCGCAACGGCGTCTATCAACGCGACGGGCGTCTCGTCTCGCTGCTGACCGACTTCGGCCGCATCAATCCCTGCTACCCGGACGCGCACGCGGACGCGAGCGGCCAACGCATCCGCTACACCGGCGCGGGGCGGCGCGGCGACCAACACCTGACGCCCGCCAACCGCGCGCTCCTCGCGGCCATCGACAGCGGCCACGCCGTGCCCCTCTTCAACAAACTCGCCGTCGGACGCTGGCAACACATGGGCTACTGGCGCGTCGCCGACGCCACGCACCGCTACGACTCGCGGGAAGACCGCATGCTCTGGCAGTTCACGCTGGAAAAAGTTAATCGTGAATCGTGACCCGGAAGAACCGGCTTGAATCCATTTACGATTCACGATTCATGATTCGCGGCTTTTAGTCTATCCACGATTGACGATTGACGATTCGCTACTTCGTCGCTTGTCACTGCTTTATCGCCGCTGTTAATCTTGCCTCTCTTTTCTAACCGACATGATGAAGAAGAAACTCGCTTTAGCCCTCATGCTCGCGCTCTCCGGCGCGGGCGCGTTCGACTCGACGGCGCGCCCGCGCGCGGCGCACGACGCGCGTGCCATTGACGGGAGCAGCCGCCGCCAGGCCGGGAGCGGCGCGCAGCAGCAGCGCAAGGCGCGCGCGGCGGGGCGGCGCGGCAAGAGCGTCCCGGCCGGGAAACGCGACGGCGCGCGGGAATCCGTCACGGCCGCGCTCGCGCCCGTGACGGAACTTGACGCCGACGCTCTCAAGCGTCTGTTGCAACGCGGCGACGCGCAGGCGGCGCGGCCGCTGCTCTTGAACTTCTGGGCGACGTGGTGCGTTCCCTGCCGCAAGGAGTTTCCCGACCTCGTCAAGATCGAGGCGGAGTATCGCGGGCGCGGGCTGGAGTTTGCCCTCGTCTCGGCCGACGACGTGTCGGACATCAAGACGGCCGTGCCCGGCTTCCTGCGCGAGATGCGCGCTGCGGCGATGCCCGCCTACCTGTTGAACGCGGCCGACACGGAAGCGGCCATCGCGCAGGTTGACCCGGCGTGGGGCGGCGAACTGCCCGCCACTTTCATCTTCGACCGGCAAGGCAAACTCGCCTACAAACACTTCGGCATCATCAACCCTGCGGAGCTACGCGAAGCAATCAACAAAGTGATCGGTAATGAATGACGGGCGATGTGCGAAACGGCCGCCGCCTCTTACAATCCGTCGCTCGTCGCTTGTCGCTCGCCTCTTGAGTTATGAATCAAATCACGCCTGAAGTCGTCTCCGCACACAACCTGACGGAGAAAGAATATGCGCGCATCCTGGAGTTGATGGGGCGCGAGCCGACGTTCGTCGAACTCGGAATTTTTTCGGTGATGTGGTCGGAGCACTGTTCCTATAAATCCTCGCGCGTGCATCTGAAGCGGCTGCCGACGAGAAACGAGCGCGTCGTCGTGCCGCCGGGCGAGAACGCGGGCGTGGTTGACGTGGGCGACGGCTGGTGCGCGGCCTTCAAAGTGGAGTCGCACAATCATCCCTCTTTCATCGAGCCGTTTCAGGGCGCGGCGACCGGCGTCGGCGGCATCCTGCGCGACATCTTCACGATGGGCGCGCGCCCCATCGCCGCCATGAACAGCATCCGCTTCGGCACGCTCGACAATGAACCCAACGGTCGGCGCAACCGCGCCCTCGTCGCCGGAGTGGTCGCCGGAATCGCGCACTACGGGAACGCCTTCGGCGTGCCGACCATCGGCGGCGAAGTCTCTTTCGACGACGCTTACGCGCTGAACCCGCTCGTCAACGCCTTCGCGCTCGGCCTCGTGCGCCGCGATCAAATCTTCTACGGGCGCGCCGTCGGGGTGGGCAATCCCGTCCTGTACGTCGGTGCGAAGACGGGGCGCGACGGCATCCACGGCGCGACGATGGCCTCCGCCGAGTTTGACGACGAGGCTCTGGAGAAACGCCCGACCGTGCAGGTGGGCGACCCGTTCCTCGAAAAACTTCTGCTCGAAGCGTGCCTCGAAGCGATGCGCAGCGGCGCGGTCGCGGGGATTCAGGACATGGGCGCGGCAGGTCTGACGTCCTCTTCGTGCGAGATGGCGGCGCGCGCCGGAACGGGTCTGGAAATTGATCTGACGCTCGTGCCGCAACGCGAACAGGGCATGTCTGCCTACGAGATCATGCTCTCGGAATCGCAGGAGCGCATGCTCATCGTCGCGCACAAAGGGCGCGAGCGGCAGGTGATGGACATCTTCAAACACTGGGAACTCGACGCCGTCGTGATCGGTCGCGTGACGGACACGGGACACGTCCAGATCATGCACCACGAAGGCACGGTCGCAGACATCCCCGTCGGGTTTCTGACAGATGAAGCGCCCGTCTACGAACGCCCGATGCGCGCGCCCGAAGCTATTGAAGAGAGCGACGCGAGCACGGCGAAGCACCGTTGGTCCACTTCCGTTGACATTGACGGCGACGACATCCCCGCGACTGCTCCTCAGACTCCGACGCTCGATGAGACGATTGAAAGCTCTGAGGAACTCGATTCGATTCTCTCCGCGACGAAGGCGAGCGTCTCGGCGTTCGACGAAGATCATAACGAGTCGCTGTTGAAGTTGCTCGCTGCGCCGAACCTCGCTTCGAAGGAGTGGGTCTATCGCCAGTACGATCACATGGTGCGGACGAACACGGCGGTCTTGCCGGGCGCGGACGCCGCCATCGTGCGTATCAAGGAGACGCGCCGCGCGCTCGCCATGTGTCTCGACGGCAACGGTCGTTATTCGGCCGCCGACCCGCGCGAAGGCGCACGCCAGATCGTCGCCGAAGCCGCGCGCAACGTCGTGTGCGTCGGCGCACGGCCTATCGCCGTCACCAACTGTCTCAACTTCCCTTCGCCCGAACGCCCCGAAGTGATGTGGGCTTTCTCTGAGACGATTGACGGCATGGCCGAAGCCTGCCGCGCCTTCGACACGCCCGTTATCTCCGGCAACGTCTCCTTCTACAACGAGACGGAAGGGCGCGGCATCCTGCCCACGCCCGTCATCGGCATGGTCGGCCTCATCGAAGACGTGCGCCGCATCATCCAACCCGGCTTCAAAACGGACGGCGACATCATCGCACTGCTCGGCACAACGCGAGACGATCTCTCGATCAGCGAATACGCTGCAACCATCCGGCGACGCACCACCGCAGAGATGCTCCAAGCGGGACGCCTTGCCACGATTGATCTCAAACTCGAACAGGCCGTGCAATCCACCTGCCTCCAAGCGGCGGAAGAAAATCTTCTTCGTTCCGCGCACGATTGCTCGGACGGCGGCCTCAGCGTCGCTCTCGCAGAAAGCTGTTTCTCTACTCTGAACCGCCCGTCAATCGGCGCGCAACTCAACCTGTGCCTGTCAGACTTGTCGGGGGCGGCTGAAAACGCGGCGGCAACTTACCTGTTCGGCGAAACTCCGTCCCGGATAGTTATCAGTTTCAAAGAATCGGAGGGAGACCGCATCGCGGAGATCGCAGAGCAGTTAAACTGCCCCTTTGTTTTGCTCGGGCGCGTGGGCGGCGAGGAATTGCGCATCACGTTTAACGGGCA
>DASVVO010000091.1:0-27758 GCA_036386515.1 Pyrinomonadaceae bacterium
CAAGCTCCTCTGGTCGAAGAACATCTTGAAGGATAACGGCGCGTCGAACATCCAGTGGGGTATGGCGGCCTCGCCGCTCGTCGTAGACGACAAGGTGGTGGTGCTCGCCGGGGGCACAGGGGGCAAGGGCGTCGTCGCCTACAACAAGATGACGGGCGCGCGCGTCTGGTCGTCTCTGAACGACCGCGCCTCTTACACGTCGCCGATGCTCGTCACGCTCGCGGGCAAGCGTCAGGTCTTGGTCGTCACGGCGAGCCGCCTCGCCGGCCTCGACCCGGCGGACGGCGGGGTGCTCTGGTCGCACCTGTGGGACACTTCGATGGGCATCAACGTCTCGCAGCCGCTCATCGTCGGCGCGAACCGTTTCTTCATCTCGGCGGGCTACGGGAAGGGCGCGGCGGTCGTCGAACTCACGGGGAGCGGGCGGAGTTTCACGTCGAAAGCGGTCTGGGAGAACATCAACCTCAAGACGAAGTTCAACAGCCCCGTCGTCCACAACGGCCACGCTTACGGACTCGACGAAGGCATCCTCACCTGCCTCGACCTCGCCACGGGCGAGCGCAAGTGGAAGGGCGGGCGTTACGGCTACGGGCAGGTGCTCCTCGCCAGCAACCATTTGATCGTGACGACGGACGCGGGCGAGATCGCTCTCGTCAAAGCAGACCCCGCCGGATACGCGGAAGTGGCGAAGTTCGCCGCGCTCTCAGGCAAGACGTGGAACGTGCCCGCGCTGGCGAACGGCCGCCTGCTCGTGCGCAACGGCAGCGAGATGGCCGCGTATAACCTGGCGGAGTGATGATAGGGAAAACTGCCGAGCCGGATAGAGACTAAGGACGCCCGCCGATTTACAACAAAATCGGCGGGCGTCCTTGTGTGCGTCCGGCTCTCGAAATATCAACGCGCGGTGGGAGCTTATGCCGGGGTGTGCGCGCCGCTAGTGCAGCCCGTCGCTAGTGCAACCGGCCGCTAGTGCAGCCCGCCGCCCTTGCCGCCCGCGCTCTCCTTGCTCTCCTTCGGCGTGCGTGAATTGGCGGATTCCTTGCTGCCGCTGCTGTCGTGGCCGGAGCCGCGCCCTTCCTCGTTCGGCGTGCTGCTCGCGGGCGAGCCGCTGCCCTTGCCCGCCGCCGGAGTCTTGTCGTCTTCGTTGTCGTTCGCCATCGCCGTCGTGCCCTCCCGGTTCTGGAAAATCGGATCGCTTCATTTTAGGCGCGCGGGCGGGCGCGAACAACTACGCCCGCGAGTTTAAAACAGCAGCTTCGCGCCGAACTGCAAGTGGCGCGGGTCGCGCGCCGAGAGAATTTGGCCGAACGTGGGCGAGCCGAGGAAGTTGTCGGGCAAGTTGAAGTTCGGATGGTTGAAGAGGTTGAAGGCTTCGAGGCGCAGTTGCAGGTTGACGCGCTCCGTGAGCCGCGTGTTCTTGAGCAGCGAGGCGTTGACGTTTTGATAGCCGTCGCCGTCGAGGATGTTGCGCCCGGCGTTGCCGAACGAGCCGAAGGCGGGAAAGACGAAGGCCGCCGGGTTGAACCAACGCTCCGGCGTGCGCGCGAGCGCGTTCGCATCGCCCACGACGTTCGGGCGGTCGTTTGCGCCGAAGCCGAGCGTGGAGCGTCCGGTGTTGCTGTTGTCGATGTCGGAGAGCAGCGCGACGGTGAACGGGCGACCCGATTGCAGCGTGACGATGCCGTTGAACTGGAAGCCGGAGAGCAGGGTCGTCGCGAGTCCGCCGTCGCCGAGGAAGCGGCGGCCGCGCCCGAACGGCAGTTCATAGGAGAAGCTCGCGGAGAGGCGATGGCGCACGTCGAAGTTGGAGCGGCCGCGTTCGAGGCGTAGGTTCTGGCTGTCCTGCGGAAAGTTGGGGTCGCCCGCGCTGGTGAAAAAGTTCGAGGCGTCGTCGATGGATTTCGCGTAGGTGTAGGAGGTCAGGAGCGCGAGGCCACGGGTGAGGCGTTGTTGGAGGCGCACTTGCAAACTGTGATAGTTGGACTTGCCGCGCGATTCGATCAAGTTGATGTCGTCGAATTGCGCGACGGGGCGCAAGACGAAGGGGAGCGAGGAGGGGCGCGGCTGGTTGATGTCGCGCGCGGTCAGAAGTTTCGTGCCCTTCGAGCCGGCGTAGCCGATTTCGAGCACGCGGCTCGCGCCCAGTTGTTGTTGAAGGCTCAAGTTCCAGTGCTGCATGTAGGCCGTGCGCAGGTCGCGTTGGAAAGCGAGCGCGGTGTCGGGGAGCGGCACGGGGAAGTTTTGGGGGAACGGGTCGTTGAGCGTGAGCGGCAAGCCCTGGAGGGAGAAGTAGAGGTTGAAATCGAAGTAGGGCGCGTTGAAGTAGAGACCTTCGCCGGGCGCGAGCGCGGGTTGATCGTAATAGACTCCGTAGCCGCCGCGCACGACGGTCGTGCCGGATTCGTTGAGGGTGTAGGCGAGGCCGAGGCGCGGGGCGAAGTTGTTGCGGTCGGCCTCGTAGCCGCTGCGCGGGACGTTGTTCGTGCCGACGCGCGAGATGGTGCGCGTGGCCGGGTCGTACAAGTTCGCGCGGTCTTCGGTATCGACGGGCGGCGAGTTGTATTCGTAGCGCAAGCCGGCGGAGACGGTCAGGCGCGGCGTGAGACGGAAGCTGTCGTTGACGTAGAGGGCGTAGCTTTCGCCGCGCAGGTGTTGATGATTGTCGAGGCGCGCGCCGCCGGTGAGGGCGGGGAAGCCGAGCAGGAGGTCTGCGAGGGCGTTGCCCGTCAGGGGAAAGCGATCGGAGAAGTTGAGGAAGCCGCGCGATTGCACGTCGCGGAAGGCGTTCTGCTGCAAGGCGCGAAACTCGAAGCCGAACTTGGCGAGGTGCGCGCCGCGCACGTAGGTCGCATTGTCGAGAAATTGAAAGACGTTCGACGCGCTTTGCTGCGGGTTGTTGAACTCATCGCCGAGGGGCGAGAAGCCGGTGACGGTGATGAAACTGAGTCCGAAATCGCGCGCATTCGAGGAGAGTTCCGGCAGGCCGACCTGCCGGTTGAGACTCGCGCCGCGCCCTTCCGACGTGACGGCGGAGGCGACGCGGCTGAAAGCGAAGCGCGCCTCGTTGACGAACGCGGGCGAGAAGACGTGCGTCTCACTGAGCATCAAGTTCTGGCTGCGGCGCGGGACGAAGTTGCCGAAGCCGGGCACGAGCGAGAAGGTCGCGCCGGTGAAGGGGTCGAACAGGTCGCGGTCGCCGAAACTGTAGCGCGCGGTGAGCGTCGAACTCGCGCTGAACCGGTGGTCGAGGCGCACGTCGAAATGATCGTTGCGGTCGGTTGACGTGGGCGACGAAACGAAGTTGGCGAAAGGCACGTTGCGGTTGGGCAGCGGGTAGAGATTAGCGATGGCGCGCCCGATGGGATTCTGAAACTCGACGGGAATCACGCCGTTGGTGAAAGGCTGCTGCGTGAACGGGTTGAAGGGACGCGCAAAGAGCGATTGCGAGAAGTCGCCGTTGCGCTCTCTGAGCGTCGGGACGTTGGTGATGCGCGTGATGCCTTCGCGGGTGCGCGTGCCTTCGTAGTCGCCGAAGAAGAAGGTGCGGTCGCGCCGGAGCGCGCCGCCGAGAGAGAAGCCGAATTGATTGCGGATGTATTTCGGGTCTGGCTCGCCGGCGGGCGCGAAGAAGTTGCGCGCGTCGAAGGCGGCGTTACGATGAAACTCGTAGAGCGTGCCGTGCAGCGCGTTCGATCCGGCTTTCGAGATGACGTTGACCTGCGCGCCCGCGTTGCGGCCGAACGAGGCATCGTAGGAACTCGTCGAAATCTCGAACTCCTGAATGCCGTCCACGGGCGGGCGCACGCCGAAAGTGTTGAGTTTCGGGTCGAGATTATAGACGCCGTCGAGAAGGAAGTTGTTGGAATCTTCGCGCGCGCCGTTCGCGCTGAAGGCGAAGTCGCCGCGCACGGAACCGGCCGAACCGGGCGCGGCGGGCGCGGTGCCGGGAGCGAGCAGCGCGAGTTCGAGGAAGTTGCGGCCGTCGAGCGGCAACTCCGTGAGTTGTCGTTCTTCGATGACCGTGCCGAGCGCGGGAGAATCCTGTCTGAGTAAGGAGGTTTCTCCATAGACGGGGTCGTTGTCGGAGATGACCCCAACATCGAGCATGATGTTCAGGCGGGCTTCCTGATTAACTCTGAGCGCGATCTTCCGCTCCTGTTTATTGAAGTTGCTCGCTCCGACTTCCATCCGATAGGTTGCGGGCGGGAGGGCGGCGAGTGAATATTCGCCCTCGCCATTTGTGACGACCGTGCGCCGCTCGTTGGTCGTTTCGTTGATGAGCGTCACGGTCGCGCCGACGATGACGGCCGCGTTCGGGTCGGCCACCGTGCCGCGAATCGAGGCGCGATGAGTTTGGGCGAAGGTTGCGGGAACGATGAGCAGGGCGAGCAGGAACAAGAGAGCGTTGATATTCAACTTCACGACGACTCCTAAAGTGGGATATTAACCGTTGGCCTGAAGCAAAAACTGTAACTGCCGGAAACGCAACTTAGTAAACGCACGCGGACGGGTAAAAGTTTTCACCCGCAACGCGGCGACGAGGATATTTCCGCGATCCGAAAATTCGTAAGAGACAGCCGCGCGCGTTCATGCCCACCGGCAATCAGCGCGCGCGCGGCTGTCTCTTCTAATGTGTGATGAAGCTTTGGGGAATCAACTCTTCTTCGTGAAGATGCTGCACACCTCAAGTGCGCTCGAAGGGTCGATCGCCGTGTTGCCCTGTTCGATGTGGCGGATGATGCCCTCCTTGTCGAGCACGAAGGTGGCGCGCGTGCCGAAGCCGCGTTCCTCGTTGAAGACGCCGTAGTCGCGGACGGTCGTGCGTTTGAAATCGCTGAGGAGTGGAAAGGAGACCTTGATGTCTTCGGCGAAACGGGCGTTGGCCGGCGCGCTGTCAACGCTGATGCCTAAGACCTGAGTTTCGGTGGCGTCGAATTTGGCAATATCAGCCTGATATGCCTGAAGTTCTTTCGTTCAACCGCCGGTGAAGGCCAGCACGTAGAAGGCCAGCACGACATTCTTCTTGCCCCGGAAATCGGACAGCTTGACGCGCTCGCCCTTCGTGTTGGAGAGCGTGAAGTCGGGCGCGGGGTCGCCGATTTTGAGATGCGTCCTGGGCGCGGCGGGCGGCGCGGCGGCTTGCGCCTGCGGCTTGGCGGGCGCGGCCGTTGGGGTTTGCGGAGCTTGCGCGCAGGCCGTGACGGCGAGCGCGGCGAGCAGCGCAAAACTCGAAAATTTTCGAATCATCAAACTTACCTCCTCGGATGTTGGGTCACGCGGACGGGGAAACCGGAAATCTATTAGACAGGATCGAACGACCCGTTGGCAACGTGTGCGGCGAGCGGAGGGGCGATTGATTAAACGGAACTGCACGATTGGCTAAATCGTTGGCCGCAGCGTCGCGGAAAATGTAGAGGGAGCGCGGAGGCGAGACCAAGAGACGATTTCAAATTCGAGATTTGAGATTTGAGATTTGAGATTTGAGATTTGAAATCGTCTCCGGTCTCGCCTCCGCGCTCCCTTTAAGAGTGTCCTCTCCGCCTTCGAGGGCGCGTGCTTCGGGTGGCCGAGGGGCGAGGGGCGTCGGGGCTGCATCAACGCTTGATAGCCGCAATCCCTGCGGTCAGCTTTTTGAACTCTCTTTCTTCAACTCGTCAACCTCTTTCTGCAACGTCTCGATGAGTGCCTTGAGTTGCGCGGAGGCTTTCGCGTCCGGTTTCCGCGCGGAGATTTTTTTAAGCGCGGCGAGTTGCGCCACCTTGAGCGCGTGCGGGGCGGGCGTTTTGATGTCCGGCTCCACGCCCGTGCCTTCCCAGTTGGTCTTCGTCACCGGGCTGATGTAGCGCGCGAAGGGAACCATCACGAAGAAGTGATCGTTCAGCCGCCGCCCCATGACGGGGTGTGCGCCGCCGCCCGTGGTCTCGCCGACGATGGTTGCGCGGTTCAGGTTTTTGAGCGTGTAGCTGATGTCTTCGGCGGCGGAGAAGGTGAAGTTGCTGGTCAGGATGTAAACGTCCTTCGCCCCGTAACGACGGCCGGGCACGTCTGCGTGCGACCAAGATTCGTGCGTGCTGTCGGTGATGCGGTCGTAGGCGCTGCTGAGGTGGACGGACTTGTCGAAGAAGTAACTCATCAACAGCGTGATCGTCCGGCGCGCTCCGCCGCGACAACGGCGCAGGTCGATGATGAGCGCGTCGGTGTCGGCCAGGCGATTCATCGCCTCGGAGACCTTCGCGTTCGCTTCATCCGAACCGTCGAACATGCTGAAATCAAGCAGCCCCAGGTTGCCGCCGAGCACCTCGACTTTTTCCAGTCCCAGGTTGCCCGACGCTGCGCCCATCCCGCCGCCCGCGCGACGCACGACGACCGCGGGCGCGCCGTCCACGGGAGCGGCGGGCGTCGCCGCAGTCCCGCCCGGTTCGCGTATGATGCGCCGCTCGCCCGCGCCGCCCGCCGGGCTGCCGCTGCCGCCGTCGATCGCGCGGCGCACGATGCGCGCACCGCCCGGTATGTCGCCGTCTTTTAACACGGCGGCGCGATAGTTCACGCGCAGGTGCTTGTCGCGGCTGACGGCCTGCAAATGCTCCGTGAGCGTCTGCACCAACTGCCGCGCGCTCGTGATGCTTTCATACTCTTTCTTCGCCGCGCGTTCGCGGATGGCCTGCTCCATGCGCGCCGCGACTTCGGGATAGACGTAACCCTCGCGCAGACTTTGCAGCACGCCTTCGATGACCTGCGTGCGCGTTGCGGCGTCAAGCGTCATGTCGGCTTGCTCGCCGGGGCGCGGTTGCTGCGCCGCGTTGAAACTCGCGAGCGCGACGACGAAGCAGACCGCCGGGAGCACAAGACCGGCCGCACGCGGCATCACGCGCGGCCGTCGCGCGGCCGGGCGGCAAACTTCCCTTCGCGCGGTTCGTGATTTCAGACGAAGGAGTCGTGAGAGTGTTGGACGCATTTTGTATCTTCCTTTCAAACTTTCCGGTTCGGAGCCGTGCCATGCACCCGCGGATAATAAACGGGAGCGGCGCGCGAATGGTTAAGCCGAGGAAAAGTGTTTGTTAAGGATGTAAAATTCGTCCGGCCGGGGCTGCGAGCGGATCCGCTAATCGAGCGGGCGTTCGGCGGAGCGGGGGAGAGCTATCGTCCGCTGATGTTGAGGCGGCAAGACAGACCGGCGAGTTCGCTCGCACGCACCATGCCCGCGACCAAAGCGATGCGGAATCGTCGCCGCCTCGAACGGCAAGCGTCGAGGGCGGCGTGCGCCTCATACGCGCGCCGCACGCCGCCATCCCGCCCCGCGCCTCAGCGGCGTTTCCACTTCAACTCGATCTCGACTTCCTCGTCTTCGCCCTGACGCTCATACTCAAACTCGACGGTCGCATACGGCGGGACGTAGATGCGCTCGCCCGCGATCTGTATCTCGAAAACTTTCTCTTCCTCCAAAGCGTCGGCCAGCCGCCGGAGTTTGGCGACCACTTCCTTGTTCGAATAAGACTTCTCCGCCTCTCTGTCATCCGTCATGGCTTTTGATCTCCCTGAAATATGAAATATCGGGTGGAACGAATGCGATTATAATCAATCATGGGCGCGCGGCTGTCCACCAACGCAGGCGGCGCGCGGGCGCGGATGTTAAGAATGTAAAATCTTCGGCGCGCCCGGTTTCAGCCCGCGCGGGCTATGCTACATTGCAGGCGTGAGAGGCAATTTCAACAGGCGTCAACCATCGCTGTTGCTGCTCGTGTTGGCGGCATCGCTCGTCGTGCTGCTCGGCCTGCTCGCGGCGTTGCAGTATCGGTGGCTCGGTCAGGTCAGCGCGGCCGAGCGCGAGCGCATGCAGGGCACGCTCAGCGCGGGCGCGGCGCGCTTCACGGAAGACTTCGACCGGGAACTCGGACGCGTCTATTTCAACTTGAAACTCGACGCCACCACCTGGCGCACGCGCGACGCCTACGCCTACGCCGCGCACTTCGAGCAGTGGCGCGCCGCCGCCCCGCACCCACGGCTCGTCGGCGACATCTACGTCGTCGATGCGAGCGACGCCACGCGCGAACCGCAACTCGCGCGCTTCGATGCAGCCGCGCGGAAGTTTGCGAGCGCAGCGTGGCCGCCCGCCTTCGGCGCGTTGCGGCATCGCTTCGCGGAGGCTCGCCCGTTCCGCGCGCCGCACGAGTCGCCCCCGGCAGACATGGGCGAACTCTCCGCGCCGCAGCCAAACGTGGAGCCGGAAATTCCCGCCGTCATCATTCCCATCGTCCCAGACGAAACCTCGCACGCGGAAGCCGCGACCGCCCCCGCCCCCGCAGGCCGCCCGGGTGAACCGCCCCCGCCGCCGCAGAACGGAAGCAGGCTCGTCTTGACGAACTACTCGCCGCTCTCCGCCTACGTCGTCGTCACGCTCGATCTCGATTACATCAAAAGCGAGATGTGGCCTGCGCTCGCGCGCCGTTATTTTTCGAGCGGCGCGCGACTCGATTACCGGGTCGCGGTGGTTGACCGCGACGAGCCGCGCCACATCATCTATCAATCCGCCCCGGCAGACGACGGCGCGCCCGCAGCAGCCACGGGCGCGCCCCCGGCGGGCGATGCGCGCGCCGACATTTTTCAAATTCGCTTTGAAGAAATGGACGCCTTCCTGCCGGCCTTCGTTTCGCGGCGCGTGCGCGAGGAGCAGGAGACGGTTGCAAACGGCGCATCGTCGTCGCCGTCGTCGTCGCCGCAGCCGCCGCGCGGAAAGAAATTCGCGATGCGCGTTGTGGAGACTCGCGTGAATGAGGTGGCGATGCGTCGGCTGCTCCTGCCGGAGACGAGGCCGGGCGGTTGGCAACTCGTCGTGACGCACGTCGCCGGGTCGCTCGACGCGGCGGTCGGACACGCGCGGCGGCGAAGTCTGCTCGTGAGCTTCGGCATCCTCGTGCTGCTCGGGGGCAGCGTCGCGCTCATTTTCGTCTCGACGCATCGCGCGCAGCGGCTCGCGCGGCGGCAGGTGGAGTTCGTCGCGGGCGTCACGCACGAACTGCGCACGCCGCTCGCGGTGATCTGTTCGGCGGGCGAGAATCTGGCCGACGGCGTGATCGACGACCGCCAGCAGGTGCGGCGTTACGGCGCGGTGATTCATAGCGAAGGGCGGCGCCTGGCGGAGATGGTCGAGCAGGTGTTGGAGTTTGCGGGCGCGCAATCGGGGCGGCGCGAATTTGAACTCGCGCCCGTCGCGGTGGGGCAGGTGATTGACGCCGCGCTCGCCGCGTGTCGCGCGGGGGCGCAGGCTGGTGAGCCGCAGTTTGAGATCGAGCGCGACGTGCCCGCCGATTTGCCGCCCGTCATGGCGGACGCCGCCGCGCTCGGCCGCTCGCTGCAAAATTTGCTCTCGAACGCGCTGAAGTACGGCGGCGAGAGTCGTTGGGTGAAGCTGTCGGCGCGGGCGCAGGATGGCGCGCGCGGCGGCGGCGCAGCAGGCCGGGAGGTGCGGATCAAGGTGGAGGATCGCGGCGCGGGCATCGCGCCCGACGATCTGCCGCACATCTTCGAGCCGTTTTATCGCGGGCGCGAAGTGGCCGCCGCGCAGATTCACGGCAACGGGCTGGGCTTGAGTTTGGTCAAGCAGATCGTGGAGGCGCACGGCGGGCGCGTCGGCGTCGAGAGCGAGTTCGGGCGCGGCAGCGCGTTCACGATTCACCTGCCCGCCGCGCCGGACGAAACGGCCGTCAACGGAAACGGCACCGCTAACGGGCGAGGCGACGCATGAGCCGGCGCATTCTGCTCGTCGAAGATGAACCGGGGCTGTTGATGACCCTGACCGACCGCCTCGTGAGCGAAGGCTTCGCGGTTGAGACGGCGACCGACGGCGAGAACGGACTCGCGCGCGCCCTCGCGGAAACTTTCGACCTCATCATCCTCGACGTGGGCTTGCCCCGCAAGAACGGCCTCGACGTGTGCCGCGACCTGCGCCAGCGCAGCGTCGGCGTGCCCGTCATCATGCTGACGGCGCGCGGGCAGGTGGTGGACAAAGTCGTCGGCCTCAAGATCGGCGCGGACGACTACGTCACGAAGCCCTTCGAGATGATGGAACTGCTCGCGCGCATCGAAGCCCTGCTCCGGCGCGTGCCGCAGGCGATGAGCGCGGCGGGCGAAGCGACGACGGCGACGGACGTGTACCAGTTCGGCCAGATTCGCGCGGACTTCCGCCGCGCCGAAGTCACACGCGAAGGCGCGCCGCTCGAACTCTCCGCGCGCGAGTTCAAATTGCTGCGCTACCTCGTCGAGCACCGCGGCGCGACCATCTCGCGCGACGAGTTGTTGAACGAAGTCTGGGGCTACCACGCCATGCCCTCCACGCGCACCGTGGACGTACACATCGCCTGGCTCCGCCAAAAGCTCGAACCCAACCCACACTACCCGCAATTCATCCTCACCATCCACGGCCTCGGCTACAAATTCGTGGGGTGAACTTCTTTCACCTTTTCGAGAACTTTGACTGCGTGCTCCCTGCTAACGGATGGAAAATCATCCAGGAACTCGTCGAGACTGTCGCCGCCTTCGAGGTAATCGAATAACGTTTGCACCGGCACACGAGTCCCGGCGAAAACGGGCGTGCCACCGAGAATATCCTCGGAGCGTTTAATTAAAGATGTATCAGACATAAGTCAATCTCATTATCGCAATTACTATCTGCCATGCGTCCTTACTCTTTAGGTCTCTTTAAATATGAAAAAGATGTTGCCAAGGTGTTAGGTTAAATGAGTCGAGATGTGACGTGGTACTCTTGAGTACTTTTTGTATTTAGTCTTGCATTTCCAGCGTTAACTGGCGTGGTTCAATTTGATAGTGATTTAGAATCAGGTACAGCCGCTTTGAGAGCGATGGAAATGAATAAATGCCCTTTTCAGTCCAAGAAGCGGTGTCTTTGAATCCGTTTATCTTATGTACTTTTTCTAAAACCTCATCATGTGGATAAAGATACCAATCGTTGCCACGTGGGAAAGCAATATGAAGGTCTTTACCGATATAATGTTTACAAAACGTGAACCGGCCTTTCAACTGTACTTTTAAAAAGGTTTGCCCATCAACGTGTTGCGCGATTAAGTCAGCACCTTTCCAGTCGGAACTCAAGCGCATTGTGACAAAGCCATAGTCAGCCAGCGCAGCAGACAGCTTTTGATAATTATAATTTTCTTGTTCCCTTGCATTTAGGTCTTTGTATCTGATTCGAGTGAACTTTGGTGTCATCTCGTCGCTCCTGTTAATAGCTGAGATGTAATATATCTAGTTAATCCACGTGAAGCATCCAACGCATAATAGATGTATTGATGTCTGTCAGTAAAGATGCTCATTTTGCCTCGTTCCTCTTTGTTACAAACTAACTGCGGCTACAAAGTCAGTCGAACTGCTAAATTCAACGCGGAAATTTTTTGCGGGGTTGTTAATAAACTCCGTGGGGGGGCGTTTTATGGGTGGAGACAGGAATGTGAAGGAGAACAACGTGCCAGCTACTGCGCCCCAACTGAAACCCGTTCCCCGGAGCGGCGGGCTGGAAGAACTCGAAAGCCTGTTCCAGGAGCACTACGAACAGGTCTATCGCACCGCCTACCGCATCACCGGTAGCCCCGCAGACGCCGAAGACGTGCTGCAAACCATTTTCATGCGCCTCGCCGGAAATAAGGAAAAACGCGACCTCGCGCCGAGTCCCGGCAGTTATCTGCATCGCGCCGCCGTCAACGCCTCGCTCGACTTGATGCGCGGCCGGACGCGCGCCCGCTCCGTGCCGTTCGAGGACGTGGACGCCGCGCTCTTACAAAGTCCGATTTTGAACCCGGAGGCGCAGCAGGCCGATAAAGAGATGCGGACGCTGCTCCGGCAAGCGGTCGCGCGCCTCGGCACGCGCGCCTCGGAAGTTTTCGCCCTCCGCTATTTTGAGGGTTACGATAATGGCGAGATCGCCGAAATGCTCGGCATGTCGCAGATGGTCGTGGCCGTCACGCTGCACCGGGCGCGCGTGCGCCTGCGTGGAGAGATTGGTGAATACCTGGAGAAACATCATGAAGCGTAATAAAAAAGAACTCGAAGCCATCATTGACCAAAGCGTGAACGCCGTGCTCAGCGACCAACCGGACACGCGCCACGTGGACGACGCGGCCGCGCGCGTGTGGGCGCGCCTCGCCACCGACCAGAACATTTCGGCGGCGGCCACCTCGCCGTCGGCGTCGGCGGCCGTGACGGCCTCCGAGCACATCAACAACTGCGGCGATTTTCAGTCGCTCATCCCCTCCTATTTGCGCCGCGAGTTGTCGCCCGCCCGCGCGCTCCTGCTGGAAGACCACACGCAGGAATGTATCCCCTGCCGCAAGGCTCTCAAGGAAGCGCGCACCGGCCGCACCGCCGCCGCGCGCGCCGAGTTCAATCAACCGGCGCGCTCTGCGCAGACGAATTTCACGGCGTGGCGTTGGGCTGTGGCCGCCTCGCTCGTCATGGCCGTGGCGGTCGGCGCGTTGTTCCTCTCGAACCGCTTCTCTGACACGGGCGCGGCGCTCGCCGCCACGGTCGAGAGCGCGAACGGCGCGCTCTACCGCGTGACGGACGCGGGCACGCTGGCGATGGTCGTCGGCGAAGAGATCGGCAAGGGCGTGCGCGTGCGCACGGCGAAGGATTCCGGCGCGGTCGTGAGATTGGCCGACGGCTCGCGCGTCGAGATGCGCGAACGCTCCGAGTTCTCCATCACGCAAAACAGGCAGGGCGTGACGCTGCACCTTGATCGCGGCGACGTTATCGTCGAAGCCGCCAAGCAGGGCGCGGGACATCTCTTCGTCGCCACGCCGGATTCGCTCGTCTCCGTCAAGGGCACGATCTTCGCGGTCGGCAGCGGCACGAAGGGTTCGCGCGTCTCGGTGGTCGAGGGCGAAGTCCACGTCAATCATTCCGGCGCGGATAAAGTTTTGCTGCCCGGCGACCAGACGACGACCGGCGCGAGCCTGAAGCCCGTGGCCGTCAAAGACGATGTCGCGTGGAGCCGCAACGCCTCGCGCTACACGAAGATGGTGACGGAACTCGCCGCCTTGCGTAAAGACATCGCGCAACAGGTGCCGCACCCCGGCGTGCGCTACTCGACGCGCTTCCTCGACCTCGCGCCCGAAGGCACGGTGCTCTACGCCGCGCTGCCTAACCTGGCGACGACGCTCGGCGAATCGCACCGCATCATGCAGGAGCGCATCGCGCAGAACCCCGCCCTCAGCCAGTGGATGAAAGAGCAGGAATCTTCCACGGCGCACGGGCCGGGACTGAATCAGACGATGGCGCGCGTGCGCGAATTCGGCCAATACCTCGGCGACGAGATCGTCGTCACGGCGGGCACGAACGCGCAGGGCAACCCCGACGCCTTCCTCGTCCTCGGCGAGTTGAAGAACGGCGCAGGCTTCCGCCCGTTCCTCGAAAAGCAGATCGCCGAGTTGAAGTCGGCGGAGAAGGGCGCGCCCAAAGTCAACATCATTGACGACCCGAGCGCGGCCGCCACCGCTGCGCCCGCACCTACAGCGGCGACGACGAGCGGCGACAAGAGAGCGATGCGCAAGGTCGTCAACAACAACGAACTCTTCGTCTGGATTCGCGACGACTTCTTCGCCGCCTCGCCGAAGCTCGAATCTTTGCGCGGCCTGCAAGCCACCATCAACGCGCCCGGCACGAACCGCTTCGCGGGCACGCCCTTCTACGCGCGCATCGCCGACGTGTACAAGGAAGGCGCGGGGCTGATCGTCGCCGCCGACCTCGAAAGAGTGATCGCACAGGCCACGAGCGACGTGGCGAAAGTCGGCGGCCAGCAACGGCTCGACCTCTATCGCCAGACGGGCTTGTTGAACCTCAAGCACTTCGTCGTCGAGCAGAAGGAAGTGAAGGCCAAGACGCAGAGCCGCGCCGTGCTGAGCTTCAGCGAACCGCGCCGCGGCATCGCCTCCTGGCTGGCCGCGCCGGGGCCGATGGGCGCGCTCAAGTTCATCTCGCCCGATGCGAACGTGGCGACGGCCTTCGTCGTCAAAGAGCCGACGCTCCTGGTTGACGACCTGCTCGGCTTCATGGAGACCGCTTCGCCCGACCTGCGCAAGCGTCTGCGCGAACTCGAAACGCAGAACGGTCTCGACCTCAAACGCGACTTCGCCGCGCCGCTCGGCGGTGAGTTCGCCTTCGCCATCGACGGCCCCGTGCTGCCCACGCCTTCGTGGAAGATGATCATGGAGGTCTACGACCAACAGCACTTGCAGCAGACGTTCGAGAACGTGGTCGGGAAGTTGAACGGGTGGGCGGCGCAGAACGGCCAGAAGGGCTTGACGCTCACGGCTTCGGGCGGCAGTCCGAACATCTACACGCTGCGGTCGGTGGATTTCGGCCTCGAAGTTCACTACACCTACGCGGAAGGCTACCTGATCGCCGCGCCGACGAGCGCGCTTCTGACCCGCGCCTTGCAGTATCGCGAGTCGGGCGTGTCGCTCGTGAACTCGGCGCGCTTCACGGCGGCCTTGCCCGAAGACGGCAACACGAACTTCTCCGCCGTCTTCTATCACAACCTCGCGCCGCTGCTGCAACCGCTGGCCGGGGCTATCGGTGAACGCGCCGGGTCGCTCGGCGAGGAGCAGCAGAAGGCCATCGCCGCCTTCGCCGCCAACTCACAGCCGACGCTGGCTTATGCCTACGCGCAGGGCGACCGCATCACGCTCGCGGCCAACACCGAGGGCGGCCCCTTCGGCCTCAGCCCCGGCAGCCTGCTCGGCCTGCCCAATTCCTTCGCCATGCAGCACATCCTGATGGAGGCGATGGAGGGCAAGGGCGGCCAGCAGAAGGGCGACGCGGCGGAGAAGAAGTAAGGCAAGAATGCCGACCAGCGCGTCTGCCCGGTTGCGTCAAAGTTGACGCAACCGGGCAGACGCACACCTCCCGCAGTTGACCGGAAAACGGAATACATCACATTCGGAGAGCCAACATGAAACACCTCGGAGTCATCATCGGCAGTCTCGTCGTTGTGGGTCTCGGCGGGGTTTTGTTATGGCTCGTCTTCGCGCGTAGTCCTCGACAGCCGACCACCCCGCTCTCGCTTGCCGCCAACGGGGGCGATGGCGCGCAGATTAAAAAACTCGTCGCGCAGGGGACGGATGTGAACGCGCGCGACGAGGCCGGTCTCACAGCCCTGATCTGGGCGGCGCGCAAGGGCAACACGGAAGCGGCGCGGTTGCTCATCGACGCCCGCGCAGACCTCAACGCGCGCGATTGCGCCTCGGTCGGCTGGACACCGCTCATGCACGCCATCCATAAAAATCAGAACGACGTGGCGCGTCTCCTGATCGAGCGCGGGGCAGACCTGAACGCCCGCGCCGGCGACTGCCGCGAGGGCACGGACGCGGGCGGAAAGACCGCGCTCGACTACGCCGCCGCCAACGACAACGCGGAGATCGTCAAAGCCCTGCTCGCCCGCGGCGCAAGCCCCTACGGCACGCACGGCACGAAGAGCGCGCTCTCCCACGCCGTCGCCGGGACGCTGGACATCGATCATCTGGCCGGTGGCAAATGCCCGACCGAGACGGTGAAGGCGTTGCTTGAGCGCGCGCCCGATCTGAACTTGCAGGGCGACATCTGGGATCACAAGGCCATGTTCATCGCCAGACAGAAGGGCTGCGCGGAACTCGTCGCCCTGCTCGAACGCCACCGGAGCATGCCGGGCGTCAATCAGGGCGCCAGCCGTCTCGGCTCTCATCTCGTGAAAGTCTCCCCGGCCTGCTGGACGAACGAGGGTTCATCGAGCGAGGGCGGCAAGCACCGCTTCACCTGCGGCGACACGACGGTCGTCATCGACGGGGAGCAGCTAGGGGTCAACGGCCGGAGCTACGGCACGTTGCGGCAGGGCGACACGGTGGACGTTGCGCAAGGCAAGGTGCGCGTCAACGACAAAGAGATCGCCGCGAGCGGGATGGTGGCGAGCAAGTAAGCGACCTCGCGCCGCATTGACTTAGAGCAGTTCGGTAGGTTGAATTCACCACGGAGATAAGAGGAAGCCGACGCGGAAGTATGAACGCGGAACGATGGACTGAAAGCGAATTGCTTTTACTTCATCGTTCATCGTTCATACTTCCGCGTTCAACTCTCTATAGTCTCTGTGGTGAACGCTTTTCTTATTGGCACATCACATTCAGTTCGCCGCAAAACCTTTCTCACGCACAGAACTTTAACTCATCTCGGAGCGTTATTCTTCAACGGAACAAGAGCCGCCGCCCGCGTCGTATCCACACTCGAATTTGTTTGAACTCGGCGGGCGAATGTCGTATAAAGCGACCTACTCTTCAGGGTCGGTCGTGCGCTTCCCAAACTTTGTCGCAAACCGGAGCCGACCGAGGCTTCCACACATTATGAATCCAGTTATCGAACTAGACGGTCTGGGCGTGACCTTCGGCAAGCGTCACATCCTGCAAGACCTGCGCGGCACGCTCAACGGGCGCGCCATCGGTCTGCTCGGCCCGAACGGCGCGGGCAAGACCACGCTCATCCACACGCTCCTCGGCTTCCACCCGGCGACCGCCGGCACGGCGCGCATCTTCGGTCAGGACATCACGACCGACGCCAAGCAGATTCGCGCCCTCATCGGCTACATGCCGGAGCGCGATTCGTTCATCGCCAAGATGACGTGCGTCCATTTCGTGCGTCTCATGGCCGAACTCTCCGGCATGCCTTCCGACGCCGCGCTCGAACGCGCGCACGAGTCGCTGTTCTACGTGGGCTTGGGCGAAGCGCGCTACCGCACGCTCGACACCTACTCGCTCGGCATGAAGCAACTCGCCAAACTCGCGCAGGCCATCGTCCACGGCCCGAAGCTCATCATTCTCGACGAGCCGACCAACGGCCTCGACCCGCCGACGCGGCTGCGCATGATTCGTCTTATCCGCGAGATACGCGATAGTGGCGAGGCGCGCATCATGCTCTCGTCTCACCTGCTGCGCGACGTGGAGGAATGCTGCGACGAGATTCTCGTGCTCAAGGACGGGCGCATCGCCGCCAACTGCAATCTGGAAGAGGAGCGCAAGGCCAACCGCAAGTTCATCGAGTTGGAGATGCGCGGCGACAATCGCGGCTTCGCGGACGCGGTCGGGCGGCTCGGCTGCGAGTATGCGTTCACGAACGAGCGGCGGCTGAAGTTGGTCTTGCCCGAAGGCGTCGAGATACGCGACCTGTACCGGATCGCCGCCGAGCGCGAAGTGCAGATACGTCGTCTCAACTACAAGCGCGACTCGCTCGAAGACATCTTCCTCAAGGCGATGGAGGGCGACGGCGCGACGGCCGCGGCGGGCGCGGCGGGAGGTCACGGCAATGTCAGTTTATGAGCATGGCTACAAGCCCTACACGGGTAGTTTAACGTCGGACTGGTCGCGCTTTCTGATCATCCCGCGCCACGCCTACCGCGATGTGTTTCGTTCAAAATTCTTCGTCGCCTTCTTCGCGCTCTGCTTTATCTATCCGCTCGTCGCGGCGATCCTGATCTACCTCCACCACAACGTCAACGCCATCTCGCTGATGAAACTCGACATCCGCGAATTCGTGCCGATCAACGCCTCTTTCTTCCACGCGTTCGTCACCACGCAGTGCTCGCTGGGGTTCTTCCTCACCGTGCTCATCGGGCCGCCGCTCGTCTCGCGCGACCTCGCCAACAACGCCTTGCCCCTCTACCTGTCGCGTCCCTTCACGCGCAAGGAATACGTTATCGGCAAGATGGTCGTGATCCTGATGCTGGTTTCGCTGATCACCTGGATTCCCGGCCTCCTGCTCTTTCTCTTGCAGGGTTATCTGGAAGGCGCGGGTTGGTTGTGGAACAACCTCTGGATGGCGGGCGCGATCTTCCTCGCCAGTTTCGTCTGGATCGTCGTGCTGGCGATTTTGTCGCTCTCGGTTTCGGCGTGGTTGAAGTGGCGGGTGGTGGCGTCGGGCGCGCTGCTCGGCATCTTCTTCATCCCGTCGGCCTTCGGCGAGATCATCAACTCCCTGTTCCGCACGCGGCTCGGGCATCTCATCAGCCTCGGCGCGATCATGAACTCGCTGTGGCGCGGACTCTTCCGCATGTTCGAGCGCAAGACCGGCCACTACGAAGGAACGATGAGCGGCCGCGTCATCGAAGTGACGCTCTACGAGCCGCCGCTCTGGGCGTCGTGGCTCGCGCTCTCGCTCATCTGCGGGTTCTTCGTGTTGCTCCTGATGCGCAAGGTGCGCGCTTACGAGGTGGTGAAATGACGACGGCGACGGCGGCAACCGCAGCAGCGGCAACCACGGCGACGACCGAGTCGGCCGCGACGACGCACACGCAAGAGCGGATGATCGTCTTCGAGGACGTGTCGAAGTTCTACGGCGAGATACTCGGCGTCAACCGCGTCAACCTCTCCATCGCGCCGGGCATCACGAGTCTGGTCGGGCCGAACGGTTCGGGCAAGACCACTTTGATGAACCTGATGACCGGCCTCTTGAAGCCGACGCGCGGCCGCATCAGCGTGCTCGGCACTTCGCCCAACGACCCGCAGGAGCTGTTCCGCAAGGTGGGCTACTGCGCGCAGTTCGACTCTTTCCCGCGCGGCGCGACCGGGCGCGAGTTCATCGAGTTTTACCTGCGCACGCACGGGGCGACGGGGCGCGCCGTGGAAAATCTGACGCACCAGGCGTTGGAACGCGTCTCGATGCTGGAGGCGGCGGATCGCAAAGTGGCCGGCTACAGCAAGGGCATGCGCCAGCGCATCCGCCTCGCGCAGTCAATCGCGCACAACCCGGCCGTGCTCATCCTCGACGAGCCTCTGAACGGTCTCGACCCGATGGCGCGCGCCGAGATCATACGCCTCTTCCGCCAACTCGCCGCCGAGGGTCTGTATCTCATCATCTCCAGCCACATCCTGCACGAAGTGGATATGATGTCGGACAGCGTCGTGCTCCTGAACAACGGCTACGTCGTCGCCGAGGGCAACGTCCACGGCGTGCGCGACGAGATCGTCGAGCAGCCGATGCAGATTTTGATCCGCTGCGACCGCCCGCAGGCGCTCGCCGCGCGCGTCTTCGAGCAGGAGGGCGTCGTTGAAGCGCGCCTGCACGAAGACCGGCGCGGATTGTTTGTGAAGACGCGTCGGCCTGACGAGTTTTACCTGCTCTTGAACCGCGTCGTGCTCGACGGCGACTTGCAGATCGAGTCGGTCGCGCCCGCGGACGACGACCTGAACGCGGTCTACCAGTATTTGATCAGTTCGGATGGAGGGCGATGATGAGTTCGACCATTGATTCGGCGACGGCGCGCGGCGAGAGCCGACTGCCTTGGGGCTTGTGGGCGCAGCAGACGCTCGCCATCCTGCAACTTGAGTTGCGGAAAAATTTCCTGAGCCGCCGCGCGCTCCTGATCTACGTGCTCGCGGCGTTGCCGGTCTTCCTGCTGTTCCTGCTCGCGATTCTCCCGCCCGATGCGGAAGAGTTTCAAAACTTCTCCGGGCTGAGCGTCGTCTTTTCCATCATCTACAACACGCTTATCCTGCGCGCCGTGATCTTCTTCGGGTGCGCCTGGATGTTCATGAATCTGTTTCGCGGCGAAGTGGTTGACCGCAGTTTGCATTACTACTTTCTATCGCCGGTCAAACGCGAAGTTTTGGTCGTCGGCAAATACCTGTCGGGGCTGATCACCGCGATCGTGCTGTTCGGCCTGACCACGCTGCTCTCGCTTTTCATGCTCTACTTCCCGCGCTTCTCCGCGGAAAGCTCGCGCTACTTTTTCGAGGGCGCGGGCGGCAGGCAGGCGCTCATCTATCTCGGCATCACGACGCTCGCCGTCGTCGGCTACGGCGCGATCTTCCTCATCGTCGGCCTCTTTTTCCGCAACCCCATCATCCCCGCGCTGCTCATCTACGGTTGGGAATGGCTCAACTTCCTGCTGCCGCCGCTGCTCAAGAAGGTCAGCGTCATCCACTACCTGCACTCGCTGATGCCCGTCCCGATGAGCGAAGGGCCGTTCGCCGTGATGGCCGAACCGACGCCCGCCTGGCTCTCCGTCCCCAGCCTGCTCATCTTCACCCTGCTCGTCCTCGCGCTCGCCGGCTACCACACGCGCCGGATGGAGATCAGCTACGTCGGAGACTAATGAAGACAGGGTAAAGGGGAAGGGGTAAGGGGGAAAGGATAAAGCACTCTTGGCTTTTACCTTTCCCCCTTACCCTTTCCCCCTTACCCTTTCCCCCTTACCCCTTGACTTCAACCTTCCACACATCTTCACCCGTCCGCCTGGCCTCGATCCGCACGTCGAGAAACATCTTGACGACTTCGATGTTCGTGGTCGTGTGCAGGGAGGGCTGGCCGGTCGTGTATGAGCCGCCGCCCGCGAGCGCGAAGGGGATGAGCAGTTGATCGGCCAGGTGTTCGCCGACGGGCGCATCCGTGGCGAGATAGGCGCGCGCTTCTCGCGCCGCGCGCTCGGCCACCGTTTCGGCGCGCACGCCGCGCTCGCCGATGCCGGTGAAGACTTCCGTGAGCTGTTCGCTCTCGATCTCAAGCGTCAGGACGTTGCCGGGACTGACGGCGTTTTGGGAAGTCTCGACGCGCAACTCGTCGCCCGCACGCTCGCCCCAACCGAGTTGTTCGGCGACGACGCCCAACTCGCGTTCGCCGACCGCAGGCGGGAGTTTAACGACGAGCGCGCGGGCGCGGCGGGCTTGTATCTGACCGCGCGTGAGCAGGTCGAGCGGCTTGAGCGCGGCGGCGGGTTCGATGCGCGCGCGGAAGCGTCCGCCGCCGGGCGGGTAGAAGCCGTAGCGTTCGAGTTCGGCGTTGACGCGCACGCCCATGCGGCCTAAGAGCGGCAGAAAAGTTTTGACGATGAACTCGTAGGGCGGCGCGTGGACGTTGTGCGTGCCGCCTTCAAAGGCGAGCGTCGAGGGCGCGGAAGCGATCATGAGCGGCGGCAGGATCGTCTGGAGCACGAGCATGGTGCTGCCGGCCGTGCCGATGGGAAACGCGTAGTCGCCGGGCGCGACGCGGCCGGGGTGGAAGGCGAAGGCGGTCGCGCCGAGAGACGCGCCTTCAACCTGCGCGCCGCCGATCGCGGCGGCGGCGCGCACGGCCGTCAGGTGTTGCCGTTGCAAGCCCGGCTTCTCGCGCCGCGCGCGCACGTTGGCGATGCGAAAAGGCTTGCCGGTGATGAGCGAGAGCGCGAGCGAGGTGCGGATGATCTGCCCGCCGCCTTCGCCCTGTGAACCGTCAATCGTGATCATAGCGAGCCGATTGTAGCGCACGCCCGCGCGCTTTTCTCAGAGCGCGCCCGCGTGTTGTACTCTTGCTCCATGACCGCCGCTGCCAAACAGATCGTGCTGCGCTTCGACGCGGGGACGCTCCTGCTCGACGGGGTCGGGCGCGACGCCGCCGATGTGCCCGCCGCCTTTCGCTGGGACGAGCGCGTCCTGCGCTGGCGCGCGCCCGCGCTCAGCTATCGCCACGTCGTCAAAGCTCTCACGCGCGGCGGCGTCGTCTTCGCGGACGAGGCACGCGCCTATCACAAGTTCGATTTCCCGCCGAAGTTCACGGTCGAGCCGCGTCCCTATCAACAAGAGGCCATCGCCGCGTGGCGGAAGGCCGAGCGGTGCGGCGTCGTCATCCTGCCGACGGGCGCGGGCAAAAGTCTCGTCGCGCAGATGGCGATTGAGCAGACGCAGCGTTCGACGCTCGTCGTCGTGCCCACGATCGACTTGATGAACCAATGGTACGACCTGCTGCTGTCGTCGTTTCAAGCCGAGGTCGGACTGATCGGCGGGGGCTTCTTCGAGGTCGGCGCGTTGACGGTGACGACCTACGCCTCCGCCTTCCGTTTTATGGAACGGCTCGGCAACGGGTTCGGCCTCGTCATCTTCGACGAGTGCCACCACCTGCCCGGCGACGTGTTTCGCTACGCCGCCGAGATGTCGCTCGCGCCCTTTCGCCTCGGCCTCACCGCCACGCCCGAACGCGCCGACGGCGCGGACGAGATGCTCGAAGAGTTGATCGGCCCCACTGTCTACCGGCGGGAAGCGCGCGAACTCGCGGGCGAGTATTTGTCCGACTACAGCGTCGTGCGCCTGCACGTCGAGATGAGCGCGGCGGAGCGCGCGGCCTACGAAGCGGAGCGCGCCGTCTTCAAAAGTTTTCTCCAACAGAAGAACATCCGCCTGAGCAGCCTGCACGGCTGGCAACTCTTCATCGCCGCGAGCGCGCGCAGCCCCGAGGGGCGGCGCGCGATGATGGCCTACCGCGAGTCGAAACGCATCGCGCTCGGCACCGATGCGAAGTTGCGCGTGCTCTCGGAACTGCTCCGGCGGCACCGGCGCGACCGCGTGCTCATCTTCACCGCCGAGAACGAGATGGTCTATCGCATCTCCGAGCAATTTCTCGTGCCCGCCATCACGCACGAGACGAACATCAAGGAGCGGCGCGAATGGCTCGCCGCCTTCAACGCGGGCGACGTGCTGACGCTCGCCACCTCGAAGGTCTTGAACGAGGGCGTGAACATCCCGGCGGCTTCCGTCGCCGTCGTGCTCTCCGGCTCGGGTTCGACGCGCGAGCACATCCAGCGTCTCGGCCGCATCCTGCGCAAGCAGCCCGACAAAGAGGCGACGCTCTACGAAGTCGTCACCCTCGACACGACGGAAGAAGGCATCAGCCGTCGGCGCAGCGGCGAGCAGTTTCGCAGCAGCGTAGGACAAAACGAACGCCGGAGTTTATGGAGCGACCTCTGATTTATGCTGACCTCCGACCTCGCACTCAGCCGGCAGCGCGGCAACCAAATCCGGCCGCGTTACATTGAGACGGAAGACGACGGCTGGCTCGAAGCCGCCTCCGCCCTCATCGAACTCTTCCGCGAGCATCAGGGCTGCACGCGCGCCGAACTCGACAACGCGCTCGAAGACTACGTCGGGACGGGGACGGATTACAAAATCCTGCGCGGCTTGATCAAGTTGCTGACGGATCGGACGGAGTTTGCGGCGGGCGTCGAAGTCGTGCCCGCGGATTTGCGGCGCGCGGTCTTTCTCAAGGCGCGCGGCGTGCATCCGGTGACGGACGAGGGCGCGCGCGCCGAAATTATCGAAGCGGCGGGCGGGGAACTCGGCTGCGCGCCCGAGTTGGTGCGGGCGAACCTGTACGCGGACTTAACGAAGAACCAGCGGCTCATCGAGTTTGAAGAGATAGACGCGCGCTCGCTCGTCGAACTCTACAACGTGGCGCAGGCGCAAGCCCTGCTGTATCGCTCCGTGCGGATGCGCCTGACAATCGCGCCGCAAACGGCCGAAGGGTATCGCGAACTCTTCGGGGCGATTAAAGCCTATCGCCTGATTCACACGATCCTTGGGAACGCCGGGGAAGGTTACGAAATCGAACTCGACGGCCCCGTCTCCATGTTTCACCGCTCGCAGAAGTACGGCATCCAGATGGCCGTCTTTCTGCCCGCGCTCTTGTTATGCCGGGGCTGGCGCATGCGCGCCGAGATCGCGCAGCGGCCGCACGGCACGGCCTTCTTCGAGATGGAGAGCGAACGCCACGGGCTGCGCTCGCATTACCTGACCGTGACGCCTTACGAAAATCCCGTGCGGGAAAAATTGTTGACCGCCTGGGCGCGTTTCGAGAGCGACTGGACGCTCGCTGCGAGCGGCGAGATCATCAACCTCGGCGCGGGCGCGTTCATCCCCGACTTCGTGCTCACACACCGGGAGGGGCGGCAGGTCTATGTGGAGATTTTGGGTTTCTGGACGCCGCCGCATCTCAAAGAGCGTCTGCAAGAGTTTGCCGAAAGCGGATTCCGAGATTACCTGCTCGCCGCCTGGGAAGAACTGCGCGGCAGCCGCGAACCGCTCGTGGCCGCGCCCCCGCACACGATCATCTTCAAGCGTTCGCTCGACCCGGCGACAGTGGAACTGGCGGCTAACAAATTGATCTCGGACAGCGGATAGGAAAGACTCAGGGACGCGCGAATGAAAACTTTCAACTTGTGCTTGTTGGGTTTCGGCAACGTCGGCCGCGCACTGGTGCATCTGCTCGACGAGAAGTCCATGGAGATGCGCGAGGAGTACGGCATCGAGTGGCGCATCACGGGCGTGGCGACGCGCCGCCTGGGTTGGCTCGCGTCGGCGGAAGGATTGCCGCCCGCGTCGTTGCGTGCGGGCGAGTTGGCCGCCGTCTCGCCGCCGCCGGGCGAGTTGGCGCCGCCGTCGAACGTGCGCGAGTGGCTAGCGGCGGCGCGGTGCGACGTGATGTTCGAGACCACGTCGCTTGAGCCTTTGACGGGCGAGCCTGCCATCGGGCACGTGCGCGCCGCGTTGGAGGCGGACGCGCACGTCGTCACGGCGAACAAAGGAACCATCGTCCACGCCTATCGAGAGTTGCGCGCGCTCGCCCAGGCGCGCGGCCGTCGCTTCCGGTTCGATGCGACGGTGGCCGACATGCCCGTCTTCTCGCTCTTTCGCGAGTGCCTGCCCGCGACGCGCCTGCGCGCCTTTCGCGGCATCTTCAACTCGACGACCAACATTATTCTCGAAGCCATGGAGCGCGGGGAGACGTTCGAGGAGGGCGTCGGCCGCGCGCAAAGTCTCGGCGTCACGGAGACCGACCCGGCCTACGACGTTGACGGCTGGGACGCGGCCGTGAAGACGTGCGCGCTGGCGACCGTGTTGATGGATGCCCCTTTGCGGCTCGCAGAGATCGAGCGGGAAGGGATTCGCGGGCTGGACGCCGGGAGCGTGCGCGCCGCGCGCGCGGCGGGGAGACCTTACAAACTCGTGAGCCGCGCGGAGCGCACTTCGTCGGGACACGTCGCGGCGCGCGTGCGTGCGGAACAGATCGCGGAGGACGACCCGCTAGCCGCCGTCAACGGCGCGTCCCTCAGTATCCATTTTGAATTGGACGTTCTGCCCGGCCTCACGCTGACGGCGCACCAGCCCGATTTGCGGAGCACCGCCTACGGCCTGCTCTCCGATTTCATCAATGCCGTGCGCGCCGAAACTTAGCGGGGAACATCAGGGCGGCCGGAAAACTCTTCCGCGCTCCTTGACTGGTAAAAAAACCGTGCGCCCCGGCGAGAAACTGTTTTCTCACAGGGGCGCGGGGAAGAACACCAAAGGCGCGCGGAGGAGTTTTCGCGTCGGCGCGCTTAATGTGCGGATTGTTTCTCGTCCGTATCGGGAACGATGAAGGAGAGGTTGGTGAGAACGCTGCGCAGGCGAACCTGGCCGAGCAGCGTTTCGAGGTAACAGGTGAGACCTTCGAGCGCGGGGCCGATCTCCAAAATCCGGCGCGCCCCCGTCACCTGCTTGACGAAGCGTTCGTATTCCTCCCAGTCCCGGTACATCAAATAGCACATGCTGCCGTCACGAAAACGCTTGAGGTGAGCGAGCAGCAGCGCGACCGAAAACTGATCGCATTCCTTGTCGGCGCGGCGCGCCAGTCCGACGAGATTCCAGAGGTCGCGGTAGAGGGCGAGCGCTTCCTCGCGGCGCGCTTGAAAGTCATTGAAGAGTTCTTCGCCGTCGAGCGCGGGATCGAAAACCTGCGTCAGCGCGATGGTTGATTGTTGGAAGCAGTTGCGCAGCAGCCCGTGGGCGCGTTCGAGTTTGGCGCGGATGGGCGGAGCCTGCGGGTCGTTGATGCCGACGAGTTCAAAGCCGTAGACGCGCCCGATCTCGTGGCCGATGGCGTAACTGATGCCGTCGAGCGTGGAGAGCAGTTCTTCGCTCGCGCCTTCGAGGTGGAGCATGTCGGCGTCGATCTGTTCGATCAGCGCGAGCGATTCTTTGTGCAGGTTGGTGAAGACGGAGAAGGTGGAGGCGAGCAGTTGATCCTGCTGCACCTTCTTTTCGATGAGACGCAGGTAGTCGAGCAGGCGCGCGAGATCGGTGAAGACCCGGCGCATCGTCGCGCTGAGCGTGGCGGGCTTGAGATTATCGACGAGCGCGATGAGCGGCGCGGCCAAAATCTCTTCGGCCGGAGTTTGCATCTCCGTCTCAAGACAGGTTTCCGCGTCGGCCGTGTATGGGGCGAAAGCCTTCGACGACTCGTGCGCGGGCTGATCTAAAATTGCGCTGCTCATAAGTTGGGCGTGTCCTGCAAGGGGGTTGTCCCGGCCGGGCTGACCGGGGCGACGGAGCGAAACGCTCCCTGGTTGAATGGCGAAAAACTCTGCTGTCAAACCGCCGGCGGCGAACGGGGACTGGCGCGGACAGACTCTCCGCGCCTCGAACTACGACTTTGCTGTCAAACTTTATGCCAGAAGCCGCCGCCGCCCGTCGCGCCGGGAAAGACCGGCTTAGGCAACGTTTCCGCATCTAAATAACGAACGCTCGCCGGTTCCGCTCGCGCAGGCTGACACTTTGACAGGTCAAGATGGCAGCGTTGCGACAATATGGCAGACTCGCGACGGTCGGTTCGCCCCGGCGAGTCGAGACGCGTTCGGCGGCTGAAGTTGTCGCGCGCTAATTTCGACGACGTGAATGTGCGGAGCCGGGCGCGCGCCGCTTGCGCGAGCCGACGCCCCGGAGTTTCGGAGACCATTAACTTAAGGCTTAACACTTCGTTCGTGAGAGCAAGGAGAACTCGATGATTTACGTCCGCAAGGCCGCCGCGCGCGGCCACTTCAATTTCGGCTGGCTCGACACCTATCATACGTTTTCTTTCGGCGAATATTACGACCCGCGCAACATGGGATTTCGCGCCCTGCGCGTCATCAACGAGGATTACGTTCGCGCCGGGCACGGCTTCCCGACACACCCGCACCGCGACATGGAGATCATTACCTACGTGCTCCAGGGCGCGCTCGAACACAAAGACAGCATGGGCAACGGCACGGTGATCGTGCCGGGCGAGGTGCAGCGCATGAGCGCGGGCACGGGCGTCCGCCACAGCGAGAAAAACTCCTCGGCCGAAGAAGACGTACACCTGCTGCAAATCTGGATCATCCCGCGAGAGGAGGGGCTGCCGCCCGGTTACGAGCAGAAGATGTTCGAGGCCGACGAGAAGCGCGGCCGCCTGCGCCTGATCGCCTCCGCCGACGGGCGCGACGGGTCGGTGACGATACATCAAGATGCGGAGCTGTACGCCGCCTTGCTTGACACGGGGCAGGAAGTGACGCACCGCCTGTTGCCGGGACGACACGCGTGGGCGCAGGTGGCGCGCGGCGCGGTCGAACTCAACGGGCAGCTTTTGCAACAGGGCGACGGCGCGGCCGTCAGCGACGAGGAGCAGTTGTTGATTGCGGGTCGGGAAGCGTCCGAGGTGTTGCTGTTCGATCTCGGCTGACGGGCGCGCGGCGTGTTCGGCGAAGTGCGGGCGGGAGTTTCCAACCGCGAAGAGGGCGCGGAGAGAATTAGGTTCTCTCCGCGCCCTCCGAATGTTTCTTTCCGAGTTTTTTCGATAGCCGTGGCCGCAAGTGAATGCTGGCCGGAACGCGTAGCCTTTAGATTACCCGCGAGACTACCTGCGCGCCTTAGCGGGAAGGCTTCTGTTGCCTGAGGAGGCCTCTGAGTTTCATCCTCGCCTTGTGCAACTGCGACTTGCTGGTGCCCACGGAACAACCCAGCAAACGCGCGATCTCCTCGTGCTCGTGCCCTTCCACATCATGCAGAATAAAGACCGTCCGGTACCCCGGCGGCAACTGCCCAATCGCACGGTCTAACGCGATTCTGTCCACCACCGGCATGCTGTTGGGATTCTGCGTCCCCGTCACCACCTGCACGGGCGTCTCCCCGTCGTCCGTCGTCTGCTCCAACCGC
>DASVVO010000092.1:0-19383 GCA_036386515.1 Pyrinomonadaceae bacterium
GGCGTGCTCAAAGACGACGCGACGCGCGCGGCCTACGACACGACGCGCGAGACTTACGACGCGACGCGCGAGGATTACGTCGCGTCGGGCCGCACCTACGCCGCGACCGGCCGCGCTTACGTCGCGCCCGACTTCATCCCTTCGACTTCCGCGGGGGCGCAGGCCGATGCCGTCGGCGGTCGGCTGGCGGGCGCGCTGTTGAGTCTGTTCGCGGGCGTGGTGCTGATCTTTCTGGTGCGCTTTCATTACGTCGTGTTCCTGTGGCCGCTCGCGCTGCTCGGGCTGTCGCTGCTCCTTTTCGGCGTGTGGATGGCGCACGCCGCGCTCGCCTGCGCGCGCGAGGGCTACGCGCCGACGCACCCGGCGCGGCGTCTCGCGTGGGCGCAGGAGACGCTCTTTTGGTCGGCCGTGGCGGGCGGCGGCTACGTTCTCTACGTGTTGCTCACAACGATTTGAAGATGACGAAACTAACCGGACTTGATCTGCTGTTTCTCGAAGTCAACAGTTTGCGCGACTCGGTCGAGTTTTACCGCGAACAACTGGGCTTCGAGTTGCAAACGCTGACAGAAGAGACCGAGCCGCCGATGGCGACGCTGCGCGCGGGGCGGCTGCGCGTGATGCTGGCCGAACAACTGTTGACGATGGCGCGGCGCGGACGCGGCGTACACCTGTTTTTCGGCGTCACGGACGTTGACGAGTATTACGAAGAACTGCAAGCGCGCGGACTCGCGCTCGCCGCGCCGAGCGACGAGGGCTGGGGCGGTCGCTTCGTCACGCTCGAAGACCCCGATCACTACCGCCTCTTCTTCGTCACCTGGGAAGAGGGGCGAGAGGATTGATTCATTGATCCGTTGATACGTCGATCCATTGATTCAATGAAGCAACGGATCAATGAATCAATGAATCAATCCTTTCATCTTTCGTTTCGCGCCGCGCCTCACGGCGCGCGATTGGAAGTGTTGAGAGGCATCCTCACGGGTATATGAATTATGGATAATCGAAGAGATGGAGAGCGCGTGAAAACCGCGCTGCCGTGCAACTGGGGATTGAGCGAAGACAGCCCCCGCAACGGAAACATCACCAGCCTCAGCCACAGCGGATGTTTCATCCAAACCACCGCCCGCGCCACGGAAGATCAACTCGTCTACGTCAAATGCTGGCTGCCGAGCGAACGCTGGTTCGCGCTTCGCGGCCGGGTCAGTTACTACCTGTCAAAAGTCGGGTTCGGCCTCAGCTTCACCGACCTCACCGGCGAACAGCAGGAGATGCTCGCGCTCCTCATCGAATACCACCGGGAAGAAAAGGGATGAGGGATGAGGGATGAATCAGGAAACTACTCAACCCACTTGAATGCTTTCTTTATTCATCCCTCATCCCTCATCCCTCATCCCTTAAGCTAAGTTACGGCCGGCATGTGCGCGCACGCCGGCCGTAACGTGAGCAGGCCATATGGTAAGGGGAAAGGAGAACACCCCTTTACCCCATGCCTGCAAGCTCATGGTTGTCTCTGGCGGGAAACCGCCGGAGAGTCCTATTTCGTTTCGGAGAGCGCGGCGATGTAGCAGCCGTTGGCCGTCGCCGTGAGCGGGTCTTTCGCCATGCGCACGTCGGAGATTTCGATGGGGAACTCGCCGCCCGCGCGCAGCATCCCCTCGAACTTCTGGAGGAAGCCGGTCGGCTTCGCCGTGCCGCCCGCCAGCACGATGGGCATCGGGCGGTCGATCTTCGGCAGTTGGCTCGACGCGCGAAACTCCGCCCGCAGCCGCTCGATCAAAGTCTGCATCACGTCTTCGTAGTAGATGTGCAGCGCGCGTTCGAGGTCGGTTTTGGGCTGGCGCGAGAGGTCGAGGCTTTCCTCTTTCTCGATCCGCACCTTGGTGCTGTTGCCCTCGCCCAAAACTTCCGTCACGTTGCGGTCGATGTAGTCGCCGCCCTTCGGGATGCTGAAAGTGATCATCGGCATGGACATGAACGACACCGAGACGTTGCACATGCCGCCGCCGAAGCTGATCCCGATGCCCGTGAAATTTTCCTCCTGCAACTCGGAGAAGACGACGGCCTGACCTTCGTTGATCGAGCGCGCGTTGTAGCCGAGCGTCTGCAGGAAATTGCGCAGCATCGCTTCGTGATAGACGAGCTTGCCGTTGACGCCCTCGCCCTTGCCGGGCACGCTGAAATAGAGCATCTCTTTGCCGCGACCGCGCGGCACGAGCCGCTGGATGATGAGCTGCATGATGTGGTTGCTCATCTCCTCCTGCGCGTTCAAGAGGCCGTCGCGCATGGGGCGGCGCGCTTCGACGTTGAGGAAGCTGGCGAAGAAATTGGAATCGTTGCCGTAGACGTACAGGTTCTTGCAGTTGCGCTCGTAGACCATGTTCTTGTGCTTGAGCACGTTCTCCGCCATCTCCGAACTGGGCACGGCGACGAAAGCGTTCAACTGCGTGCGCGTGTCCTTTTGCGCCGAGCCGTCGGCCATCACGATGCGGCTCGTGCCGATGTCGAGGCCGACCGCGCCGGTCTTAATGTTGGAGGCTTCGTGCTTCGGGGCTTCAACTTTATTCGCGTTGACCTGATTCCGATCTTCCATTTTCGTTTCTCCTTTTGGTGATCGAGACGCGCGCTCGGCGTATCTCTTGTGGTTTCCGCCGCGAGCAAAGTCGCGGGCGGTCGGGCGCAGATTTAAGGCAGCGTGTGTGCGAGGGGTTCGAGCGACCCCCCGGTCGTTTAAGTTTGCCGCGCGTTCGGGCGCGACGCGGGTGTGGGCAGGGAATCGTTCGTCTGACGACTCGCTTCGGCCTCCGCCGGATGCGTGGTGCGGAGTCTCAAGGTCAGGTTCATCTCCGCCTGATAGCGTTCGCGCATGCGGCGACGCATCTCTTCGGGCGTGACGTTCAATCCTTCGGCGCGGCGGCGAAACTCCTCTTCGGCGAGCTTCACGCCCGACCACACGTCGCCGCCCAGTTTCTCCATAATCTCTTCGTCGTAGGTGAAACCGAACTCGCTGACGCTCGCGGGCGCGACCTCGTACTTGTCCGACAGGCCGAAGGCTTCAAAGGGGAAGTTGCGCGCCCAGTCGTGGTGATAGCAGATGAGCATGTTCGAGGGGTTGACGGACACCAGGCCGTGCGTGACGCAGTCGGCGTCGCTGATGTTGTAACGGCTGCGTAAGACCTGCGTGAGCAGCCGCCCCGCGACGAGTTGCGCTTCGGTCAACTGCTCGTCGAGCGAATCGGACTTGCTGTTCGTTTCGAAACAGACGCCGAGGAAACTTTCGTTGAGGCCGACGTAGACGCCCTCGGCATCAGACCACACGGAGTTGCCCGCGTGATGCGCCGCGTCCGTGTCGCGCACGACCCGGTAAACCTGCCCGAAGCGGTCGATCAGGTAGTTGTAAGACTTGTGCCTCCTGACATATTCGAGCAGCCCGCGCGTGCGCACTTCGATCGACTCGTTGTTGTCGGACGTGAAAGGCAGCATGTCGCTCTCGGAAGTGTGATAGACGATGCCCACCGGATCGCGCCGGATGCTCTGTTCAACGCCGCCCGTCTTAACCTGCATCCCCTGGTTCGGCGGGAGGACGTAGTAGCCGCGCGTGTGGTTTTCGGTCTCGTAGTCGGTCAGGATACGCGCGCCGTTGCTGTAGCGTTCGTAGTTGCCCTGTTGCTCCACGAGCCAGACCTTCTCCGGGCGATAATCGGGCAGGCGCTTGACGCCCGACTCCGCGACGCCGACGCTGCGGCCGCCCGCAGGAGTGGGAACGCGGCGTTCGGTCTGACGCCGCGAGGCGAGGTAAGAGTTCACGCGGCGGGCAGACCAGACGGCGGTGTAGCCGAAACCGAGCAGCGCGACGACGCAGGCGGCGACGGCCGCGCCGTACAACACGCGGCGCATCTCGTAGCAGCGAAACAGCAGCCGCGTGGCGAAACCGGCCTTGCTGCGTTGCAGCAAATTTCGCCGCTCGCTCGATCCTGACGGCAGCAGGTCTTGCAACTCGCGGCAGATGTGGCGATGCAACCAGAGGTCTAAGAGGCGATCATAAAAACCCGTGCTCTTGATGCGGTCGTAGAGGCCGAGCTTTTTGATGAACGAGTGACTTTCGAGCGCGCGGTCGAGTTTCTCCTTGCAGGCGATCTGATGCGCGAGGGTGTTGTTGAGAAAGCGCAGGCGTTGTTCGGGGCGGTCGAAGAAACACGCGTATCGCGCCACCGTCTTCGAGTAGAAGAGAGTCGCTTCGGCGGTCGTCAACTGGCTGACCGAGGGAATGTTGGTCTTGGTGGCGAACATCGTCGTTGTGTGGCTCGTGGCAGCCTCGTCGCGGAAAGCCTCTACTCTTGAACGTCGGTCGTGATGTAACTCGACACGACGCCCTTGTCGCGCAGTTGCTTGCCGTAGCGTTCCGCCTCGTCGCGGCTCGGGAAGCGACCGCTCTGCACGCGATACCAGGTGCCGCGCTTCGGAATCTCGACCGTCACACTGCGCGCCTCGAAACCGGCGGCCTTCAAAGTAGCGACCCGCGATTCGGCCTCCGCCGCCGCGTTGTATGAACCGACCTGGATCGTGACCTTTCCCTCTTTCCCTTCGTCCGTGGGCTTCGACGAAGCGGCCGGAGTCGCCGGTTTCTCTGCGGGCGTGGCCTTCGCCTCGACCGCTTCGACGCTCGGCGCGACCACCGGGGGCATCTTCTCTTTCGCCTCGGCCGCGATGAACGCGACGCCGGGTTCGTTCGACGGTTGGGCGGCCTGACTGTTGACCGGGGATTGAGCTGTCGAAGCGGGGACGCTGACGCGATCGGCCGAGCGGTTCGTCGCGTGGTTATTAGCTGTGGCGATGAGTCTCGGCGCGTCTCCCGTCTGTTCCGTCGGCTTGATGAGCCAGTTGCAGAAAACGATGAAGGAGATGAAACTGAGTCCCGCCACCAGCAGCCACATGGGCGAAACTCGCATCAGGCGCACGCCCATGCCATAGGCATCCGAAGGCGGGCGGCCGACCTTAGCCGCGCCGTCCGACTTGAGCGACTGTGCTGCCACAAAGTCTTGCCCGGCCTCCGCCGGTTCATGCGCCTGCGCTTCGACACCGGGCGGCATGAGTTCGTGAGAAATGTCTTGCGGCTCGTCCTGCGCTGTTTCCACCGTCGCCTCTGACAGCAAATTCGGCGACGACGTGGAAAAGTCATCTGCCACGACAGGCCATTCCTCAACCCCCAGGGAGTCGTCAAATTGATTTTCGTGCGGCGTCTGCGCCACGGACGGAGACATGAACTCCGCTCCGTCCACCGAAACATCGCCCCCGGCGTTTTCAATCATCGCCCCGGCGTCGCCGGTCTGCGGCAGAACGGCCTGAATCTCGCCGTCTAAGAAAACGGCATCGAAGGTGGTCGCGCAACGGACGCACGCAATGCGCGTCTTCGCGCCCACGGGCGCGATATCGACCTGTCCCTTCAACTCGCATTTGGGGCAAACAATTCTCATAGACTCACTCCCGGTTCAGCCGTCTCGGTTTTCAAGGCGTTTCCCGCAGCCCTGTTTTCATCTTCAAAAAATCAACCGGCTCACGCTGTCACCGAATCAAACTTGAAGCTGTCACAAATAAACTCAGGATTGACGACGAATGGCCGTCGAGCTTGGGTAGGCGGTTGGCAAAGGCGCGGTTAGGCTTGAATCCGCACAAAAAGATATTAAATCATCAACAATGTTAAAGCAAGTAAAAACTAGAAAAGCAGCGTTTCAACGTGTGCAAGGTTAAACTATTGATGGTTAAATGTTTAGCCTATGTAAACGGATTTGTGGGGAGGAGATGAATAAGAGAAAAGATAAAAATTTCGGGCTGGGGAGAGCAAAATCCGGTCAAGTTGCCCTTTGAGGAAACCTTTTTGACCGGGCAGTCTGACCGATTTGACGCGATTTTTGAGCTTGGTGAAGGCGAATTTTAAAGAAAGCGGGGATTTTGAGCGGAGCGGCAGTTGGCATAAAGTTTGTACGCAAGGTTGCCGCCTTCCGGTCGGTAAGGCAGGCGAGAGCGTTTCAAATCCACTTCTTTATCATCCTCGAATTTCCTGTCACCATGATCGCTGCAAACAATCAGAATCTACCTAAACCTCTCAAATGGTTGGGCATCGCTTTAGGTGGCGGCGCGCTAATCGCTTCCATGTCCCGGCTCTCGGTCGGGCAGATTGATGTCCCTTTTTTGCTACTGGCACTGGTTGCGATTAACATCGGCACGCGCATCACCATCAAAATCCCACACGTGCGCGGGCAGGTTTCGCTTTCCGACACGTTCGTCTTTTTGGCGATGCTGTTGTTCGCCGGAGAAGGGTCGGTGATCCTGGCGGCGGTGGCCGCGCTGTGCGCCTCTCTCCGCTACAGTCGCGAACGTCTCACGCTTCTCTTCAACTCGGCCATCGCCGCCGCCGCCGCCTTCCTCATCCTCTCGCTCTTGCGTTACAAATTCGGAGCCGTCACCGCGCTCCCGCACGACCCCCACTCCTCCACGCTCATTCTGGCCGTCGGAATGATCGCGCTCGTGCAGTCCTTCATCCACTCCGGCATCATTACCCTGGGCGAAGACGAAGCGACGACCGCTCGCTTCTGGCAACGTTGGGGCAAAAATTTTCTCTGGACAGCTCTCACCTACTTCACGGTCGCGGCTTCCGCCGGCGTCATCGCCAAACTCGTCGGCGTCGCGGGCTTCCTGCCTTCAATCGCGGCGACGACCGTGCTTGCCATCGCGCACTTCGTCTATGGCATGTACCTGAAGGACATCTATACGTCGGTCACGCAGGCGCGACAGATGGAGCGGCAGGTGGCGACGTTGCAGGAGAGCGAAGAACTCTTCCGCAGCGCGTTCGACTTCGCGGCTATCGGCATGGCGCTCGTCTCGGGTAAAGGGCGTTGGCTGCAAGTCAATCGCTCTTTGTGCGACATTCTCGGCTACACGGAAGAAGAACTGCTCGCGACCAATTTTCAGAAAGTTACGCACCCGGACGATCTCGGCACGGCTCTCAGCCAGATCAAGCAGTTGCTCAAAGGCAAGATTCCGTCTTACCAGATGGAGAAGCGTTACCTGCACAAGCAGGGTCATGCCGTGTGGGTGTTGTGGAGCGTGTCGCGTGTGCGCGAGTCGCACACGGGGCTGGTGCATCTCATCTTCCAGATTCAAGACATCACGGATCGCAAGCGCGCCGAGGAACGCCTGCTCCACGATGCCTTCCACGATGCCCTGACCGGACTGCCGAACCGCACGCTCTTTGTCGATCATCTCAAACTGGCTATTGCGCGCATGCAGCGCAACCCCGAACAAATTTTCGCGGTGCTGTTTTTAGACCTCGACCGCTTCAAGATCATCAACGACTCGCTCGGCCACATGATCGGCGATCAACTGCTCGTCGGCATCGCGCGCCGTCTGGAGACGTGCCTGCGGCCGGGCGACACGGTGGCGCGCGTCGGCGGCGACGAGTTCACCATCCTGCTCGAAGACATGCAGGACGCGACCGAAGCCATCTCCATCGCGGAGCGCATCCAGAAAGAGATTTCCGTGCCGTTCAACTTGAGCGGGCGCGAAGTGTTCACCACCGTCAGCATCGGCATCGCGCCGAGTTCGCTCGAATACGTGCAGTCGGACGACATCCTGCGCGATGCGGACACGGCGATGTACCGCGCGAAGACGCTCGGCAAAGCGCGCCACGAGGTCTTCGACAAGGCGATGCACGCCGTGGCGATGAACCTCTTGCAGATGGAGACGGACTTGCGCCGCGCGCTCGAACGTCAGGAGTTCTTCATCCAGTATCAGCCCATCGTCGCGCTCGACAATTTCAACCTGCGCGGCTTCGAGGCGCTGGTGCGCTGGCAGCACCCGGAGCGCGGTTTGATCTCGCCCATGGACTTCATCCCGGTGGCGGAAGACACGGGGCAAATTCTGCCCATCGGCCAGTGGGCGTTGCAGGAGGCGTGCCGCCAGATGCGACGCTGGCAGCGGCGTTTCCCGTCCGACCCGCCGCTCTTTATCAGCGTCAATCTTTCCAGCCGTCAATTCACGCAGCCCAACCTGCTGGAGCAGGTCAAGGAAATATTGGACGAGACGAAACTCGACCCGCGGAGTCTCAAACTGGAGATCACCGAATCGGTCGTGATGGAGAACATCGACACGGCGACCGAGATGCTCAAGCAACTGCGCGCGCTCGGCGTTCAACTCAGCATCGACGATTTCGGCACGGGCTACTCCAGCCTGAGTTATCTCCACCGTTTCCCGATTGACACGTTGAAGGTCGATCGTTCGTTCGTCATGCGGATGGTGGACAACAACGAGAACATCGAGATCGTCCGCACGATCCTGATGCTGGCGCAAAATCTGGGCATGGACGTGGTCGCCGAAGGCGTCGAGACGAAAGAACAACTCGCGCTCCTGCGCAAACTCGGTTGCGAAAACGGGCAGGGATATTTCTTCTCGCGCCCGGTGAGCGTCGGCGGCGCGGAGAAGATCATTTCGGACACTTACACGCACTCGGAAAACTCGCCCGACGTTCAGCATAACGTCCGTCCGATCCGGCCGGCGATGGTGGCTTAAGCAGAAAAGATTCTTGAGGGGGAGAATGATGGCAGCAGACCGCAGGCAATCGGAACGTGTTTACGTGCGGCTCAACGCGCGTTGGGAAGGCGTGCTGGCGCGGTGCGAGGGGCACATCGTCGATCTCAGCACGACGGGGTGTTTCGTCTTGACGGCAGACCTCGTCAAGCCCAAAGAGTTGATCCGCGTGGAGATTCAACTGCCCACCGAGGGCTGGCTGTATCTCTGGGGCGAGGTGGTCTACCGGATAGAGGAGATGGGATTCGCGTTGCGCTTCACGGGCGTCAGCGACATGGAGCAGGCCATGCTCGACCTCTTGCTCGACTTCATGCGCGAGGAGACAGGCAGCAGCAACGCCCCGACGTTAGCCGTACCGTGAAATAATAGCGACAGTCATAGATACAGACAGCCCGGCCGGCGGCAAGAGAGTTTTTCGCTTTGCGACTCTCAAAACGCCGGCCGGGCTGTTTCTCGCCCGTTTCACCCAAGGGGAAAAAGCGCGCGCGGCGGGGCGGTGTTGACGCTTGGGGAAAATCGTTATATCTGTAGCGTGAGAGCGAACACGCGGGCGAAGAATTTAAAGATGCGCTACATCGAGAACCCCCCGAACCCCTGGAACTCCACGCACGTCGAATGGATCGGCGAGCCGCCGGAAGCCGCGCTGGAGGTCTTCGAGGAAGAGGCCACGCGCTCCATCATCACGAAGAACGACAGCCCCGACGTTGGTTTCGACTACAGCGTCAACGTCTATCGCGGCTGCACGCACGCCTGCACCTATTGCTTCTCGCGCCCCACGCACGAATATTTGGGCTTCGGCGCGGGCACGGATTTCGAGCGCAAACTCGTCGTCAAAATCCACGCGGCCGAACTGCTGCGGAAAGAGTTGATGCGTCCCGGCTGGAAGGGCGATGAACTCGTCTTCTCGTTCACCTCCGACCCTTACGTGCCACTCGAAGCGCATTATAAGCTGACGCGGAAGTGTCTGGAAGTTTGTCTGGAGTTTCGCAATCCGGTGAGCATCGTCACGAAGTCGGCTCTCGTCCGGCGCGACCTCGACGTGCTCGTCGCGCTCGCGCGCGCGGCCGCCGCCTCCGTCTATTTCACGATCCCTTTCAACGACCCGCAGACGGCGCGCGCGCTCGAACCGTTTGCGCCCGCGCCCGACGCGCGCTTCAAGGCCATGGCCGAACTCGCCTCGGCGGGCATCCCCGTCGGCATCGGCATCGCGCCCGTGATCCCGACGCTCAACGATTCGCACATCCCCCAACTCCTGAAACGCGCGCGCGAGGCGGGCGCGCGCCACGCGTTTATGACGCTGCTGCGTTTGCCCGGCAACGTCGCGCCCTACTTCGAGCAACGCTTGCGCGAGAAGTTGCCGACGAAGGCCGACCGCATCTTGAACCGTCTGCGCGAGATGCGCGGCGGTCGTCTCAATTCGAGCGAGTTCGGCGAGCGCATGCGCGGGCAGGGCGAATACTGGCGCATGATCGAACAGCAGTTTCGCCTGCACTGCGAGCGGAACAAGTTCAACCAACCGGCGGAGGTGTTGGCGGTCGAGTCGCGCCGCACGTTCCGCCGCCCGTCGGCGCAAGCCTCCCTCTTCGAGTAGAGAAAATTTGTACAAGCGCGCCGAGCGAAACTAATCGCTTGATCTTCTCGCGGCGAAGATTTACAACACTGGCAGTTCCTACCGACTTTACACTCATCTCGACGGAGGTACGGTTTGATGATGACAATCGGCGATGTGATCCGCGAGCGCGAACCGTATTTCGTGCGCGACTCGGCGACCGCGCTCGAAGCGGCGAAGTTTATGACGAACCTCAACATCGGCGCGGTCTGCGTGCTCGACGATGAGGGGCGGCTCTGCGGCATCTTCTCCGAGCGCGCTCTGCTGCGCCGCGTCGTGGTCGCGGGGCGCGACGCCGCCACCACGCCCGTGCGCGAGATGATGAGCGTCATCAAGGCCGTGATCGACTGCAAGAACACCCCGCACGAGGCGCTTGAGTTGATGGAGAAGCACGGCACGCGCTACCTGCCCGTCGTGCGCGACGACCGCTGGGTCGGCATGCTCGCCATGCGCGACATCATGCGCGTCGAACTCAGCGAGCAGGGCGACGAACTGCGCCTGCTGCACGAATACATCCAGCACTAGCCAAGCCATCCGCTTCAACGCAAACCGGCCGGGGCGGCGTCCGCTCCGCGCCGTCGCCTTCTCAACGCGGCGACGGCAGGAGACGAACTGCCGCCCCCATGTCTCTGCAAGGAAAAGATTCAGAGGGTGCGGGTTACTTTCGAGAGCGAGCGCGGCGCGTCTGGGTCGAGTCCCTTGGCGGAGGCGAGGAGCGCGGCGAAGAGTTGCGCGGGGATGATGTAGGGAATGGGCGCGAGGAATTCGTTGATGTCGGGGGGAAGCGTCAGCGCGCGCGTGCAGGCTCGCGCCGCCGCGTCGTCGCCGGTGATGATGAGCGTGTCGGCGCGCAGTTCCCTGAGGCGCGCGAGGAGCGTGCGCGTGCTGTCGAGGGTGACGCCGGGCGGGGCGAAGAGGATGACGGGGAAGTGGCGTTCGACCATCGCCAGCGGGCCGTGCAGGAAGTCCGCGGAGGAGAACCGTTCGGCGACGACATAGCACGTCTCCATCAACTTCAGAGCCAACTCGTAGGCGTTCGCGTAGAGCAGCCCGCGCCCCACGACGACGCAGTTCTCCATGAAGACGTAACGCTCGACGATCTCCTCCACGCCCGCGCGGAGTTCGAGGGCGCGCGCGGCCATCTCCGGGATCGCGTCGAAGTTCGTATGCTCGGCGCGGCCGTCGGCGAGCGCGGCGGCGAGCATGTGAAAGTGGAGCATCTGCCCGGTGAAAGTTTTCGTGGCGGCCACGGAGCGTTCGCGCCCGCCGTGCATGAGCAGCGTTTCGTCAACCAGCGAAACCATCGCCGACTTCGCTTCGTTCGTGATGCCGACGGTGAACGCGCCGCCCGCCCGCGCGTTCTCAAGGACGCGGTTGATGTCTTCGCCCTCGCCCGATTGCGAGACGCCGACGACGAGCGCGTGGCGTAAATTGAGCCGCGCCCCGTAGAGCGTGTGGACGGACGGCGCGCTCAAAGAGACGGGGATGCCCGTCGCCACTTCGAGCAGGTAGCGGCCGAACAGAGCCGCGTTGTCGGAACTGCCGCGCGCGACGAGCACGATCAGGTTGATGCCGCGCGCGCGCAGGAATGCGCCGAGTTGTTCGACCTTCCCGCGCTCCGCCTCGATCGTGCGCCGCAGGGCTTCGGGTTGCTCCGCGATCTCCTCAAGCATCAACGACACGCGCCGCCACCTCCCGCTCCCGCCGCCCTCGGGCTAATTGATATTCGCATCGGTTTTCGAGTAAAAGTCTTCTCGTTCGGATCAATTCGAGTTTCGCAAAAATCACTGTGACAAATAATTTATCACGAAGGCCGCGGCGGCGTCTGTTGTTTGTGTCCTGCGGCTCGCTCCTGCTGCTGTTGTTCGCCGTCGCTGCGACGGAGGCGCGCGCGCAAGCAGACCCGAAGGCGGTCGCCACAGCGCTCCGTCTCATCCCGCAGCCGAAACAAGCGAGTCCGACCGGCGAACTGTTTCCACTGACGCCCGACGTGCGCCTCGCGCTCGCCGACGCGCGTTCAACGGACGACCGTTTCGCGGCCGAGGATTTTATTGACGACGTGCGAGACACGGCGGGCGCGCTCAAGCTCTCCATCGGCCGCCCGCGCGCGCGGCGCACGATTCTGATAGGCACCATCGACCTCGCGCCCATCGAGGCCGCGCTCAAACGCGCGAACTTGAGCGCGCCGCCCGATTTGAACGCGGAGGGCTACGTGCTCTCGGTCAGGGCTGAGGAAGTGGTCGTCGCGGGTAAAAGCGCGGCGGGCACGTTCTACGGCTTGCAGACTTTGAAACAACTCGTGCGCGGCGACGCGCCCCTCGCGTTCATTTCCGGCGCGCGCATCGTTGATTACCCGACGATGCGCTGGCGCGGCCTCTCGGACGACATCAGCCGCGGCCCCGTGCCCACCGTCGAATACGTCAAGCGGCAACTCCGCACGCTCGCCGCCTTCAAGATGAACATGCACTCCTTCTACATGGAGCACACGTTCGCCAGTCGCTCGCACCCGCTCATCGCGCCCGCTGGCGGCGCGCTCACGCCCACGGAGATCAGGGAACTCGTCGCTTACGCGCGCCGCTATCACATCGAACTCGTGCCCGAACAGCAGACCTTCGGCCACCTGCACAAGGCTCTCAAATTCGAGACCTACAACGAACTCGCCGAAGTGCCCTACGGCGACGTGCTCTCGCCGCAACACGAAGGCTCTTTCAAACTCGTCGCCGATTGGTACAAGGAACTCGACGAGTTGTTCCCCGGAAAATTTTTTCACATCGGCGCGGACGAGACGTTCGAACTCGGTCAGGGGCAGAGCCGCGAACAGGTGAAGGCGCGCGGCGCGGGCGCGGTCTATTTCGAGCACCTGCGGCGCGTGCGTGAAATTTTGCAGCCTTACAATCGCCGCCTCATGTTCTGGGGCGACATCGCGCTCAATCATCCCGAACTCATTGGCAGCATCCCGAAAGATTTGATCGTGATGAACTGGGCTTACGGGGCGCGCGATAATTTCGCGGCGCGCCTCAAGCCGTTCACCGACGCGGGGCTGGAACAGTTCGTCTGTCCCGGCACGTCCAACTGGAATCAGGTCTTCCCGAATCTCGACAACGCCGCCACCAACATCACGGGCTTCATCCGCGACGGTCAGCGCGCGGGCGCGCTCGGCATGTTGAACACGAATTGGGACGACGACGGGGAGACGCTGTTCGAGATGACGTGGTACGGCGTCGTGCTCGGCGCGGCGGCCGCCTGGCAGGAGGGGGAGGTGGACGTGGCGCAGTTTGAACGCAACTTCGACTGGGCTTTCTTCCGCCGCGACGGCGACTCGCTCGTGCGCGCCCTGCGCGCGCTCGGCAGCGTCAACACCCTGCTCGGCACGAACACCACCAACCCGCTGTTTTGGCAGGAGCCGTTCACCAACGCGTTTCAGGAACGCGCGCGCGCCTCGCGTGAGAAGACGCGGCAGATGCGCCTGACCGTCGAGGGCGCGGAAACAACGCTCGTGCGGGAAGGCGGAGAGGCGCGGCGCAATCGCCCGATGATCGCGTCGGCGCGTTTCGCGGCGCAGCGGCTCGGGCACATGGGGCGGCGCATGCAGGTCGTCGAACAGTTCAGCCGCGACTACTGGCAGGCTTATCTGAATCTCGGCGACCGCCGCCAGGTGATCCGTCTCCGGCGTTATCACGGCGCGATCTACAATTCGTTGCGCGAGATGGCCGAAGAATTGGCGACGCTTAAGGCGACGTACCGCGAACAATGGCTTCAGGAGAACCGCCCCTACTGGCTGGAGAGCGTCCTCGCGCGCTACGACACGGCGATTGCGACGTGGCTCAATCGCAGCCGGGCGATGGAAGAGTTGATGCGCGAATACAACGAAAGTTCGACGCTCCCGAACCCTGAAGAGATCGGCCTCGGCTCACGCCCTGCTCAGCCCGCGCCGTAGTCGAAAGAATTTAACTTCTACTCAAAGCCTTCTTCTTTGCGCCTTCGCGCCTTTGCGTGAGCTATTTCTTTAGCAAGCATAAGTCTCACGCAAAGGCGCGAAGGCGCAAAGGAAAAATGCGCGGGAGATGACGCCGGATTAAGGAGTTGAGAGATGGATGGCACAACCGAAGATGAACGGAGCGGGACGGGGCGTCTGCTGTCGCTCGACGTGTTTCGCGGCATCACCATCGCGGGCATGATCCTCGTCAACAACCCCGGCACGTGGGAGGCGATTCATCCGCCGCTCGCTCACGCCGCGTGGCACGGTTGGACGCCGACCGATCTCATCTTCCCCTTCTTCCTGTTTATCGTCGGCGTCTCGATCGCGCTCGCCTTCGCCCGCCGCGCCGAAGCGGGCGGCACGCAGCGCGACCTCTATCTGAAAATCCTGCGCCGCACCGTGCTCATTTATGCCTTCGGTTTCCTCCTCGCCGGCTTCCCCTATTTCAACCTGTCCACGATCCGCCTCACCGGCGTGCTGCAACGCATCGCCGTCTGTTACTTCTGCGCGGCCATCATCTTTCTCAAAACGGGCTGGCGCGCGCAAAGCCTGATCGTCGCCGCGTTGCTGCTGGCATATTGGGGCTTGCCGGAGTTCGTCGCCGCGCCGGGTTACGCGGCCGGGGATTTGAGCAAAGAGGGGAGCCTCGCCGCCTTCGTGGATCGCGTCGTGCTCGGCAATCACATCTGGAAGGGCGGCGGGCGCATTTACGACCCCGAAGGACTCCTGAGCACCCTCCCGGCCATCGCCACCACGCTCTCAGGCGCGCTCGCGGGACACTGGCTCAGGCAAGCCCGCGAGGCGCACGAGAAAGTTGCGGGTCTGTTCGCGGCGGGCGCGGCGTGCGTGGCGGCCGGGTGGATGTGGCACGCGTGGCTGCCGATCAACAAGGCTCTCTGGACGAGTTCCTACGTCGTCTTCACCACGGGCATGGGGTTGCAACTGCTCGCGCTCTGCTACTGGCTGGTGGACATCAAGCGCTACCGGCGTTGGGCGTTGCCGTTCCGCATCTTCGGCGTAAACGCGCTCGCGGTCTTCGTCTTGTCGGGCCTGGCGGCGCGCGCGATGAGCCTCTGGAAAATGCCCCGCGCCGACGGGCGGACGGGCAACTTGCAGACCTACATCTACGAGCATCTTTTCGCCCCCCGGGCGGCGACGCCCGCCGACAGTTCGCTCCTCTACGCGCTCTGCTACGTGCTCGTCTGGCTCGGCTTGATGGCGATTCTTTACCGGCGGCGGATTTACCTCAAAGTGTGAGGGCGCTCGAAAAGTCTAAGAAGCTGATTTGAACAAGTCCCGCCAGGGACGATTGCTAATAGTCCCGACAGGGACGGTTGATAATAGTCCCGACAGGGACGGTTGATAATAGCCCGGCGATTTATCGCCGGGGATCAGTCGAAAGATAATGTGTGAGTCCCGTAGGGACGATTGAAGTTCACCACATTCAATCGTCCCTACGGGACTCTCTGTTAAGGAGACATTCTATCCCCAGCCATAAATGGCTGGGCTATTCTCAAATGTCCCTGACGGGACAAGAACAACTTTACTTTTCAAACAACTTCTAAAGACGCGGGAGTACATAGACGTAAAAATGCGTCGCCCCGATGCGCTGCCAGCCGTCCGTCGCGGTAGCCCACGGCGGGATGCCTTCGGCGACGACGACCCGCGCGCCGGTGCGCGCGAAAGTTTCGCCGACACGGGCTTTGAGCGCGGCGTCGCCCGCCCAGAATTTCTCAACGTCGCCGCCCGTGCGCGTCGAAATCTCCGCCACCACGCGCACGCGCGCCAGTCGCGGCCACGCGTGGAACATGGTGTTGCCGATCGACGCGACCCGCTCGCCCGGCCTGATCCCCATCCGGCGCAACTCCTCCGCCACCTGCCACTGCACGTCCACGCGCGCCGCGCGTCCCGGCGCGAGATCACGTGCCGCCGAGTAGAGATCACGCGCGCTGTAGTAACCGAGCGAGAGCGCGAAGGTGACGAGCGTGACGCAGACGAGCGCGTCTACGAGACGGCGCGCTTCCGCCGTGCGCCGGAGCCGCACGGCGGCGAACAAGCTCATGCCGCCGACGACGACGAAGGGCGCGAAATATCTCTGCTCGAAGTGGATCGCCAGATAGCAGGCCGACGCGATGAGCGCGGGCGCGAGGAGAAACCAGTAGGCGGCGGCGTCGCGCGCCAACTCGCCCGTGCGGCGGCGGCTCATGTAAAAAAGGATGAAGAGTGCGGCGCAGACCGCGCCGGGAAAGAAGCGATAGAAAAGGAACTGGTAGGCGAGCAGCAGGTTTCGCGCGAGGGTCTTGAGTTGGCGGCTCAGGCTGAAGCGGGCGTGGACGCCTTCGTACCAGTAAGTCGGGTCGTACCACGGCGGGTACGCGCCCGCGACGGGCGCGCCGAATTCGTAGAGGGCGGGCGCGTCGGAGAGTTTGCGCGTCGGGTGCGCGGGCGTGCCGCCGCCGTTGTTGCCGCCGGTGGGTTCGCCCTGCCAGTGGATAAAGGGCTGCGTGCCGTTGACGTGCCAGGCGTAGTTCAGACGCCCCGTGTCGCCGATGGTCAGACGCCCCTTGGCGCGCGAGAGCGCAACGACGAACGGCGCGGACACGGCGAGGAAGACGAGGAGCGCGAGCGCGACGCGCGGCGCGGCGCGCCGCGCGTCGCCGCCCGCGAACAGGCTCGCCGCGAGGAAGACGAAGGCGAGCGGGAACATGAAAGTCTTCGTCAGGTAGCCGACGCCGAGCGTCAGGCCGAAGAGCGCGAACGCGAGCCACCCGGCGCGTCGCAGGCGTATGCGAAGCAACAGGGCGGAGGCGACGAAGACCAGGGCCGAGACGAGCACGTCGGGACTCGTGCGCGCGACGCGGTTCATCGAGAGCGAAGTCCAGATGAAGAGGGTGTAGGCGAAGATGAGCCACGCGCGGCGGGGCAGGGCGTCGGAGTCCGCCCCGGAGTCGGCTGCGGCTTGCGCGTTTGCCTGGTCGCGCGTCAGGGTGCGGCGAAAGCGTTCGAGTTCGCGCAGGAAGAGGACGAAGGCGGCGAGGGACAGGAGGTAGAGCGCGAAGTTGAGCAGGCGGACGACGGTGAACTCCTGAAAGGGCGACGGCTGGATGAGACGGAGCGTGAGACCCGTGAGCCACGAGTAGAAGGGACTCCACATGGCGTTCACGGCCGCCGCCCAGTCGCCGCGCCAGTAGGCGTCGCCGATGTCGAGATAGGCGATGCCGTCCGCGCCCATGTAGGCCACGCCGTCGCCGCTCTCGTGCCGCCGCCCCCAGGCTTGCAGGAAGCCGAGCGCGGCGGCGACGAGCCAACAGAGTCGTTCGAGGCGACGCGGCGCGAGCGTGTGGGGGAGTAGCGGGAGTCTCATATTCAAGCCGGCGACAGTCTAACGCCCGCATTGACCGGCAAGCAATCCGGGTGATATGAGGCTGCCCGGTCGTGAATCCGGTGCGACGAGTCCATCAGGCTGCCGCCGCGTCGGCGGGACGCGTGCTGAAGTAAAATTGCGGATCGCATTTTTCATGGGGACTCAAAGCCGAAAGTCTGTTTCACGGAATTTAACCACGGGCGCAAGGGGCCCCACGTCACGTAGTGGCGCTTATAGAAGCCGTCCACACAGGCGATCCATTGATCCTGGCCGAGTTGGTGCGGATCAATGTGATGCATCCCCTTGGCATTCCAGCCGCGCCACGTGAGCCACTTCGCGCTCCCCGTCAGGACGGGAGACGCTTCCGCTTCGTGTTCCCTGTATTCGGTGGTACTCAGTTCGTCGATAACAAAGGCTCTCACCGCTCTGCCGTAAAACCCGCTATCGTCCTGCGGGTATCTGACGACTTTATTTTCATAAACGATGACCCTTCCTCCCGGCCTCGCGATGCGGTCGTCGCCCGACACGATGGGGCTGCGCGGATGCTCGACCCACGGCCCCGCGAGGTCGTCGGCGTAGAAGAGACGCAGCGTGTCGTTGCCGAGCACGTTTGCGGCGAAGAGCCACCACTTATCCCCGTGGCGAACGATGGCCGGATCGACGTACATCCCTTTCAACAGTTCTCCGGCGAACGACCACCCGGTGGGGAAAGAGTGTGCCTTATACAGCCTGACGGCGTTGGCCTCGTGCGTTTCGAGGATCATGTAGTATTCATCCCGCCATTTGAAGACGTAAGGGAAGGACGTTACGAAAGGCTCGCGAATGACGACCTGCCGGTATGTCCAGCGTAGCCCGTCCTCGCTCGTCGCCAACGCGATTTCGGCTCTTTTGTCGTTAGCGACCTCGAAGAACATGTACCAGGCGTTGCCCTCGCGGGTCATAAAGGGATCGGCGACGATTTCGGCTGCGAAATCCGTGACATCATCCGCCGTCAGAACCGGGTTGCTGATCCCCTCGGCCGGCTGCCACCGAAAAGGGTCACGCGCCGTATAGATTCCGATGGAGGCCTGCATCCTTACTTTGATAAACCATTTGTCGAACCTCCAGTGATAAAGCGGAATGCCGATCAGTATGGATAAGATTACAATCGCGCTCAGAATTCTTTTCCGCCTGAACACCCCGACCACGAATTTTCGATTCAAATCTTCTTCACTCCCACGGGCGAGGCAGCCCGCCGCCCGCTCACGACAAAAAAAGAGGGCGACGTTCTACATCTCGAACATCGCCCTCTCAATCGTTGACTCGGCTGAATAACTTAGCGCGGGGTGCTATTCGGATTGTTGTGTCCCGGCGGGCAGGGGCACTCCCTGACTTCCGCTTCAAACTGTTTGACGCACTGCCCGCGCGTCGTGCGGCGGTCGTTGTCATTCTTCGCGGCGAAGTCGCAGGCCGACAGGCGGCCTTGAGCCGCGGCCTTACAGTCTTCACACGCCTGCGTGGTCTGCCCCTGCCCGGCCTGCGCCGGGGAGACGTAGTTGAAAGGCGCGAGCATGGCCGCGACGGCGAGAACCAGAGTGGCCGCCGTGAAAGCGAGGTTTCGTTTCATAAGTCAAATCTCCTTCCCTGTAGTTCGTCATAAAATAGAGAGACGGAGGCGCGCCTGAACTGTCGCGCCGCCCGCGCTCTGACAATGCCTATTGGGGGTTGATTGGGACGTAGGAAGGCTAACCCGCTTGAGCCGCGCGAGTCAACGCCGCTCGGAAAGTGCAACGAAATTGTAAGAATCGTGCAAGCCGCCCGCACGCGTCCTCAGCCTGTGCCGGGCGCGTAGCAGACCCGCGCCGGTTATCGTTT
>DASVVO010000093.1:0-8837 GCA_036386515.1 Pyrinomonadaceae bacterium
GGCAGCGCAGATGTTGGTGCGGTGTGCGACATTGAATCGGATGACGCACCTCGGCATGCCAGACAGCTATGCCGTCTGAGCAATCAGATAGGACTTGGTTGTAGGTGCCTGTGCTCATCTACTATTTATGCAACAACGCCATTCAGAACATTCAAAACCCGTTCGACTTTGGTAGAGCTATGCTTCTCTAAATCGTCTTTCTCAGGAGTGTCATTAGAGGTTGTCATAGTCATTCTGCTTTCTTAGGCCGCCCTGCTTCACCTTTTTGATAGTTAGTAACCTCGCTTCGGTAAACAAGTGAACGCCCACCGACATTAAACGCGCGAATTCGCCCACGTCTTACTAAATCCTGTATCGCTGCTCTCGTCACGCCTCGCAAACGCGCCGCTTCCGCCTGACTGATTAGGTCTGCCATATCGTCTGTTTCCTTTTCCTGATTTTTCTTCGCCATCACGAACAAATTCCTTGACAAGTGATAGTAAATAGCTATAATAATCCTATCACTTCGATAGTGATAAGGCAACATAAATCGAAAGGGGATAAAACGATGGTGGAATTAGTCAATGTAGAGCAACTGAGCAAAGCAACGGAGCGGGCAAAGGCGGGCAATCTGTTTGTTCAACCCACTACCTTCCTTCGCCAATATAAAGTAACTAACCGCGAAAACGGGAATCAGTATTATATTGACTTCTTTGTCCGCAATGGCAAGCGTTATGGTCAATGTACCTGTAGAGGTGGCATGAATAACAGGCTATGCAAACATTTGAGCGCAAGCGCGGCTTACCATGTAATGAGGATGGCAGCGCGACGTGAGGCCGAAAGAATTGCTTTGATGCCACAAGCCGCTTAAAGCAAACGGAGAGGTAAGTGTCTGATTCACACTTGCCTCTCCTTAACACCAAATTTCCCAAAACCGGAGAAAATTAGATGCAGAGCAAGGTTATCATCGAAGACACCGCAGAATCAACGCGAGCCTTAGAACGGGCACGCAAGCGCATTAAGTTTGCACTAAGTATGACAGATAGTGGTCTGCTAGATTTTGAGACGATGGACGCAATATGCCGTAGCCTATCGCTGGCTCTGAGGGACTTGGATACAATAAACTCTGCTTACACCAGCGAGCAGTTAGCAGCGTAAAGATAATATCTGGTGAGCCGTCAATGCTTCGAGCAGGGGCGGCTTAAATCTTTAACCCGACACTACAAAGGACGGAAAAGTACTGCGGTGTCCGTAAGGTGTCCGTGAGTTGTGGAAATGCTTAATTTGGGCGGGTTACTAACACGTCTATCGGCATTGAGAGGGCAGCGTGTTAACCAACGTGAGTTCGACGTAATTCTTGAACAGAATCAACAACTTAACTTCTGGGACTGTTTGAAATCTGCGCTAAATCGTCGGAAACAGGCCGGTAGTGCCCGTCAGTAGCATGATTGAGCACATTGAAGTTAGCCGTTTCAGAACGAGATGTTTGTTTTCAACAACTTAGCCGATTCCTTACGTCGAACTCACGTTAACCAATTACACCATAGCGCCCGAAGACGTTGGATTATAGGTTTGCCTCCGCGCCGTTGGCAAGCGCGCCGTCGGGTTCGAGGGCGGGCGTCTTTGCCGGGGCGCGCGCGGCCGGTGCTATAATTCGTCATAAAGGCGCGGGGCGCGGGCGCGCCGTGAAATTTTTGCGCCGGTCTTGCAAGTCTCTCCTTTGATATTTTTCAGACACCGCATTCATAGTTGTAACTTATGCCGGATATTTCTCTTGACAGCAGCACGGGTGCGCCGGAGGCGGCGCGCGGCCAGGCCGGAGCGGGCGCGGATTTCCCGCTCGGCATCGCCGGTTTTCATTACGGCGACCTCTCTCAACCGGAACGCCTCGGCCAATTGACCGCGGCCTTCCACGCGGAACTCCGAAAGGACGACGCGACGCTCGCCGCCGCGCTCGCGGCATATGCGGGCGGGCGCGGCGCGAACCTGCGGGGGACGCGCGCCGAGTCGGAATTGCTCATCGCCGCCGCGCCGCACGTGTCGCGTTTCGTGGCGCGCTTGTTCCACGTGGAGGCCGAACGCGCGGCGCACGCGGAGCGCATCAGGGAGCAAGACGCGGTCTTTCAATTCAAGACCTTCATCTCGCGCCGCGCCCTCAAACGCGTGCCGCCGGAGAAGGCTCTCACCTTCGACGCCGACTCCCTGCACGACGCGCTCGAACGCCTCCTCGACGCCATCTGCCCCGGCACGCTCGAAGCGGCCGACGCGGAACTCGCCGTCGCGCGCATGACGGTGCGGCTGCTCGCCTGGGAGGAGCGTTTGATGAAGGCGGCGACGGCGGGCGAGGCGGCGGGTGAGGGAAGCGGCAGCGGAGCCTTGCGCGATGAGGTGGGCGCGGCGCGTGCGGGCGCGGCGAAGACCGGGGCGGCGAGTGCGCTGAAGGAATTCGAGATCGCCGCCGGCGTAAATGAAGCGTGGGAGGCGGACGCGGCGTTCGTGAAGTCCGCGTTGCGCCTGGTCGAGACGTGGGCTGCGGTGCATAGCACGCAGGCGGCGGCGAAGGCGCGCGTCGGCGGGTGGGTCAGTTTTCGCGTGCCGCACCCTTTGAACTATGAACACCTCGTGCAGATCGAGCGTCACGACGCGGAGTTGCCGGAACGTATGCGCGGGTTGGAGCAGAACCTGCGCCGCCGCGACGGCTTCGGCTTGACCGATGCGCGCGCCACCCGGCGAGAGGTGTTAGACGAAGTTCACTACTGTCTCTACTGCCACGAGCGCGACAAGGATTCCTGCTCGAAGGGCTTGCACGACTCGCAAGGCTCCTTGAAACGCAACCCGCTCGGCATCGCGCTCGAAGGTTGCCCGCTCGACGAGAAGATTTCCGAGATGCACGTGCTGCAACGCGACGGCGACTCGATCGGCGCGCTCGCCATCGTGATGATCGACAATCCGATGTGTCCGGGCACGGGTCATCGCATCTGCAACGATTGCATGAAGTCGTGCATCTTCCAGAAGCAGGAGCCGGTCAACATCCCGCAGGCCGAAACGGGCGTGCTGACGGACGTGCTCGCGCTGCCCTACGGCTTTGAAATCTACTCGCTCCTGACGCGCTGGAATCCGCTCAACGCCAAACGCCCGCACGCGCTCCCCTACAACGGGCGCAACGTGCTCGTCGTCGGCCTCGGCCCCGCCGGTTACACGCTCGCGCACTATCTCCTGAACGAAGGCTTCGGCGTCGTCGGCATCGACGGTTTGAAGATCGAACCGCTCCAGGCCGCGCTGACCGGCGACGGCGGAAGACGCGTGCCGCAAGCGGTGGCCGACATCAGGGAGATCGAGTCGCCGCTCGACGAACGCGTGCTCGCGGGCTTCGGCGGCGTCTCCGAGTATGGCATCACGGTGCGCTGGGACAAGAATTTCCTGACGCTGATTCACCTCGCGCTCGCGCGCCGGGCGCGCTTTCGCTTCTACGGCGGCGTGCGCTTCGGCGGCACGCTCGACATCGAAGACGCCTGGGCTTTGGGCTTCGACCACATCGCCATTGCGACGGGCGCGGGTCGTCCGACCATCGTCGAGATGCGGAACAACCTCATGCGCGGCATCCGCAAGGCGTCTGATTTCCTGATGGCTTTGCAACTGACGGGCGCGTTCAAAGAGAACGCGCTCGCCAACCTGCAAGTGCGCCTGCCGGCCGTCGTCATCGGCGGCGGACTGACGGCGATAGACACGGCGACGGAGCTGTTCGCCTATTACCCCGTGCAGGTGGAGAAGATTCTAGCGCGGCACGAAGCCTTGTGCGCGGAGTTTGGCGAGGAGGAAATCTTCGCGCGGTTCGATGCGGAGGAGCGCGGCATCTATGATGAATTTCTCGCCCACGGGCGCGCGGTGCGCGGGGAGCGCGAGCGCGCCGCGCGGGCGGGCGAGTTGCCGGACTTCGTGCCGCTCGTGCGCGCGTGGGGCGGCGTCTCAATCGCGTATCGCAAACGCTTGCAGGATTCGCCCGCCTACCGGCTCAACCACGAGGAGGTCGTGAAATCGCTCGAAGAGGGCATCAGTTACATCGAGAACATGAGTCCCGTCGAAGCCGTCGCGGACGAACACGGCGCGGTCGGGAGCATGGTCTTCGAGCGCATGCGGCAAGACGCGGAGACGGGCAAATGGAAGGCTTCCGGTGAACACGTCAGGCTCGCGGCGCGCACGGTCTGCGTGGCGGCGGGGACGAGTCCGAACACGATCTACGAGCGCGAGCAGCCCGGCACGTTCAAACTCGACGACTGGGGTCAGTTTTTCGCGCCGCACAAGATCGAGCGCACCGACGACGGCGACGACGCGGGCGGCAGGTTTCGTCTCGTCCCGGCGGCCAAAGGCGAGCGCGGCTTTTTCACCTCTTACGAAAACGCGGGACGCCTCATCTCTTATTACGGCGACAACCACCCGGTCTACGCCGGAAACGTCGTTAAGGCGATGGCCTCGGCGAAGTTCGGTTACGAGGAAGTGTGCGCGCTGTTCGCGGATGAGATCGCGGCCGTCGAGCGTGAAGTCGAAGGCGCGGCGGGAGAAAGTGTGAGCGTGCGCGAACCGGGGCGCGTGAGGGAAGGCGCGGAGCGATTCGAGCGGCTCGTCGAGAAGTTGGACGACGAGTTGATCGCGCGCGTGGTGCGGGTCGAACGCCTGACGCCGACGATTGTTGACGTGGTCGTGCGCGCGCCGATGCAGGCGCGCAAGTTTCACCCCGGCCAATTCTATCGCCTGCAAAATTATGAGACGGACGCGGTCGTCGTCGGCAGCACGAAGCTGACGATGGAGGGCTTGGCGTTGACGGGCGCGTGGGTTGACAAGGAGCAGGGGTTGCTCAGTCTCATCGTGCTTGAGATGGGCGCGTCGTCGCGGCAGTGCGCGCTGCTGAAGGAGGGGCAGCAGGTCGTCGTGATGGGGCCGACGGGCACGCCCACGGAGATACCGTCGGGCGAGACGGTGCTGCTCGCGGGCGGCGGACTCGGCAACGCCGTGCTGTTCTCGATTGCGCGCGCGCTGCGCGAGAACAACTGCCGCGTCGTCTATTTCGCGGGCTACAAAAAAGGCGAAGACCTCTTCAAGCGCGAAGAGATCGAAGCCGCCACCGACCAGATCATCTGGGCGACGGACACCGGCCTCGGCATCGAGCCGCGCCGCCCGCAGGACAGGCACTATCGCGGCAACATCGTGCAGGCGATCAAGGCTTACGCCGAAGGCGAACTGGGCGCGGCCAGCTTCGATCTGCGCGATGTCAAACGCCTCATCGCCATCGGCTCGGATCGCATGATGGCGGCGGTGAAGGCCGCGCGCCACGGCGTGCTGGCGGAATATTTCAACCCGGCGCACATCGGCGTCGGGTCGATTAACAGCCCCATGCAGTGCATGATGAAAGAGGTGTGCGCGCAGTGCTTGCAGCGGCACGTTGACCCGCGGACGGGCGCGGAGTCGTTCGTCTTCTCCTGCTTCAATCAGGATCAACTCCTCGACCAGGTTGACTTCAAGAACCTCAACGATCGCCTGCGCGCCAACACCGTGCAGGAGAAACTGGCGAACCTGTGGCTGGATAAATTGCTGAAAGAGGCGGGCGCGGAAGCCTAACGACAACGTCTCGCACCTGTGGCCGCGCCGCGCGTTGAGCGGCGAAAGTTAGATCAGGTTCGGGTTGTCGAGTTGACGGTTGGCGGAGTCTTCCGTGTCCTCGCGGTCGCCGGTCGTGGGGGTGGCGGGCGGGACGTTTTGCGTGCCGGGCGTGCGCGGGCGCGTCTCGCCGAGATTGGTGTCGGGATTCTGAAACATCTCCTGCTGATCCTGATTGAAGGTTTCGGCCTCTTCGTCGTCGTGGTGCATGTGCGGCTCTCCGTTTGCGACTTTGCGCTATAGGACGGGTTGAAAAAACTATTCCTGTTTCGCCTGCGCGCGGGCGGCGACGAGGCGGCGATAGGCTTCGTCGCGGTTGAGACCGAGTTCGCGCGCGGCGCGTTTGAGGGCGGCGCGCGAATCGAGTCCTTCGCCTTCGAGGGCGGCGACGAGCGCGGCGATGTCGGTCGTTGGCGGCGCGCCCGTCTCCTCCACGGCGATCCGGTGGCGGTCGATGACGAGCACCATCTCGCCGCGCGCCGCGTGCTCGCCGGAGAAGCGCGCGATGAGTTCGGTGAGACGCCCGCGCGCGATCTCTTCGTGGAGCTTGGTGAGTTCGCGCGCGACGGCGGCCTCGCGTTCGCCGAGGATTTCGCGCGCGTCCGCGAGCGCGCCCGCGATGCGGTGCGGGGCTTCGTAAAAGACGAGCGTGGCGGGCACGTTGGCGAGCGCGGCGAGGCGCAGGCGGCGCGCGTGTTGGCGCGGGGGGAGGAAACCGGCGAAGTAAAATTCGTCGGTCGGCAGACCCGAAGCGACGAGCGCGGAGACGAAAGCGGTCGCGCCGGGCAGGGGAACGACGTTGATGTCGCGCTCGATGCAGGCGCGCACGAGACGGAAGCCGGGGTCGTTGATGCCGGGCGTGCCCGCGTCGGAGACGACCGCCACGCTCGCGCCCGCGGCGAGGCGCGCGACGAGTTCGGCGGCGCGTTCGCGTTCGTTGTGTTCGTGGTAGCTGAGGGTTTTGGTCGTGATGGAGAAGTGATTGAGGAGCGTGCGGGTGTGGCGCGTGTCTTCGCAGGCGATCACGTCAACCTCGCGCAGCACGCGCAGGGCGCGCCCGGTGATGTCTTCGAGATTGCCGATGGGCGTGGCGACGAGATAGAGCGTGCCCGCCGCCGTCGTCGTCGCTGTCGCGGTGCGTTCTGACATAGCGCGGTATTGTAAGACACAAAGATAAAACCGGAGACGTAAAATCGAAGGCCGGTCTGAACATTATGTTCAGACCGGCCTTCGATTTTACCCACCCCCGGCTCGTCTAAATCGTCGCTCTCAATTCTCTCGACTTACGGGCGGCGGCCGTTGATGATGTTCGGCAGTTGACGCCACCAGTTGTCGTCACGCCCGTCGCGGTCGCGGTCGCGCGTGTTGCGGTTGTTGCGCGGGTCGTAGCCGCCGTTGTTGCCGCCGCGATAGTAGCCGTCGTCGTAGCCGTCGTAGCGCATGCCGTAGGCGTTGGCGATGGTGCGCAAGTCCTGTTTGATCTGACGCCAATCGGTGTAGGTGCGCGAATCGACGCGCAGGCGCGAGAGCATGCGCTCCGTGTTGTTGGCGGCCTGCATGAGGTACTGCGCCTCCTGAGAGCCACGGTTGCGGTCGTTCCCGTTGTCGCCGACGCGGCTGCGGAAGCGGTCGGCCGCCTGGCGAAACTCTTTCACTTCATTGTTGATGCGGTCTTCGCGGCGCGTGCCGTTGACGCGGCTGTTGTCGAGCAGGCGATCCACGTCGCGCTCAAGATTGCGCGCGTTGTCTCGCACGCGCTCGGCCACATCGCGCAGGTAGCGCGTGTCGTAGCCGCCGTTGCGGCCATAGCCGCCGTTGCGCCCGTAGCGGTCGTCGTCGCGCCGGTCGCGGCGATAGTCGCGGTCGCGATCCCATTGCGCCGAGGCGATGGTGGGCAGGCAGAAGGCGAAGAGGATGGCGGAGATGACGGTCAAAATGGTCGTGCGTCGGTTAATCATGTGCGAACTCCTTACAGGTTCAAACTTGCGGCGTCGGCCTGTGCGCCGTTCAAGGGGCCGGGTGACGACGGCGGCGGCGGCGGACTCTTTCGGGCAACGGCCGCGCGTTCACCTGTGCATCACGAAAGATGACAGGGAGACGCGCGAGAGCATGGCAAGCAGTATGCCAACGCGCCGGGCGACCATGAGCACTCGTTAAGTTTGGTGAAATTCGATGAATTAGGCGGAGGCGGGAGCGGAGACGGGGCGAGCGCGCGGCGTCTTGTTCCAAAACGTGCAGGCCGCGACGCATATCGTTTGCGCTACGGGCGGCGCAGTTCAATCGAGCAGCTTCTCGACGTGTCGGCGCACGCGCGCGGCTTCGAGCGTGGGGCGCACGCCCGCCGGGTCGAGCACCATCCAGCGCGGGGCATCGGACGCGTTTTGCATGAGCAGGAGTTCGTCGTTGGCGGGAGGGTTGCCGAAGTGCGTGATGCGCGCGGCGGCCAGTCCGCCGCCGCGCACGATGCCGTCGCGCGGCGTGCGCGGCCAACCGGCTTCGACCGTTAAGACGCGCACGCCCGTCGTCAGCGTCAGACGCTGGCCGACCATCGTGGATGCGCCGACGCGGAAACGGTGCGCCTCCGTGTGCGCGAGCCGGATGCCCGCGCCCGCGCGGTTGGATTCGCCCGCCTGCGCGGTGAAGGCCGCGAGCAGCCATTCGATGCCGGTGTGGCGCGCCAGGTCGTTTAAGGCGCGCAGGGCGAGGTAGTCCGCCACGTCGCTGCGCCCGCTCGCGCGCGCACTCTGCTCGGCCTCGGCCAGACGCCGCGCCCACTCCGCTTCTAGTTCGCTCAAGGTTGCAATTGCTCCGGTAGTGGGTCAGTTTGAAATAATCCCGTCTTGGCATTTCAAAAGCGTTGCCTGTAACATTTCCGCGAATAACTTATCAGCCATTCGCTCAATATCCCGAATCGATTTTGTTTTATCCGCCTCTAGTTGAAAACTTGCGGTCAATTGTAAACTTGAACGAAAGTCAGCACTGAAACTAAACTCGACTATCACGCGTTCACCAAACTCCATTATCTTACCAATTTGTCGTCTTACTGCCTCTGGTTTTTCCATTTTATTTAATCTTAAATTCCCCGTCAGCTTGCTGCGGGGTCGCCGAATGAGAAATATGGGATTCCAAAGGGAACGCTGTTCCCTTTGGTCAAGGGCGGGGTCAATACCCCGACCGCGAAGTCGGCGTGCGGCGCGGCTGAGCGA
>DASVVO010000094.1:0-66574 GCA_036386515.1 Pyrinomonadaceae bacterium
ACGCTTGATGAGTTAGAACAGACGGTCTGTACACGTTGTCAAAAGATCAGTGCCGCGCCTGAGCAAGTTACGGCATTAACGAATTACCATTGGCTGCCAACTACATGACCGACCTTAATCTGTCATGCAACTTGGTATTAGAGGTTAGTAAAAAGATGAAGGCCGGTGAGAGCAGCTTGCGTGCGCTTTCACCGGCCTTCAGTTCTGATCACTGACCTCTAACCTCTAACCTCTGACCTCTGCTTTTACGAATCGGCTTCGCCCGCGTACTTGTCCGTGCTGGCGTTGGAGATGATGGGCGCGTCGGTGGTGAGGGCTTGGTTGACGAGTTCGCGCTGCTCCAGTTCGTGGATGGTGTAAGAACCCGTGGCGGGGCTGGCCGAGGCCGTGCGCCCGACGTAGAAGGGACGCTCGCAGGCGCGCAGCATCCCCGTCAGGCGCGGCTCGACGAAGTGCCAGCCGCCGTAGTTCTTCGGCTCCTCCTGCGCCCAGACGAGTTGATCCGCGTTCGGGTAACGCGCGAAAATTTCGCGCAAACGCCGTTCGGGAAACGGGTAGAACTGTTCGAGCCGGACGATGGCGACGCGGCGGTCGTCGGATTTCAAACGCGCCGCGTTCAGGTCGTAATAGACCTTACCGCTGCACAAGACGATGCGGCGCACCTCGGCCGGGTTCGCGATCTCCGTGTCTTCAATGACGGGGAGGAAGCCACCCGCGGTCAACTCTTCGACGGCGGAGGTCGCGGCGGGCAGGCGCAGCAAACTCTTCGGCGTCATCACGACGAGCGGGCGCGCGATCTCCTGTCGCACCTGGCGGCGCAGCAGGTGGAAATATTGCGCGGGCGTCGTGGGGTAACAGACCTGCATGTTGTTCTCGGCGCAGAGTTGGAGATAGCGTTCGAGGCGCGCGTTGGAGTGCTCCGGCCCCTGGCCTTCGTAGCCGTGCGGCAGGAGGAGCGCGAGGCGCGAGGGCTGCTGCCACTTGTCCACGCCGGGCGCGATAAACTGGTCGATGATCACCTGCGCGCCGTTCGAGAAGTCGCCGAACTGCGCCTCCCACATCACGAGCGCGCGCTGCTCCACGACCGAATAACCGTACTCGAATCCCATCACGCCCTGCTCGGACAGAGAACTGTCGAAGACCTCGAAGCGCGGCCGGCCGTTCGGGCGCGCGGCGAGTTCTGAGAGCGGCGTCCAGGATGCGCCCGTCTGCGTGTCGTAGAGAATCGCGTGGCGTTGACTAAAGGTGCCGCGTCCCGAATCCTGACCGCTCAGGCGCACGCATGTGCCTTCGAGCGCGAGCGTGCCGAAGGCCATCGCCTCGCCGAACGCCCAATCGAGAGGCGTCTGCCCCGCGCCCATCTTTTCGCGCCGCGCCAGTTGGCTCACCATCTTCGGGTTGATGTTGAAGCCGTCGGGGACGACCGCGATCTTGTGTCCGAGTTCGCGAATCGTCTCGGCCGCAACAAACGTCTCCAACACTTCCGATCCGTCTTCCTCGACGATTGCGGGCGGCAACTCCGTCATCTTCGGCTTGCCCGCGACGATCTCTTTGGCGCGCGCCTGCGCCTGCTCGTAGCGGCCGACACGCTCCTTGATCATCGCCTCCACGTCGGCCTCGGAGACGACGCCCTCGCGGATGAGTTGCGCGGCGTAGATGGCGCGCACGCCGGGATGCGCCTTGACGCGCGCGTACATCAGCGGTTGCGTGTAGCTCGGCTCGTCGCCCTCGTTATGCCCGAGGCGGCGGAAACCGATCACGTCGAGCACCACGTCCTTGTTGAACTCCTGCCGGTAGTCGAGCGCGATGCGCAGGATGCGGAAGGCGGCTTCCGGGTCGTCGCCGTTGATGTGGAAGATCGGGAGTTGCGTCATGCGCGCCACGTCGGTCGAGTAGAGGGTGGAGCGACCCTTTTCGGGCGAGGTGGTGAAGCCGATCTGGTTGTTGATGATGATGTGGATCGTGCCGCCCGTGCGATAGCCGCGCAGTTCGGCGAGGTTGAGAGTTTCCATCACGATGCCCTGTCCGGCGAAGGCCGCGTCGCCGTGCAGGAGCACGGGCAGCGCGCGGTCGATCACCTCTTCGCGCTCGGCGTTCATCGCGTCCTGCTTGGCGCGCACCATACCCTCCACCACGGCATCGACGAATTCGAGATGGCTCGGATTCGGCGAGACCGTGATCTTAACCGTGCGCCCGCTCGTCGTCTCGCGTTCGCCGACCGCCCCCTGGTGGTATTTCACGTCGCCTTCGTCGGCCGGGAAGTTCGGATGCACCGCGCCCTCGAAGGAGGTGAAGATGCGTTCCGAGAAATTGCCGACGACGTTCGCCAGCACGTTCAGACGACCCCGGTGCGCCATGCCGAGCGTGATGTCTTCGACGCCGCGCTCGCCCGCCTTCTCGATCAACTGGTGCAGGAGCGGGATGATCGTCTCGCAGCCTTCGAGCGAGAAGCGTTTCGCGCCGAGATACTTCGTGTGCAGGAAACGCTCGAACTGTTCGGCGGCGATGAGGCGGTCGAGCAGTTGTTTCTTCGTCTCGGGCGGGAGCGGTTCCGGGTCAACCAACTCCTGCCGGATGCGTTCGCGCAACCAGAGTTTCTGCTCCTTGCTCTGAATGTGGCGGTATTCCGTGCCGACCTTGCCGCAATAGGCGCGTCGCAGGATGTCCAGAATTTCGCGCAGCGTCGCGCTCTCGCGTCCGCTGAGGCCCCCCGTGATGAACGTGCGATCCAAATCCCAGATCGTGAGGCCGTAGGTTTCGAGGTCGAGTTCGGAATGATAATTGACGGGCATCGCGTGGAGCGGGTCGATGTCGGCGATGAGGTGGCCGCGCACGCGGTAGGCGTTGATCAGTTCGAGCACGCGCGCCTGTTTGACGATCTGCTCCTGGGTGCGGTCGCCGCCGAGCAGCGCGGGGTTGCGATCCACAGCCCAGCGCATCGGCCGGTAGGCGATGCCGAGATCGAGAAAGATGCTCTCGTAAAAATCGTGTTTGCCGACCAGGAGTTCGTGGACGTGCGCGAGGAACGCGCCCGACTCCGCGCCCTGGATGATGCGGTGGTCATAGGTCGAAGAGATGGTGAGCGTCTTGCTGATGCCGAGTTGCGAGAGGGCTTCCGAAGTCATCGCGTGATACTCGGCCGGGTACTCGATCGCGCCCGTGGCGATGATGACGGATTGCCCCGCCATCAGGCGCGGCGTCGAGGCCACCGTGCCGATCGTGCCGGGGTTCGTGAGCGAGATGGTCGTGTCCTGAAAATCGGGCAGGCCGAGTTTTCCGTCGCGCGCGCGCCGCACCACGTCGTCGTAGGCCGCGATGAACTGCGAAAACGCGAGCGCGTTCGCTCCCTTGACGTTCGGGACGAGGAGCGAGCGCGAGCCGTCCTTCTTTTGAATGTCGATGGCGACGCCGAGATTGGCTTCCGCCCGGCGCAGGCGCGCGGGCTTGCCGTCGGCGTGCGTGAAGCCGTCGTTGAGTTGCGGGTATTTGTCGAGCGCGCGCAGGAGCGCGTAGGCGATGAGGTGCGTGTAAGAGACTTTGCCGCCGCCGTGCTCCTTCAAATGCTTGTTGATGATGACGCGGTTCTCTTCGAGAAGTTTGACGGGCACCTGCCGGTTCGAGGTCGCGGTCGGCACCGAGAGGCTCGTCTCCATGTTCTCGACGATCTTCAAGGCCGCGCCGCGAATGGGGGCGGCTTCGGCGGCGGCGGGCTTCGCGGCGGGCGCAGGAGATATCGCGGCGGGCGCGGCGGCGGGCGAAGCAGCAGCAGCGGCGGCGACGGGTGCATCCGGCGAGACGGCGGCGGCGGTGTTGGCTGCCGGGGTCGGCGTCGCGCTCCGGCCGTCGGCGGGCGGCGCGGCAGCGGCGGGAGCGGGAGCGGGTGCGCCGTTGCCGGAAGTTGCGCTTGCGGCGGGCGCGGGCGGCGTCGGAGACTGGCCGAGCATTTCCGCGAAATAGGCGCGCCAGGATTCGTCAACCAGCGACGGGTTGCTGCGGAAACGCTCCAGCAGCGTCTCGACGTAGTTGGCGTTCGCGCCGAAGTTTTCGGCGATGAATTGCGAGTAATCAATCTGGTTTTGTTGTGCGCTCAAAGTGTTATCACCTCGCTCTGAGAGAAGCCGCGTGTGGGGCTTCGGCGGCGGCTCGACGCTCGTTTGATTGTCCGTTGATGCTCGAAATCATAGCCTATCACTTTCCGCTGCGCACCGCATCCGCCGCCTGCTACCGGCGCAACCCCGTCGTATAATTCCACATCACATGACCGCCCGCGAAAGCTGAACGGCGCAAGGATCAACTTATGTCGCCATCGAATTTTCCACTCTCCGCCGCGCTCTGCGGCTTCGCTCTCTTCGCCCTCGGCGCATGCGGCCTCCCGCGCGCCGGAACGCCCGCCGCGCAGCAAACTCACAGACCCCGCGCCGCGGCGTCGGCGACGGCGACGCCGCGGCCGGAGGTAAAACCCGTCTACGAGTCGCCCGTGCTCGAACGTCTCGTCGCGGCGGCAAACGAGCGAACGGCGCACGAGGTCGAGTACGACGGCAGCTATTTCAAGTTGGACTACCCGAACGGCGACGTGCCGGAGGGCAAGGGCGTCTGCACGGACGAGGTGATCCGTTCCTACCGCGCGCTCGGCATAGACTTGCAGAAGGAAGTCCACGAAGACATGGCGGCCAACTTCTCGCGCTACCCGACCAAATTCGGCTTGAAGTCTACCGACCCGAACATCGACCACCGGCGCGTGCCGAACCTGCGCGTCTTCTTCGAGCGCAAGGGCAAGTCGCTGCCCATCACCGGCGAGGCGGCGGACTATCGCCCCGGCGACATCGTGACGTGGGACTTGAACGCCGCGCAGACGCACATCGGCCTCGTCATCGATGCACCCTCGGCGACGCCCGGCCGCTACATGATCATGCACAACATCGGACAGGGGCCGCAGATCGAAGACGTTCTCTTCTCGTGGCAGATCACGGGTCACTACCGCTACACCGGCGCGCCGCCCGCGCCGCAGCCCACGCCCGCCGCGCGCCGCCGCCGGTAAGCGACGACGCGCGCGCGCACAATTCACTTCCCCATTAAATGCAACTATCGCGGCTCTCGCGCGTTTCAACTCGAAACGCGAAAGGAGTCACGCATGATCTTCAAGAGGGCGCTGCTCAAAGCCGGAATTTTCCATCTCACCTTCAGCCTCGCATTTTTTCTCACCTATTTTTTCACGCCCGACCCGCCGCGCCCCGTGAAGCTCAAGCGGCTTGCGCCGCCCGCCTTCAACGTCGCGGAGCACGTGAGCGCGGAGACCAAGATGGTCATCATGGATCGCGCGAACAAGCGCGGCTACACGCGCCTGCGCCTGCTGCTTTACGGAGGCCGGCCTGCGCCCGAACGCCTCCGGGCGCGAACCTATTTCTTCCTGCCTGGCGACCCCGCGCGGCGCGTGTGGGTGAGTGAAAGGGTCGAGATCGAACGTCCCTTCGCGGAGCAGCCAGACGCAACCTTAACCGTCGCCGCTTCCTGCGCTCCGTGCGATGACGCGGACGCGCCGCACGGCGGCTACTTCGCGCGCGTCCAACTTTACGCGGACGACGGAGAGACGCCCTTGCCCGACGGCGCGCAATTCTTCAATGCCGCCACGGCCGTGCCCGTCATCGTCAACGTCGCCCCGGCGCGTGCGCCCTGAGGCGCGCCGGAAATTTTCTACGCGCCTGCCTGCAAGTATTTCCGGCTTCGCGCATTCAAGTGGATGCAAGGTTATGAAGTCAGAGCCGAACATGCCGCAGGAGGTCTTATGAGCCACACACCGGAAAGCACACGCCCCGCGCCGTCAACCGTCAACCGCCGCACTCGTTTCAACTCGCCGCCGCGCCACGCGCGCCTTCGCCCGATCGCTCTCTGCATCGTCGCCGCGATGCTTTTGTCTTCGTGCGAGCGCGCGGGCGCGCCGGGTCGCGTTTCTCAAAGCAGAGAGACGACGGAAGCCGTGCAGGCGTCGAACGATGCGACCGCGCCCGTGATGGCAAACGGCGCGATCGCTCCCTCGCCGGCCGCGTCGATGCGCGAGGAACGCCGGGGGGCAGACCGCCTGAGCAAGGCTGACGGGGACGATCAAGAGTTCAACACCGAAGCCTACAAGCACATCGACGAGAACCCCTTCTTCGAGGCGGCGCGCGCGCCGCTCTCCACTTTCTCGATTGACGTGGACACGGCCTCCTACAGCAACATGCGCCGCTTCCTGCGCAGCGGCCAACTCCCGCCGAAGGATGCCGTCCGCACCGAAGAGTTGATCAACTATTTCACCTACGACTACCCGCAGCCCGCGGGCAACGCGCCCTTCTCCATTAACGCGGAAGTGGCGGCCTGCCCTTGGAACTCGAAGCATCGCCTCGTCCACATCGGCTTGCAGGGCAAGCGCATGCACAAGGAAGACCTGCCGCCCGCCAATCTCGTCTTTCTGCTCGACGTGTCCGGCTCGATGAACTCGCCCGATAAACTGCCGCTCGTCAAATCGTCGCTCCGCATGCTCGCCGAACAACTCTCGGCGCGCGACCGGTTGAGCATCGTGGTCTACGCCGGTTCGAGCGGGCTGGCGTTGCCCGCCACGGCGGGCGACCGGCGCGGCGAAATCCTCGCCGCGCTCGACGCGCTCGAAGCCGGAGGCTCCACCAACGGCGGCGAAGGGATTCATCTCGCCTACCGCGTCGCGGCGGAGAATTTCATTCGCGGCGGCATCAACCGCGTCATCCTCGCCACCGACGGCGATTTCAACGTCGGCACGACGAGCGAAGGCGAACTCACGCGCCTCATCGAAGAGAAACGCAGGAGCGGCGTCTTTCTCTCCGTGCTCGGCTTCGGCACGGGCAACGTGAAAGACGCAACGATGGAGATGCTCGCCGATCGCGGCAACGGCAACTACGCCTACATCGACGACGCGCAGGAGGCGCGCAAAGTGCTCGGCGACCAACTCGGCGCGACAATCGCCACCATCGCCAAGGATGTGAAGATTCAGGTGGAGTTCAACCCGCGACAGGCGGCCGCCTACCGGCTCATCGGCTATGAGAACCGCCTGCTGCGCGATCAGGATTTCAACGACGACACCAAGGACGCGGGCGAGATCGGCGCGGGTCACACCGTCACCGCGCTCTACGAGGTCGTCCCCTACGGGCAAAAGTTCGAGAACCCCGGCGTTGACGCGTTGAAATATCAGCAGCCCGCGCAAGTTTCGTCGAACTCGAACAGCAAAGAGTTGATGACGATCAAAGTCCGCTACAAAGAACCGGACGCAAACGACAGCAAACTCCTGAGCGTGTGGGTGGCCGACGCGGGCGGCTCGCTAGAGAACGCCTCGAACAACCTCAAGTTCTCTTCGGCGGTGGCGGGCTTCGGCATGCTCCTGCGCGACTCGAAATACAAAGGCGACGCACGCTACGCGGACATTGCCCAACTCGCGCGCGCCGCCTCCGGCGCGGATGCGCAGGGCTACCGCACCGAGTTCATCCAACTCGTCGAACGGGCGCACGCGCTCGCACGGCAGAGCGCAAGGAATTAACCGCGAGCAGGGGAAGGGGTAAAGGGGAAGGGGTAAAGGGGAAGGGGTAAAGGTAAAAGGCACAGGCCAACTTCCTTTCCCCTTTACCCTTTGCCCCTTCCCCCTTCTTTTGCGCCTCTCCCTTCACCCTCCCCCTTTCCCCTTTACCCCCTCCTCTTTACAGTTATAATCGCGCGCGATGGATGAGCAACTGCTGCGCGAATTTCTGGCCGAGGCCGACGAGCGGATCGAAGCGTTGTTCGGCGATGTCGAGCGTCTGCGCCGCATTGATATCGCCGACGGGCGCGCGCGGCGGGCTATCGTCGCGCGCATCTTTCGCCACGTCCACACGCTCAAAGGTTCCGCCGCCGGACTGCCCCAACTTGCTTCGCTCAACCGCCTCGCCCACGAATTTGAAAACCTGCTCGACGCCGTGCGCGGCGGTCGCGCGCCGCTGACGGAGGCGACCGTGGACGCCTGCGAAGACGCGACGAACGCGCTCTCACTCGTCGTCGAACGCGCCGTGCGCGGCGACGCCACGGCCGAACCGCCGCCCGCCGTCATCGAACAGTTGCGGCAACACGCGTCGCCCGGCGCGCTCGACGCAAACGCCGTCGCGGAACCTCTTCAAACGAGCGCACGCCCCGCCGCGCCGCCCTTGCCCGCGGAGATCGAGCGCGACTTGTCCGCCGTCGAGCGGCAACACTTGAACGAGTCGGTCAGTGAAGGCGCGGACGTGCTGGTGCTCGCGGCCGCGTTCGACCTCGCCACGCTTGACGAACACTTCGGCCGCTTCACGGGTGCGCTCGGCGAGTGCGGCGAAATCATCTCGACGTTTCCCGGCGACCTCACCGCCGATGCGCCCGGCGACATCAGCTTCCGCATTCTCTACGCCACCACCAGCCCGCGCGCGGAGATCGAAGCGCGCCTCGCCCCTTTCGGCGCGCGCGTCGCGTGGACGGGCGACGCGCCCGGCACAAGCGACGCGCAGGCCGACGGCGCAGACGGCGCAGTCAGCGTCGGGTCACCGGGCGACGAACCGGCCGCGCCGGGCGTTGACGATGAATCGAAGTTCCACGATGCGCCGGGCGCGGCGGGCGTCGGCGGCGCGTCGGAGCGCGTGGGTGACGAGCGCGCCCCGGTTTTTGTGCGCGTGCCTTTGCACGAACTCGACGAACTCGTGACGGCCACGCACGAATTGTTCACCGACATGCTGTCGATGCTCGAACAGACGGAAGCGGGAGAGGCGGCGGCGGCGATGGCGGGCGCGGCGGCGCGCGCGGCGAGCGCGCGGCGTCTGCGGGAAGATTTCAGCGCGTTGGAGGAACGCGTGATGGCCTTGCGCATGCAGCCGCTCATGCCCGTGCTGGAACGCGCGGCGCGGGCGGCGCGCATCGCCGCGCGAGCCGCCGGGAAAGAGATCGAGTTGGAAGTGGCGGGCGGCGAAGTGCGCGTCGATAGGTCGCTCGCGGAGCAGATCGGCGAGCCGCTGTTGCACCTCTTGCGTAATGCGATTGACCACGGCATCGAGACGGCGGAGGAACGGCGCGCCGCGGGCAAACCCGTGCGCGGGCGCGTGCGGCTGGAAGTGGGGGCGGAGGGCAGCCGCGTGCGCGTGCGCGTGGCGGATGACGGGCGGGGCGTCGAGGCCGGGCGCGTGGCGCGCTCCGCCATCGCACAGGGGTTGCTGCCGGCGGGCGCGACGGTGACCGAGGAGCAGGCGTTGCGCTTGATCTTTCGTCCCGGCTTCTCCACCGCCGGGCGGGTCTCCGATGTCTCGGGGCGCGGCGTCGGACTCGACGTGGTGGAGCACGCGCTGGAGCGCGCGGGCGGCGAGTTGCGCGTGCGCTCCACGAGCGGCGAGGGAACAACCTTCGAGTTGCGCGTGCCGCTTATGCTCGCGCTCGTGACGGTCTCCGTGGTGCGCGCGAACGGGCACGCTTACGCGCTCGACGCCGGCCACGTCGTCGCCACCACCCGACTCGAACCGGACGACATCGCCGGCGACGAGACGCAGCGCACGACGCTCTGGCAGGGAGAGCGTCTGCCGCTCGTCTCGCTGCGGTCGCTGCTCGGAGACACCTCGACGACGCGGCCGTGGGGCGCGGGCGAATCGCTGCCCGCCTGCATCGTGCGGCGCGAGCGCGACGACGCCGAGGCGTGGCAAAGCGCGGGCGCGCCGGAGCGGTTCGCCATCGCGGTTGATGAAATTGAAGGCGAGCGCGAGGCGTTGGTACGCAGCCTCGGACGCCACGCGACGCGCTGGCGCGGCGTGAGCGGCGCGTTCGAGCAACGCGACGGCACGGTCGCCCTGCTGCTCGATCTGCCGAGACTGTTGGGACAATAGAAGCCCGTCGTCGCGGCGGCGACGCGAGCGCGGCGCGCTAAACACGACGGCGGCGCGCTTCTCGCAACCGCACATTTATTCAACGAACAATTTAATCTTGCGGGACGCGAGCGGTGCGCGCGGCGAGCGTGGCGATGGAGGCGACGGCAAAGAGCAGGACGCCGACGAAGACTTGCGGCTGCCGCATCAGCCACAAAGCCGCGACGAAAAGCGCGGTCAGGGCTACGTTTGCGATGAAGCAGAGCGCGCGCGCCAGCGCGTCTCGCCCGGCCAGCCTCACCGAGATCAAGTTTAAAAAGCCCGCGAAGATGATCGCGCAGCCCGCGCCCGCGAACCAGAGCGCGCGGAGCGTGAACTCGTCGTAGTCGTGAAAGGTAAAGAGGAGATGCAGGACGCCGAGCGCGATGATGATGTAGGCGCAGGCGACGTGGATAGTTTTAAGCATGGAGGAGAATTGATTCATTGATTCATTGATTCATTGATTCATTTGTTCATTGATTCAATGGATAAATGAATCAATGAATCAATGGATCAATCTTTCAACGTCGGCCGTCGCCGGTGCCAGTCGGTCGCCTGCTGGTACTTGTCGGCCAGTTCGATGAGCGTGAGTTCGTTCCACGCCGCGCCGATGAATTGGATGCCGGTGGGCAAGCCCGCCTGCCCGAAGCCGTTCGGCACGGAGATGGCGGGCACGCCGACGAGGTTGCTCGCGCCGATGGGCGATGATGCCCCGATGCCCGGATAGGCCTGGTCGAAAGTTTTACTGACGGGATACGCGACGGTGGCGCGCGAAGGAGCGACCAGCACATCGTGCCGCTGAAAGAACTCGCCCCACGCGCGGCGCATGGGAACGCGCATACGCATCGCGTGCAGGTAATCCACGGCCGTGACGAGCGACGCGGCGTAGCCGCCGACGCGTCCTTCGGGCGAGGCGAGTTCCGCGACGCGTCCCGATTCGATCAGTTCGCGAAACGCCGCCGCGCCCTCCGCGTCAACGATCGTGCCCACCGCCGCGCCGTAAGGATAATCCGGCAGCTTCACGTCCATCTCAACGCGCACGGGCGCGAGCACTTTCCGCAACACTTCGAGCGAGGCGAGGAAATTTTCGCGCACCTCCTCTTGCGCCTTCTCGTATGAGTCCTTCATCACGGCGAGCCGGAGCGGGCGGCGGTTCGCCTGCGCCGGAGACGGATAGCGAAACTTAACGTCGCGCGAACTCGCATCGAGCGGGTCGCGCCCGGCGATGGCCGCCAGCACGAGTCCCGCGTCGGCGGCGGTGCGGCACATGGGGCCGAGCTTATCGAGCGTCCACGAGAGAGCCATCGCGCCGTGCCGCGAAACCATGCCGTAGGTCGGCCTGAGACCCGCGACGCCGCAGAAGGCGGCGGGCGTGATGATCGAACCGGAAGTCTCCGAACCGATGGCGAAGGGGACGAGACCGGCGGCCACGGCCGCGCCCGGCCCCGAAGACGAGCCGCCGCTCCAATAGTCCGTGTTCCAGGGCGTGCGGCACGCGCCCGTCAAACTCGCGTCCGCCTGGTTGTAGCCCATGCCGCCCGCGAGTTCGATCATGGCAAGTTTGGCGCAGAGGATCGCGCCCGCGTCGCGGAGTTTGAGGATGACGGTGGCGTCGTGGTCGAAGCGTTGATCTTTGTAGGGTCGCGCGCCCCAGGTGGTCGGGGCTTCGCGCGTGGCGAGCAGGTCTTTCGCGCCGTAGGGGATGCCGTGCAGGACGCCTTTATAACGATCCGCGCGGATTTCTTTCTCCGCCTGCCGCGCCTCGCGCAGCGCGCTCTCGCGCATGACGGCGGCGACCGCGCCGAGACGCGCGCCGAAGCGTTCGAGCCGCGCGAGGCAGCCCTCCGTCAGCTCGACGGGCGAGAGGCGGCGCGCCCGAATCCGCGCCGCGAGTTCGGCGATGGGAGAGTAGAAAGTGTCTTCGGTGAGCATAAGATTCTATGAAGGGGAAAGGTGAATGGGGAAAGGTAAAGGGGAAAGGGGAAAGGTTAAGACATGAAACTCGGAGGCACGCGGCCGGTCGGCTGATCGCACGGCCGTTGATCGCGCGGCCGCTGACGGGGCGGCTGCTTCTTCCCTTTCACCTTTCCCCCTTCACCTTTCCCCTTCACCCTAGCGTCTTTAAGCGATGAAGATGAAATCCGGCTCGTCGGCGTTCCTGAGTTTGAAGGCGCGCAGGCGTTCGGCCGTGCGGACGTTGCCCTCCAGGTCGCGTTTCATGCGCGCGAGTTCGTCGGGCGTGAGTTTGTCGCCGAAGCGCAGGCGGCCGACCTCGGCGTAAGCCTCGACGACGGGCGAGGGCGGCGTCGCGGCTTGAGGCGTCGGCTGCGGGTTCGGCGGCGCGGGCGCTTGCTTGGTCGAGGGCGGCGTCTGCGCGTTGAGCGTGGCCTGCGAGATGAGCGGCGCGGCCACGACCGCCGCCGCGATGGTCTTCGCAAATTGGCGGCGCGACTTGCGCGCTTGGGCATCGGCCGCATCGCGCTCTCGTTGGTTCATAGTCAACTTGTCCCGTAGGCGTGGAATCTTCGTGCGCTTAAAAAGCTACAACACGGGCGCGACGGGCGCAAACTTTTCGCGGCCGTGAACTCTCTCGCCCTGTGTGCTTAAGGTTTCTCGTAGCCGAGGACGCGCGCCGTGAGACGCGCGCCGCGCGGGTCTTGCTGGAAGGTGACGAAGCCTTCGCGCGTGGCGCGGCGCGGGAGGAAGGCGATGGTCAGTTCGCCGCGCGCCGGTTCGCCGCCGCTACTCTCCATCAACACTTCGACGGCGACGCCCTCGGCGGTTTCGTCGCCGTGGTTCGTGACGGCGACGGGGACGATGAAGTTGTGTGCGCGCGGTTCGGGCGCGCCAAGGCGCACTTCGATGCTCGGCGGGTCGCTGCCCATCGTCGCGCCGTCGTAGACGAGGTAGGCGAGCGCGGACGCGAGGAGCGCGAGGCCGACGGCGAAGACGACCCACTCGACCCAATTTTTTTGTAGTTTCCTCATCGCTGCAACAAGAGCCTCCCGGCCGACGCGCCGAGCGTCGCGGCGACGCCGAGCACGATCACTTGGGCGAGCGAGGTGTAGAGCGTGACGCCGTCGAAGCGTCCGAAGAACCAGAGGATCAAACCCGACGCGACGAGCGCGACGCCGTAAGTGGCGACGCTGCCCGCGACGACCGTGGCGAAGCCCTCGTCGCGCACGAACTCACGCGCGCCCGTGAACTCGCTGTAATGGAGGATGAGCGCGCCGAGCAGGAGCGAGACCAATGCCAGCCCGACGAGGCGCAGCCACGAACTCTCGACCGCGATCATGACGACCTCTTCGGTCGGGGCGACGTTGGCCGCAAACAGCGTCGCGCCGCAGAAGGCGAGCAACATCTGGCCGCCGAAGTGCAACTCCGGCTCGCCGCGTCGCGCCCCGCCCGTCTTCCCCGCCCTGCCGCCGCGCTTCGCCCGCGCCCCCGCGCCGCCCGCCTCGCCTTCGCCCGAGTCTTCGCCGCCGCCGAGTTGCGCCGTGCCGACCGAGACGCCGACGGCGATCGTCATCGCCTCGATCACGACCTGCCCGGCGATCTCGTTCAATGACATCTCGAACGTGACGCGTCCGAGGAGATAGAGCGCGCCGACCGAGATGATGAAACCGAGACCCATCTCTTCGACGGAATCGATCGCCACTTCGGTCATCCCCGCGTCGTGGTGCAAGCCCGCGAAGCGGTTGTAGCCGAGCAGGAGGACGAAGGTTGCCGCGACGTAGGCGGCCAGCCGCCACGGGTGCGCGTTGAATCCCGCCCACCACACTTCCATCGTGTAGAGCAGCGGCAGGCTGAACATCAACCCGCCCGCCACGCCGCGCCCGTACTCCTGCACGGATTCGGCGACGCTGCGGCACGCTTCTTCATTTTTAGCGGGCTTGCGACGAGACATGAGAAGGCCGTGACCAATGACGTAACGACAAGCCGGAAGCGGCCAGCACAGGGGAGTGACAAATAGAGCGAGGGCGACGCGCCAGGCGACACTGTCGTTAGCGCGCAGGCGACGGCGTGGGAGCTTCCGCGCGCATACGGGCGGAACTACCCGGCGAGCGTTCGGCGAGCCGTGCGGGAATCACTTAGGAGGCGGAAGCGGTGCGTTCCTCGTCGTTGTCGTCCTCGTCCTCTTCGGGCGGGTCGTCGTCTTCCGTGGCCGCCTCGTCTTCGTCAACGACTTCGGTTTGCGGCAGTTCCTGATCGAGGTCGCGCTTGATGGCGTCGAGGATGCCGTTGATGAACTGCGTCGCCTCGTAGGTGGAGAAGCGGCGGGCGATCTCCAGAGCCTCGTTGATGGCGACGGTGCGCGGGGTCGGCTCGTGCAGGAATTCATAGACGGCGAGCCGGAGCACGTTGCGATCCACGACGGCCATGCGTTCGATCCGCCAGTGTTCGGCGCGCGAGCGGATGCGCTCGTCGAGTTGGGGTATGCGCGCGAGCGCGCCGAGCGCGAGTCGCGTCGCAAACTCGCGCGCCGGCTCGTCCATCTCCGTCTCGCCCAACTCCGCCCAGTAATGACGCACGAGTTGGTCGGCGCGCACCTCGTCCTTCCGCGCCGCACTCATGACATCAGCCGCAAAGAGCATTTGCAAGGCGCATTCGCGCGCCTTACGTCTCGAACCCATGAATTACCACCCCAGATTCAAGGGATGAGGGATGAGGGATGAAGGATGAATAAGAATAATTCTTAATTCATCCCTCATCCCTCATCCCTCATCCTTTATTTGAATGCTTCCTTGTAAAGATTGACCAACTCGACGGCCGCCATGGCGGCCTCGAACCCCTTGTTACCGGCTTTCACGCCCGCCCGGTCGATGGCCTGCTCCAACGTGTCGGCCGTCACGACGCCGTAAACGACCGGAATCCCGGACTCCATCCCGGCCTGCGCCACGCCCTTCGTCACCTCGCCCGCGAGGTAGTCGAAGTGCGGCGTCTGCCCGCGAATGATCGTGCCGAGACAGATCACCGCGTCGAACTTTTCCGACCCGGCCAGCTTGCTCGCCAAAAGCGGAATCTCAAACGACCCCGGCACGCGATAATGCTCCACCGCCTTCTCGGCCGCGCCCAGACGCTCCAACGCATCGAGCGCGCCTTCGACCAGACGCGACGTGAGAAAGTCGTTCCAGCGGCTCGACACCAGCGCGAAGCGAAAGCCCTTGGCGTTCAACTGGCCTTGATGTGTAACGGGTTGCAAGCGTTTCCGGCGGCTCCGAATGTTTTGGAAAATTGATTCACAGGCAGTATAGGTAAACGCATCGCGGGTGACAAGCGGAGACCCGAAGAAAGTGAGTGACGAGCGGTAAGCTATAAGCAGTTAAAGTCAGAGCACGCTCATATTCGTTATTCGTTTTAACTGCTTACCGCTCACCGCTCACTTTCCTTATCCGTTTTAACTGCTCACCGCTGACCGCTCACTTACCTTTAAATTGCGGGGCGCGTTTTTCGAGGAAGGCGCGCGTGCCTTCGCGCACGTCTTCGGTGGCGAAGAGGCCGGAGAAGAGTTCGGCTTCGAGGGCGAGGCCGTCGCGCAAGGGGAGATGCGCGCCGCGCGTGACGGCGGCGAGGCAGGCGCGCACCGCGAGCGGCGCGAGTTGGGAGAGCGTGGCGGCGAGCGTCTCGGCTGCGCCCGTGAGTTCTTCGGCGGCGACGACGCGGTTGACGAGGCCGAGGCGCAGGGCTTCCTCCGCCGTCAGGCGGTCGCCCGCGAGCATGGCGGCGAGCGCGCGGCCGTGGCCGACGGCGCGTGCGAGGCGTTGCGTGCCGCCGTAGGCGGGAATCATGCCGAGTTTGAGTTCGGGCAGGGAGAAGGTCGCGTGGCTCGCCGCGAGCCGGAGGTGACAGGCGAGAGCGAGTTCGCAGCCGCCGCCCGCCGCGACGCCGTTGACCGCCGCGATAACCGGCACGCGACATCGTTCAATCGCCTCGCAAGTTTCCTGCCCGCGGCGAGCCGTCTCAAGCGCGCCCGCTGCGTCAAGCCCTTCGAGTTCGGCGATGTCCGTGCCCGCGCTGAAGGCCGCCCGCCCCGCGCCGGTGAGAACCACGGCCGAGAGGTCTGTGCGCTCGTCGAACCCGGTGAAAATTTCCGCGAGGCGTTCGAGCATCGCGCGCGTGAGGGCGTTCAGTTTGGCGGGACGGTTCAGGTGTACGTAGGCCAGCCCGGCCGCGCCCTCGCCGCGCTCCTCAACCAGGATGTCCGGTGGTGCGTCTTCGCTCATCACGGTGCGGCGGGTTTCACGGTGAGGGTGAAAGAGACGGTCGAGACGCGGCCGCCGCGTTGAAACTGCGTCCAGATGCGATAGAGACCGGCTTCGGGGAACATCGCGCCGAACTCGACTTCGGGGCCGCCGCGCAAAGTCGCGCGCGAGACGCCTTCGGGCAGCGTCTCGGTCGGGTGCGAGTGGAGATAGTCGGATTGATCCGCGTTGAGGATGAGCGTGTGCCCCCACGCGCCGAGGTAGGGTTCGAGGTCGCGCACCGGCGCGCCCGTCAGCGCGTCCGTGATGTCGTACTTGAGCCGGACGAACGCGCCGGGGACGAGTTCCGCGCCGCCCCACTTCAGATTGATCCTCATGCCGTCGATCGTCTTCGTGAAGGACGTGTCGGCGACGAGCGCGGCGGCGAGATGAGTAGTCGGAGCGGCGGCGGTGCGCGGCGCGCGATAACCGGCCGTGGCAAGTTCGCGGTGCAACACCTGGAGCGTGCCCCCGGCGGGAAAGAAATCGGAGTGGAGACGATAGAGTCCGGCGCGGGGCAAGAGCGTCTCCACCTGGAAACTGCCGTCGGCGGTAAGCTCCGGGTGAAGGTGCTGGTACTCGTTCATGTCCGCGCTGACGATAAAGAGGTGAAACAGCTTCTCGTGATTCAACACGAAGTCGCGCACGCGCGCGCCCGTCTCCGGGTGCGCGACGACGAAGTTCAGGCGCACGCGTTCGCCCGGCTTCGGCGCGCGCGGCGTCTGCGAAACGGCGAGCCGGTACGCGCCGCGCACCGAGGGACGCACCGTCGAGAGCGGCATCCCGCACTTCGAGCACACGCCCTCCTGCGCCTGCCTGACTTCGGGGTGCATCACGCAGGCAAGCTCGTAAGTCGGAGCCAAGCCCTCCAACGCGCGCACGCGCGCTGCGGTGGCGGCAGCGGCGGCCGCCGCTTGCTCGCCCGGCGTGGTTGAAGGCGGCTTGACGACCGCCCGCTCCCCCTGCCCGCCCCGGCGGGCGACCAACTTCATGTTGCACTTCGGGCAACTGCCCGGCCTGGACGAGGTCACCTCCGCGTGCATCGGGCACGCATAGGTCGCCGCCGTCGCCGCCGACGCCGCCGCGCGCCGTCGTCGCGCCTCCTGCGTCGCGCCGGTAGCGTTGATGTGCGTCAGGCCGAAGCAGGCGGCGACCAGCAGCGACAGGCGCAGCGCGAGCGACATGCTTTGCTTCACAGGACTGGATTTCATAGAGGCATCAGGCACGATTCGGATGCGGATAAAATCATTTGCCACGGAGGCGCAGAGAGCGCGCAGAGAAAAACAGATTCAAAGTTTGAATTTGAAATCTCAAATCTGAAACCTCAAGTCTGAAAACTGAAAGTTCAAATCTCAAATCTGAAAGTTCAAATCTCAAATCTCAAATCTCAAATCTCAAAGTTCGAGGTTGAAAGTTCAAGTCTGAAATCTCAAATCTGAAATCTCAAATCTCAAATCTGAAATCTCAAATTTGAGATGCTTTTCTCCGCGCCTCTGCGGCTGCGCCCCGGTGGCGAATGATTGAAGGTTCGGTTGCGGTCGATGACAACCGGGTCGTTTTACGCGAGGCGGCTCGCGGGCACTTCAAAGTCGTAAGTCTCGCCGTGGCTCAGATATTTCACGCGCTCGGAGAACCCGGCGGCCTCGACCGCGCGCTTGAAGTCTTCGAGCGGCGACTGGAAAACTCCGTAATCATTGTAGTGGATCGGGATCACCTCGCGCGGGTTGATGATGCGAATCGCCTCGACGCCCTGCTCGGCGTCCATCGTCAGCAAGATGCCCATGATGCGCGTGCCGCCGAGGTGAAAGAGCGCGAGGTCGATGTCGGGGTAACGCTTCGGGATTTCGTTGAGGTCGTCGTGGACGAGCGTGTCGCCGGTGATGTAGAGGCGCAGGGTCGTGCGCTGCCCCGACGCGTTCTGGAATTCGAGCATGCTGCCCATGACGGGCGGGAGGAAGAAGTCAACCGCCGTGGGGCCGTGCTTGCCGGGCATCGAGGTGACGCACACGCTCGCGCCGCCGCGCTCCACCACCACCGAGTCCCAGGTGTCGAGCGCGACGGGCGCGGTGAAGCCTTTCTCTTTGAGATTGCCCGCCGCGTGCTCGGTGGTGATGATAGGCAAATCTTTTTGCAGACGTTCTTCGACGATGCGGTCGAAGTGGTCGCCGTGGTAGTGGGAGAGCACGCAGAAATCAATCGGCGGCAACTCTTCGAGTTCGATGGCCGGGTTGGTCAGACGCTCCGAGGTCAGGCCGTAGCCGAGATGCACGTGATCGCCCGCGTGCAGGAAGTTCGGGTCGGTCAGGATCGTGAAGCCCGCGTAACGCAGGATCACGGTCGCCGTCCCGACGAAGAAGATCGAGCCGCCGCCGAAGTCGGGACTCGCGCCGCCCGCCCCCATGCCGGCGGCGGAAGGTTCAAGCGTCAGCCTCGTCTCTTTTGTCTCTTTTGTCTCTTCGCTCATCAGTTCCCCCTTATGAAAAAGGGATGAGGGCGGAGGGATGAGGGATGAACAGGAACAGTTCAAGTTAGTAAACCTGAATGCTTTTCTTATTCATCCCTCATCCCTCCGCCCTCATCCCTGCCTTTAGACTAAGTTCATCGGCACGGGATTCTTCGGGTCTGTATAGTCGTAGAAGCCGCGCCCGGATTTGCGCCCGTAGAGACCGGCCAGCACCATGCGTTTGAGGAGCGGCGGCGGCGCGAAACGCTTTTCACGAAATTCGTTGAACATGATTTCGGCGATGTAGTAGGTGGTGTCGAGGCCGACGAAGTCGCCGAGCGTGAGCGGCCCCATCGGGTAGCCGCAGCCGAGTTTCATCGCGTTGTCGATGTCCACGATCGAGCCGACGCCCTCTTCGAGCGCGCGGACGGAATCGAGCATGTAAGGCACGAGCAGGCGATTGACGATGAAGCCCGTCTTGTCAGACGCGCGCACGGGAACTTTGCCGAGCCGACGGCCGAAATCGACGGCCGTTTCGTAGACCGCCTCGTCCGTCAAGATCGTCTTGACGACTTCGACGAGTTTCATGATCGGCACGGGGTTGAAGAAGTGGAGGCCGATGAAACGCCGCTGGCGTTCATTGGAGGTGGCCGTCATCATCTCCGTGATCGAGAGCGAGGAGGTGTTGGAGGCGAAGATGGTTTCGGGTTTGCAGAGTTCGTCGAGTTGGCGATAGGTGTCGCGCTTGGTGTCGAGGTTTTCGATGATGGCTTCGATGATGAGGTCGCAGTCGGCGAGGGCGGCGAACTCGGTCGTGCCCGTGAGGCGGCCGCGAATCTCTCGCTGCTGGTCTGACGTGATCGTGCCCTTCTCGGCAAACTTCGCGAGCGACTTCTCGATCCCGGCGAAGCCGCGCTCGCACAGTTCGTTCGAGACTTCGCGGACGACCACCTCGAACCCGGCGGCGGCGGCCGTCTGCGCGATGCCCGAACCCATCAGGCCGCAGCCGAGCACGCCTACTTTTTTAATCTCCATTTTACGATTCTCCTGTCTCTGATTTTTGCTTGCCCTCGCGGGCGATAAAACCGTCTGTGAGGCGACTCGCCCCCGACACGCAGATCATTTGGTGCCCTCCGGCGACGGCGCACGGTCTTCGCGCTGCTGTTCCGGTTCTTCTTCTTCCTGCGTCGCGGTCGGCGCGGGAGGTTCCCGCAAGATGAGGCCGTAGCTTTTGCCTTCCGTTTTAACCCAGCCGATGTAGCGGTTATTCCAGGCGTCCATGTCGGCGAGCAGTTGCTCGCCCTGCGCGATCTCTCGCTGCGTCTGCCGCTCCTTCCGGTTGACGGGCGCGTATTCGCGCGCGCGGGCGAGGATCGGTTTGAGGTCGTCGCGCAGTTTGTCCGACGCCTCCGTCAGGTGCGGCGCGGCATCGAGAGCCGCGAGCGCGCTCCCGATGCGTTCCGTGTCGCCTTCGTTGATCGCGACGGCGAAGGCTTCCTGTCCGCTGTTGAGCGCGTTGATATAGCTGCCGGCGGCCGATAGGGTTCCGCTATCGGCCGTGACCAAACTCTGCGCCGCGGGCTGTGGGTCGGAGCGCGCATCGCCCATGTGGCGCACGACTTGACCGAAACTGACGACGACGAGGACGAGCGAGGCGATTTGCAGGACGTGCCAGAAGACGGCCACGCTCGCGCGCTGCCCCGGCCGTTTGTAGCCGACGAACAGCGCGAGCAGCGCGCCCGCGACGAAGCCGCCGAGGTGCGCCGCATTGTCTATGTAAGGGATGGTATAGCCGATGAAGAGATTGATCAGGATGGTCGGGATCATGCCTGTGCCGAAGGCGCGCTTGAAGCCTTCGGGCAGTTCGCGGCGAAACTTGATGCCGAAGACGAAGAGGACGCCGATCAGGCCGAAGAGCGCGCCCGACGCGCCCGCCGATGCGCCGTCGCCGCCGCGAAACAGGAAACGCCCGAGCACCGGAAGGTTATGCAGCTCCGACCCCGAAGCCAGATAACTCGCCAGCACGCCCGCCACGCCCGTCCCGATCCAGAAGAAGACGAACCGCGCCGAGCCGTAGAGCTTCTCCACGTAAGGGCCGAGGATGAACAGGCTGTACATATTCACCAACAGGTGAATCCAGCCGATGTGCAAAAACACGGGCGTGACGAACCGCCACCACTCGCCCCGGTTGATGAGCCAGTTATATTTCGCCCCGTAGGCGCGCAGCACCTCGGTGTTCTCCGAGCCGCCCGGCGCGGCCGCGCTCATCAACAGAAAGATGAAGACGTTAACGGCGAGAAAGACGAAGGTGAAGGTTGAAGGACGCGTCAAGACGGCGCGCGCGAAGCGCATCGTCTCCGCATCCGGGAGCGGCCGCCCCGCCGCCGCAGACTGCTGCGATTGCATCTCCGCCCGCGCGCCGCCCACAGGCGACCCACACACGGCGCACGCGCCTTCGCCCGCGCCCACGAGCGCGCCGCAATTGCGGCACACGCTCGGACGCCCCGCGTAAATATCTCTCGTCGGCTCTGCCCCGGACAAAACTTCACCCCCCAACGAGCGCGCTCCCCGACTTCCACCCGTCTCAAGCGCAGCCCACACGCACGCCGACCCCCCGCCACCTACAGGCGCGCGCCGCACGCGAACCACCCAACCTCTCACAAATTATTCATTCGCCCGAAAGTTTACACCGAAGCACACGAGACGGGAAATATAGGACGAGGGATGAGGGCGGAGGGATGAGGGATGAACAAGAAAAGCCTTCAAGTGGGTTGAGTAGTTTCCTGATTCATCCCTCATCCCTCCGCCCTCATCCCTTACTTAATCTCTGCGCGCAGTTTGATCTCGCGTGGGGCGGCCGGGTCGGAGGTGACGTTGAGAGGCGCGCGCCAGACGAGCGTCTTGATGCGGCACGCGCCGGTGTTGTCCTCGCGGCAGTAGTAGAGCGTGAGTTGAACGCGCAGTTCGGCCGCGCCGTCGGAGAGCGGGCGCAGGGGGAGGCGCAGGGGGAGACGCAGCAAATCTTTCGCGGCGCGCGTCAGTTGCCGCGCGTTACCCTCGAAGGCGATGCGCTCCGCGCCGTGTTCGATGCTTGCCTGAAAGCGGTGCGGCGCGAGTTCGTTCAGGTGATAACCGGCGGGCAAAGCCACCTCGACGACGAGCGCGCCCGTCGTGTTCGTCGTGTTCGTCGCCGCCGTCGCGGGACGCGGGAGGAATAGACGCTGCGACGCGAGTTTGATCTCTTGCGCGTTCGGCGCGGGCGTCGTGGCGGCGTCCGCCTCCAACATCTTCACGCTCGCGGCGGGCGGAACGAGGCCGCGCAAGCGGAGCGTCGAGGTGTGTCCGCTCGCCAGATCGACGACGCGGACGGCGTGGTTGTTCGTGTCGGCGACGTAGAGTTTGTTGTTGGCGAGCGAGAGGCCGCCGGGTTCGTAGAAGGAGGCGCGCGCGCCGTCCGCGTGGCCGGGCTTGCCGGTGCCCGCGAAGGTCTTGACGGCGCGCGTGTCGGGGTCGAGCCGTTTGATCTTGTGATTGTAAGTGTCGGCGATGTAGAGCGCGCCGTCCGCGTAGAGCACGCCGAGCGGGTGCTGGAAGCGCGCCGCGTCGCCCGTGCCGTCCGTGTCGCCGAACTCGAAGAGGTCGCCGCCCGCGAGCGTCTCCACCTGACGCGCGGGCGAGGTCGCCTGCGGCGGCGGCGACTGAAGCGGCGACGCGCCGACGCCCGGTTGCGCGTCGTCATCGATTTCGCCCATCGTCGCAGCGGCGGGCGCAGCGGAAGACGAAGGCGCGTTGTTACTGTTGTCGTCGTCTTCGGCCGGGGGCGGGGCGGCTTCGCTATCGTCGGGCGTGGCCGAAGGGTGCGCGGGCGCGGCGAAGAGATCGACGGCGCGGATGATATTCGATTCGCTGTCGGCGACGTAAAGCGTGCGCCCGTCCGTGGTCAAGCCGGAAGGCTGCGCGAAGGCCGAGGCGACGAGCGAACCGTCGGTGCGCGCCTCACGCCCCGACCCGGCGAAGACGGAAATCTGCTCGCGCGCGAGATTGAGTCGCCAAATCTGGTGCGGCCCGGCCATCGCGATATAGAGCGTGCGGTTGACGAGTTGCAAGTCCCAGGGCGAATTCAAGGCCGTGGCGCGCGCCGCCGCGCGCCCCGTCTCGGCGTCGAAGCCGCGCGCCTGCGCGCCGGTGCCAGCGATGGTCGAGACGGTGCGCGCCTTCAGGTCAACGCGGCGCAGCAGGTGATTCTCGGTGTCGGCCACGTAGAGCGCATCCTGGTCGAGCGCGAGTCCCTGCGGGCGGTGAAAGGTGGCGCGCGCAAACGCGCCGTCGGCCGCGCCGCGCTCGCCCGTCCCGATGGTGTCGAGCACCGTGCCGTCGAGTTTTGCGACGACGATGCGGTTGTGGTTGGAGTCGGCGATGTAGAGGCGGTCTGATTTCTCGTCGGCCAGAATCTTGCCGGGGAAGGCGAGCGGCATGTCGCCGACTTTCGCCCGTTCGAGCGCGAGCTTGAGCGGCTGCTCGTTCAACTCGCCGCGCTTGCGAAACTCGCCGAGCAGGCCGGAGACGGCTTCGTCGATCACCTCGTAGTTGCCTTCGCCTTCGACCTTGCCGACGACGTAGCCGGCCGGGTCGATCAGCACTTGCGTCGGCCACGCGCGCACGGCGTAAGACTGCCAGATCAGGAAGTCCGCGTCGTTGACGACCGGGTGCTCGATCTCGTAGCGCAGAATGATCTGGCGGATGTTGTCGCTCTCCTTCTCATTCTCGAACTTGGCGGAGTGGACGCCGATGACCACGAGGTTGTTCGGGTATTTCGCTTCGAGCCGCTTGAGGTCGGGGATGATGTGGATGCAGTTGATGCAGCCGTAAGTCCAGAAGTCGAGCAGGACGACCTTGCCGCGCAGCGCGGCGAGCGAGAGCGGCTGGTCGGTGTTGAGCCAGCCGCGATGGCCGCCGAGTTCGGGCGCACGCACGCGCCCACGGTCTGGTATGGACATCTCCGAACCCTTCTGCTGCGGCTCCGCCTCTTCGCTCATCTGCGCCCGCGCCGCGCACGCCAACGCCAGCACAACCGATACACACACGAGAATCAAACGCTTACTCGACATCAATACTCCTCGACGGCCATCTCGCCGCCGCCAACACTTTCAATCCTTAAAATGTTCCGATGATTTAGGAGACGCGCCGGATATACGCGCCGCAGTGGCCGTGGAGATTTCGCCGGATGATGATTCCCGAAAATTCGCGGGGCGGGCGCATCGTCGTCGTCGCCGAAGCGCGCGAGCGCGCACACCGTTTCTCGCAAAGTTTGACGCTTCAGTTTACCATGTCGGGCAGGATGACGGAGACCACCCACGACGAGACGACGGCGACGCGTTCGACCCGCGCCGGGCGCGCTCACGAAGCCCCGCGTCGGAGGTTGTTCGTGATGCGCTCCGGCGCGCGCCTCTTCGCCGTCTACGCGGACGAGGTCGAAGCGACGGGCGAGAATTTGACGCCGACGCCGCTGCCCTTCGCGCCCGCGCCCGTGCGCGGCCTCGTCAGCCAGCGCGGCCGGATTCTCACCCTGATCGATCCGCTTTCGCTCTTGCCCCCCTCAACTCCGCCCGCCGCGCCCGCCGCTGCGGCGCAGGCTGTGGCATCGCCCGCGCCGCCGCAGGCCGCGCCCGTCGTCGTCGCGCTCAAAGGCGACGAACAACTCGCCCTCTCGGTCGAGAGCATCGAGCGCGAGATCGAACTCTACGATACGGAAGCGGAGGCGGAGGCGGACGCGCCCGGCGCTTCCCTCCTGCGCCGCACCATCCCGTATCACGCACAAGCCGTCGCTCTCCTCGACCCCGCGCGACTCTTCGACGCCGCCATGCAGGGCGTCGAACGGCGACGACAGCGAACGTGAAAAACCGTCAACCGCGGATCGTCGATCGTGAATGGACGGAAACCCGCCTTTGTCTATTTACGATTCACGATTTACGATCTACTTTCTTATGATGAACGAACAAGCCTTCGGGGTGTTGGAATACGACGCGCTGCGCGCGCTGGTGAGGCGCGGGGCGCAGACGCCGATGGGGCGCGCCCGCGTTGACCGGCTCGCGCCGCTCGACGCGGTGGCCGAGGTGCGGCGCGCGCTCGAAGCGGTGGCCGAGTGCGTCGAGTTGCGCAGGCGCGGCGGCGCGTGGTCGTTTTCGGAGTTGGCCGACCCGTCGGAATCGATCGCGCGGCTGCGCATCGAGGGCGCGACGCTCGAACCGTTGCCGCTGCTCGAACTGGCGCGCCTCTGCGACCAAGTCGGCGCCGCGCGCGCTTCGATTCAGGCCGAGCGCGCCGACGCGCCCGTGCTGTGGGAATTCGTCGCCGACCTCTCGCGCGAGTTGTATAGCCTCGCCGCGCGCGTGACGGCGAAAATCCTGCCGAGCGGCGAACTCGACGACCGCGCCAGCCCCGAACTCGCGCGCATCCGCCACGACATCAACCGCCTGCGCTCCTCCATCACGCGCTCCCTGGAAAGCCTCATGCGCCGCTCGGACGAGGCGATTCAAGACCAACTCGTCACGGTGCGCAACGACCGCTTCGTCATTCCCGTGCGCGCCGATCATCGCGGGCGCGTCGGCGGCGTCGCGCACGGCTTCTCGTCTTCGGGAGCGACCGTCTTCGTCGAACCGTTGGAGACTATAGACGACAACAACGAACTGCAAAATCTGCGCGAGACCGAGGAGCGCGAGATCACGCGCATCCTCTCGATGCTCACAAACGACCTGCGCCGCGAACTGCCCGCCATCGAACGCGCCGCCGCCGCCATCGCCGAACTCGACTTCATCGGCGCGAAGGCGGCGATGGCCGTGCGCTTCAACTGCGTGCAGCCCTTCGTCGGCGCGGACGCCGCGCTCGAACTCGACGCCGCGCGCCACCCTCTGCTCGAAGAGAACCTGCGCGCCGGCGGCAACGAGGTGGTGCCCGTCTCCTTTCGGCTCGACATGGAACGACCCGTGATGGTCATCTCCGGCGCGAACGCGGGCGGCAAAACCGTCGTCCTCAAGACGGCGGGCTTGCTCGCACTGATGGCTCTCTCCGGCCTCCACGTGCCGGCGCGGGCGGCGAGTTTTCCCTTCTACGCTTCGGTGCTCGCCGACATCGGCGACAGCCAATCGCTCGCCGCCAACCTCTCGACCTTTACCGCGCACGTCGCCAACATCAGCCGCATGCTCGAACTCTGCCGCCAGCCCGCGCTCGTCCTCCTCGACGAGGTGGGCACGGGCACAGACCCGGAAGAAGGCTCCGCGCTCGGCGTCGCCGTGGTGGATCATTTCCGCCGCGCGTGCGGCGCGCACGTCGTCGCCACGACGCACTACAGCGGCTTGAAGCAGTATGCGGCGAACGAGTCGGGCGTGCTGAACGCGAGCGTCGAGTTTGACGAGCGCACCTTGCAGCCGACCTATCGCCTGCTCGTCGGCCTGGCCGGCTCGTCCTCCGGCATCGAGATCGCGGGGCGGTTCGGTTTCCCGCGCGGCATCGTCGAAGCCGCGTCGGCGCGCGTCCAAGAATCGTCGCGCGAGGCGACCGCCTACCTGCGTCGCATCAAACGCGAGTCGGAAGAGGCCGAAGCGTTGCGCCGCGCGCTCGAAGAGGAACGCGCCGCGGTCGCCGAAAAATACTCCACGCTCGACCGCGACGCCGAACGCCGCGAGCGCGAACGTCAAACAACTTTCGAGCGCGAATTGCGCGACCGCCTCGCCGACTTTGAACAACGCTCGAAGGAACTCTTCTCCCGCATCGAGGATCGCGCCGAGCGCACCCGCGTCGAACGCGAGGCCGCGCGCCACGCCGCCGAACTGCGCCGCGAAGCGCAACGAACGGTAGCGGCGGCCACCACGAGCGCGCGTCCCGCCGCGAACCCCACGGGCACGGAAGCGGCGCGCGGTGGCGGCGCAGGAGGAGGAGGCGTAGGAGGCGGCGGCGTGCGCGTCGTTCGTCAGGCCGAGGCGGAGGCGAGCGCGCCGCGCGCCAAGTCCGGCGGCGAAGCCTTTCAACCGGCGAGCGTCGAGCGCGAGATCGTCAAAGGCGACACGGTGCGCCTGCGCACGCTCGGCAAGACCGGCATCGTCGATAGGATCGCGGGCGCGGACGCCGAAATCCGCATCGGCCACGTTCGCCTGCGCGAGAAGCTCACGAACCTCGAACTCATGGAACGCGCGCCGCAGGGCAAACCCGAAGCGGCGCGCGGCGGCTCGCAACTCGAACGCATGGCCGCCGCTTCCGCGACGCGCACCGCCGACGTGCGCCTCAACCGCTCGAAGGATGAACCGGCGTCGGCCGAACTCAACCTCATCGGGCGCACCACCGACGAGGCCGTGGACGCCGCCGACAAGTTTCTCGACGAAGCCTTCCTGAACGGCCACGCGCGCGTCCGCATCATCCACGGCCACGGCACCGGCGCGCTGCGCCGCGCCATCGCCGATTTCCTGCGCTCGCACGCACACGTCGAATCCTTCGCCGCCGCCCCGCCCGATCAAGGCGGCGCGGGCGCGACCCTGGTCGAGTTGAAGCAATGAACTCGTAAGGTCACCATGCGCTTCCCGCAAACGTTCATTGACGATTTGAGACGACAGGCGGACATCGTGCGCGTCGTGCGGGACTGCGTTAGAATTGGTTGACGGGAGGCAGTTTATGACACGACAGCAATTCATCGAGGAGATCAAACAGCTATCCGTCGCGGAGCGCATCGCATTGATCGAGGCAATTACGCGCACCTTGCGCGAAGATTTAGCCGCGCGCGAAGATGCTGCTTCCGCCGCGCCGACGGAGTCTCGGCACACTGAAGCTCAAGAGGCCAAACCTGACGAGTTCTCGCTCTCGCAACGCCTGCGAGGCATTCTCAAGTTTGACGGCCAACCACCGACGGATGAAGAACTCAAAGTGGACTACACACACTACCTGACGGAGAAATATTCATAACGAGTTGCCAGTGCTCTCCCCCGCGGATTTTCTTACTCAAGTGAAAGCACCGACTTAACACCGTGCGCTTCCCGCAAACATTCATTGACGATTTGAGACGGCAGGCGGACATCGTGCGCGTCGTGCAGGACTACGTGTCTCTCAAGAAGAAGGGCGCGAACTGGATGGCGTGCTGCCCGTTTCATCAGGAGAAGACGCCCTCGTTTTCCGTCAACCCGTCGAAGGACATCTTTTATTGTTTCGGCTGTCAGAAGGGCGGGAGCGTCTTCAATTTCGTGATGGAGATGGAGCGCGTCTCTTTCCCCGAAGCGATCAAGATCGTGGCGGAGAAGGTGAACATGCCGCTGCCGGAGATGCAGGAGGACAAGCGGTTCGAGGCGCGCCGCAAGGAATCCGACGAGGTGGTGGAACTCAACTCGTGGGCGCTCGAATGGTGGGAGGGACAGTTAAGCGAAGGCGGCGCGGAGGCGAAGGCGGCGCGCGACTACATCGAAGGGCGCGGCATCACCGACGAGACGCGCCAAACGTTTCGGCTCGGCTACGCGCCCGACAGTTGGGACGGCCTCGGCGCGTATCTCAAACGCAAGGGCGCAAGCGTCGGGCAGATCGAGCGGAGCGGTCTGGTCGTTAAAAAAGACGCGGGCGGTTTTTATGATCGCTTTCGCGGCCGTGTGATCTTTCCGGTGCTGGATGCGCAGGGGCGGGCGGTCGCCTTCGGCGGGCGCGTGATGCAGACGGGCGAGCCGAAATATCTCAACTCGCCGGAGACGGCGGCCTACACGAAGGGGCGTCATCTCTACGGCCTGCACCAGACGCGCGACGAGATCAGGCGCAGGAAATTTGCGATTCTGGTCGAGGGTTATCTCGATACGATCATCCCTTACCAGTTCGGCGTGCGGAACGCGGTGGCGAGTCTCGGCACGGCTCTGACGCCGGAACAGGCGAAGCTTCTGGGGCGGTTTGCGCGTCGCGTCGTGGTCAATTATGATGGTGACAGGGCTGGCGTCGCGGCTGCCAAGCGCGCAATCGAAACTCTCCTCGCGGAAGACTTTGACATCAAGGTGCTGGTGCTGCCGGAGGGCACAGACCCGGACGAGTTCATCAAGGCGTCGGGCGTCGAAGCCTACAACGAGCGGCGCGGGGCGGCGCTCCCACACATACAATTCGTGCTCGATCAAGCGATGCGGGATCGCAACCTTCGTCGTCCGGCCGACAAGGCCGAGGCGGTCGAAGAGGTGCTTCCGTTCGTTCGCGCCGTGCGCAACGGAATTCAGAAGCGCGAATATTTCGACATGACGATGGACGCGCTGCGCGTCGAAGAACCGGCTCTCCGGCGCGAACTCTGGCAGACCGTGACGAGAGCGCAGACCATGACCAACGCGGACGCCTCCGCCGCCTTGCAGGACAAAGTGGTGCGCGCCGAGAGCGCGCCGCTCACCGTGGCCGAACAACGCCTGCTCGAACTGCTCATGCACGACGCGGAACTGCGGCGCATACTCCTGCCGCGCATCGAGCCGGACGACTACGAGGATTTGCCGACCGCCGGCATTTTCCGCGCGCTCACCGAGATCGAAGCGGCGGGCGCGGAAGTCAGTTTCGACACGCTCGGCGGGCGCACCGAAGGCGACGCCGTGGCCTCAGACCTCGTGCCGCTCCTGTTGATGAGCGAACCCGTGGAGCGCGGCGAGGGCGAGGCGGCCGACGACGTGGTGGCGGAAGCCGAAAGTTGCCTGCTCACGCTCAGGCTGATGCGCGTCGAGCGGCGGCTGAAAGATTTGGCGATCGAGATCACCATCGCCGAACGCGCGGGCGACAACGAGCGGCGCGATGCGCTCGTGATGGAAAACTTGCATTGGACGAGGCGTCGGAGCGCGTTGCTTCCTCGCAACTAAAGCGGCGCGGGGGTTGTTTTCGATGTTAAATTTTTGAGCGGTTCCAAGTCATCGCCCGCGCGCTCTATTTCGGGAGCGCGGGCGGTGGCGGTGGTGGCGGCGGCTCGGAAATTGTGAGTCCGAAATCCAAAGCTATGGTAGGCATGGAAGAGAAAGATCAAGACGACGTGGTGCAACGTCTGTTGGAGTTGGGCGGCGACAAGAAGTACCTGACGTTCGACGACCTCAACCGCGAGTTGCCCGACAGCGTCGTCTCGCCCGACGACATCGAGGACGTGCTGCAAAAGTTGGACGGCGCGAACATCATCGTCGCCGATTCCGACGAACGCCTCATCGAACAAGCCGCCCAGTCCATCGTCGCCCCCGTGCCCGAAGACGAAGAAGACGCGGACGAAGACGAAGCGAATCTCGACTTGTCGGCGGGCATGCTCGACAAATCGAACGACCCCGTGCGCCTCTACCTGCGCGAGATGGGCGTCGTCCCGCTCCTCACGCGCGAGGGCGAAGTCGCCATCGCCAAGCGCATCGAGCGCGGCCAGCGCAAAACCCGTAAAGCCATCTCGCGCTCACCCATCGCCGTCTGCGAACTCCTGCGCATCGGCGACGACCTCGTGGCCGATAAGATCAGCATCCGCGATGTCGTGACCTTCTCCGAGCAGGCCGAACTAACGGGCATCGAAGACAAGGCCGAAGAGTATCACCAGTGGACGATCGAAGGCATCGGCAACATCCGCAAACACTTCAAAGCGGGACTCAAGGAGTGGGAACGGCTGCGCGGCGAGCAGAAACTGGCGCGCGACAAGTCGGCCAAGAAACTGCTGCGCCTGCGTCGCAACGTAGCGCGCTCGCGGCTTGAGATCGCGCACGAGATCGGGCAGTTGAACCTGACCGAGCGCGCCCGCCAGCGCATGATCGGCGCGATTCGCGCCGTCGCCAAAGAGGTGCGCAACGCCGAACGCGACATAGACAAGTATACCGAGCGGCTCGGCAAGCGACGCATCAAGCCGGAAGAGGAACGCGATTACAAGCGGCACATCGCGGCGGCCAGGCGCAAACTTCAGCAGGTTGAAACTGACACGCTGATCTCGACGGTCGAGATCAGGCGTTCGCTCCAGGCGATCGTCGTGGGCGAACACGAGACGGGACAGGCCAAGCGCGAACTGATCGAGGCGAACTTGCGTCTCGTCGTCTCGATTGCGAAGAAGTACACGAACCGCGGCCTCCAGTTCCTCGACCTCATTCAAGAGGGCAACATCGGCTTGATGAAGGCCGTGGACAAATTCGAGTGGCGGCGCGGCTACAAGTTTTCGACTTACGCGACGTGGTGGATTCGCCAGGCCATCACGCGCGCCATCGCCGACCAGGCGCGCACCATCCGCATCCCCGTCCACATGATCGAGACGATCAATAAGCTGATTCGCACCTCGCGCGCGCTCGTGCAGGAACTCGGGCGCGAGCCGACGAGCGAAGAGATCGCGCGCAAGATGGAAATCCCCGTCTCGAAGGTGCGGAAGGTGCTGAAGATCGCGCAGGAGCCGATCTCTCTGGAGACGCCCATCGGCGAAGAGGAAGATTCGCACCTCGGCGACTTCATCGAAGACCGTTCGATTTTGAACCCGGCCGACGCCGTCGTGGCGGCGAACCTCCGCATGATCACGGATGAGGTGCTGGCGACGCTCACGCCGCGCGAAGAAAAGGTCATCAAGATGCGCTTCGGGCTGGGCACGACCGGGTCGGAACACACGCTCGAAGAGGTCGGCCAGCACTTCGCCGTCACGCGCGAGCGCATCCGGCAGATCGAGGCGAAAGCTCTGCGCAAGTTGCGTCATCCCTCGCGTTCGCGCAAACTGAAGGCGTTTCTCGAAGGAACGAATCAGTAATCCGTCAGTTGTCAGTGGTCAGTTGTCCGTTGTTTGTCTATGGTAAGAAGCCTCTTAAGACCCGGATTCTGCATCAAACACACTTAAACAACTGACCACTGACCACGGACAACTGACCGCTGACAGCTTTTTAATGAAGAAAATCGTCGAAAGTTACAGGAGAAAGCTCTCCACGGAAGAGGGCTACATCATCAAGCGCGGAGCCGGTTTGCGCGTCGCGCTGTGTTACCCGAACGTGTACGCGGTCGGGATGGCGAACCTGGGCTTTCACGCCGTCTACGAAATTTTCAACCAGATTCCCGAAGTCTCCTGCGAACGCGTCTTTCTGCCCGACGAGACGGAGTTGCGCGAGTATGAGAGGACGAACACGCCGCTCCTCTCCCTGGAGACGCAGACGCCCGTCGGCGACTTCGACGTGCTGGCCTTCTCGATCTCCTTCGAGACCGATTACCTGAACATGGCGCGGCTGCTCAAACTCGGCGGCGTGCCGCTGCGCTCCCACGAGCGCACGCACCACGACCCGCTCATCGTGATGGGCGGCGCGGCGTCGTTTTTGAATCCCGAACCCATCGCGGATTTCACGGATGTCGTCGGCGTCGGCGAGGGCGAGGTGCTCGTGCCGCAGTTGGTTGACGCGATCCTGGCGAACGAAGGCGCAAAGGAAGATTTGCTGCTCGCGCTCGCACGCCGCGGCCGCGGCTTCTACGTGCCATCGCTCTACGACGTGCGCTACGACGCGGCAGGCGCCATCGAATCTTACACGCCGAAGCAGCCGGGCGTGCCCATGCGCGTCGGGCGCGCGGTGGCGGCCGAGAATCCGAAGGAAGGAACTCTCAGGCGCGCGATGCGGCGCGGCGACGTGGAGATCGCGGAGAGCTTGCGCCGGCAGAACGTCTTTGCGCCTTCGACCGTGGTGTGGGCGCCGGAAGCGGAGATGGGCGAGCGTTTCCTGATCGAGATTTCGCGCGGCTGCTCGCAAGGCTGCCGCTTCTGCTGGGCGGGCTTCAACTACTGGCCGCCGCGCGTCGTGCCCGCGCGCGACGTGCTGGCGAAGGCTGCCGAGTGGCGCGGCCGGACGGACAAGATCGGTCTGGTCTCCACGGCCGTCTGCGACCACCCGGAGATTAGCGAAATCCTGCAGGGACTCCGCGAGATGAATTACCGCATCTCCGTCTCCAGCCTCCGCCTCGATCAGATCGAGGACGAACTGCTGGACGCGCTCGTCGAATCGCGCGACCAGCAGATCGCGGTCGCGCCGGAGACGGGTTCGGATCGCCTGCGTAAAGTTATCAACAAGAATTTGACGAACGACGAAATCGTCGAAATCTGCGGCGCGGTTTTCGACCGCGGCATGTTGACCATCAAACTCTACCTGATGGTCGGCCTGCCGACGGAAACCGATGAAGACTTGGTTGAGATGGTCACGCTCGTCGAACGTATCAAGGACAGGATGCTCGAAGCGGGCAAGCGGTTCGGGCGCGTGGGTAAAATCATCCCCGCCCTGAACGGGTTTGTGCCGAAGCCGAATACGCCGTTCCAGTGGGAGCCGATTTGCGAGGAGCGCGAACTCAAGCGGCGGCTGAAATGGGTCTCGAAGCAACTGGCGCGGATTCCGAACGTCGAGGTGCGCGCGATGTCGGCGCGCATCGCGCACGAGCAGGCGTTGTTCTCATCGGGCGACCGCTCCGTCAGCCGCGTCATCGAAACGATGGCGCGAAACGGCGGCGACCTGGGCGCGGCCTTACGCGAGACGCAATTCGACCCCGCCTTCCACACCAGCCGCGCCCGCCCTTACGAAGAATTCCTGCCGTGGGAGATCGTTGACGCCGGACTCGGACGCGAGTTCATGCAGCGCGAACACGAACGCGCGCAGATCGCGAAATCAACCGCGCCCTGTCCCTCCGTTTCCACCTGCGAGCGTTGCGGTGTCTGCCCGACCACGTGGCTCGCCAGTGCGCCCACGGCTTACGTCCAACTGCAAAGCTCGCTCGGCGCAAAAGTCGCTGCGGCGTAAACGAGAGTCGAAAATATAAAGGCGAAGGGCGAAAGTCAGGCGGCTCACCCGCTTCACTTTCGCCCTTCGCCTTTCCGCTTTACGACTTCGCCTTAGCCTCCGTTGGACAGCAGATTGTTGCTCCTCGCGGCGTGGTCGAATTTGTATTGGTAGGTCGTCACCAGGAGCGGCACGGGAATGGTGTATTCGACGCGCGCCTCAACCCGCGACTCGCGGGTGCCGACGGTGACGCGCGCATCCGGGGGCACGCCGTAAGTCGTCAGGCTGCGGCGCAACTGATCCTCGACCCAGCGCGCATCCTTGCCGGTGATGACCGCATTGTTCACCGTGTCCTGCATGAAGACTTTCAGTTGCGAAGCCTGATAAGCGACGGGCACATACTGGTAGCCCGCGTAAACGACCGCCGCGATGACCGCCATCGAGATCAGAAAATTGAGGCGCGAACCGCCGCGCTCGTTCCTTCCGCGCGCGCCGCCATGTCCGTCTCGCACCTGACTCATTTCAGTTATCCTCACTTAGTTGTCCGTCGAATGTTCGGCCAGCGCGGCACGGAGCGCGGCGCGCACGATGCGCGGCGAAATCTCCTGCCCGCCCACGATGCGCGCCCGCCCGATGCCTTCGAGCAGCACCCAGCGGATGTGGCCGCCGACGCTCTTTTTGTCGGAAGCGATGGCGCGCAGGATGGCGCGCTCATCCAAGTCGGCGGCGCGGGGCAAATGACCGGCGAGGTGAATGCAAGCGCGCAGGGATTCTAACTCCGAAGCGTCGAGCATGCCTAGCCTGTTTGAAATTTCCGCCGCGACGAGCATCCCGTAGCCGACCGCCTCGCCGTGACGAAAACGCCTGTAACGCGTGACGGCTTCGAGGGCGTGGGCGGCGGTGTGGCCGAAGTTGAGGATGCGCCGCGAGCGCGCGTCCGTGCGCCCCACGTCTTCGCGCTCGTCGTCGGCCACGATCTTCGCTTTGAACGAGCACTGCGCGGCGATCAATCGGGCGAGTTCGTCCGCGCGCTGTTGTGTACGTTTCACATGAGACGCGGTTTCACCTGTCTGTGCCGCGACGAGAAACCGGCGCGTCCGTTCAAACAAGCTGCTGCTGCCGACCGCGCCCTGCTTGATCGCCTCGCACCACCCGGCCGTCAGTTCGCGCGGCGGGAGCGTGAGCAAAGTCTCCGTCGAGATGACGACGGCGCGCGGTTGATGAAACGCCCCGATCAGGTTTTTGCCTTCGCGCGTGTTGACGGCCGTTTTGCCGCCGACGGAGGCGTCGATTTGCGCGAGCAGCGTGGTCGGGGCTTGCAGGAAAGCGATGCCGCGCAGGTAGACGGCCGCCGCGAAGCCAGCGAGATCGCCCACCACCCCGCCGCCGAGCGCGACGACCGCGTCCGTCCGCTCAAGTTTACTCGCGGCAAAAAACGCGAGGGCGCGCTCGGCCGTCCTGAGATTTTTGTGACGCTCGCCATCGCCCATCAACCAGTGCGAAACGTCGAACCCCTCGGCGCGCAAGCGGCGCACGACGCCCGCGCCGTAGAGATTGAAGACGCGCGCGTTCGAGACGAGGGCGATGCGGCGCGCGTGCGGCGAGAGCGCGCGGCGCGCGATCCGGCCGACGCCTTCGAGCGCGTTCGCGCCGATCTCGATCTCATAATGTTCACGCGCCGCGAGGCGCACGCGCACGTGTCGCATCCGTTTCATTCGCTTGCGAGAGCGGAATTGATCAAGTCGGCCGGCAAGTCGAAGTTCAATGCGCCGAGTCCGACGAGCGCGGCCAACTCTTCGACCGTGTAGCGCGAACCCGTGTTCCACATATCGATCAACTCGTCGGCCGCTTTGTTGGTTGACCACCAGCGATGGCCGTGGCGCGTCCGAAAATATTCGCCGAGCGCGGCGGCGAACAGACGGGCGCGTAAATATACGATGGGCGGCAGCGTCGCGCTCTCGCCGCGCCGTTCGGGCAGGTCGTCGGGAACCAAATCCTGCAGGAAGAGAGACGGGTGCGCGCGAAAGCCGGACGCCTCTTCGAGAGCCGTGGCATACGATTCGGCGAGATGTTCGGAGCGCGCATCGGCCGCCTGTTCCAGCACGCGCTGTTGCGCGAGGCGAACGCAGGCGAGGCGCGTGCGGTGCAACTCGACCAGGGCGAAGGAGCGCGCGATCCGGCTCGCCTCCTCAGGCCGCACGTTCCGTCGGGCGACGAGCCACGACGCATCGGCGAGAAGATCGCCGAAGAATAAAGCGAAGCCCGCGCGCGTCCCGTCGTCGGGCGCGTAGACGAGTTCGGGATAACGCGCGGCCAGGTCGCGCGAGACCCAGGCGAAGTGCTGGACGCCTCCCGCCGTCTCGAAAAACTTTTGGTAGTAACTCGCGCCGCCCTCGTTTTGATAGACGAGACGCACATCTTCCGGCGGCTGCAAGGCTAAACACGCGACGCGCGCGACGCCGCCGCGCTCGGCCGCGCTCGTTTCGATGCGCACGTTGGATTGTCGCCCGGCGCGAATGCCCAGCCCGCCGAGCGTGGCCTCGTAAGCGGCGCGCAGTTCGCGTGCGGGGAAGAAGGCATCAAGCTCGGTCAGTCGCGCGAAGAAGCGGCCGTCGGCATAAACCGGCGCGCGGGCGAACGCGGCGGGCAGGTGGCGCGCCGACCACTCGAACAACTTCGTGGCATAAGCGGACGCGGTGCGCGCGAGAAAATCCTCCGCGCCCGCGCTCAAACTCTCGCGCCCGGCCTCCGTGTAGCCCGACGTAAAATTGAAATAAGACTCACCGCCGAGCGCGCGCGCGCCTTCGCGCAACAGGTCGAAGCGGGCGGCGCGCAGGTCGGAGCATTCGCGCAGAGCGTCGAACCAACGCGCGGCGAGTTCGCGTCGGCGCGCGGGGTCGGTCTCGGCAGCGATGGCGTCCGGCGCATCGTCCGGGGCGAGCCGCGCCCCGTCCCACTCGACGCGCGCAGAGGCTTTGCAGCGTGCAAGTTCGTCCGACACTTCGGCGGCGCGCGCTTCCACGTAGCCCGATTGCGCCGCGCGCAGCAGGGCGGCGCAGGCGACGCGCTCGGTCTCAAATTGTCTTGAAGTTTCCTCAAGCGCGCGCGCGAGTTCGTCAACGGCGGCGCGTGTCCAGAGGTCGGCGTAGCGATCCCGAAGCGGCGCGAGGCGCAGTTCCGGCTCGATGCCCGCGTGGTAATCGTATCGGGCGCGCTCAAGCGCAGCCGAGTAGGCGGCGTAGTCGCGCCGGTAATCGCCCGTCTTCATAGGAGCGGCACGAACGGTTTCGCGCTTCCGTGGAAAAGTGAACTTGCCGAACAGAGATTTTCAGAACTGGTTGGATTCTAGCACGCGCGCCCGGCAGCGGCGTATCGCGAACGGAACGGGAGGAGTCTGGATAAAAGCAGAACCGGCGCAGCGAACTTGGGGAACGCTGCGCCGGTTCTAATTCGTGGCTACTGTCCTCACCCCAGCAACCACTGAGACGGAGGATCCACCAACCGTCTCTCTTGCCCCACAATATACATCGCAAGGTTTATGCCATGCAAGCGGTTTTTTCTTTTTTTTCGACTTATCAACCGTTTTTACTGGGCTTTCCGCCCTTCCCGCCCTCACCGCATGATGCTTGCTCAAACTTTGCAGCGACCCTTAACCGGTAATAATTACATCAAGTAGCGCGTAAAGTTTTCCCAATCGCTACTGCTTTCCTGCGCCCAGCGAGCCTTCGATCACGGTCGCCAATTTTTCGGCCAGACGCTCGATTTCGTCCTGACGCCGTCCCTCGATCATGATTCGCGCCAGCGGTTCGGTGCCGGAATAGCGGAGCAGGAGACGCCCCTCCCCGGCCAGCGCGGTCTCAACCCGGCCGGCTGCGGCGGCTATCTCCGCGACTTCTTGAAACGGCCGCTTCTCGCTCACGCGCACGTTGACGAGCACCTGCGGGTAGCGCGTGAAGCCCGCGGACAGTTGTTCGAGCGATGCACCCGCCTCACGCATCGCGCGCAGCAGAAAGAGCGTCGTCATCATGCCATCGCCGGCGAGGCTGACGCGCGGGAAGATGATGTGGCCGGACTGTTCGCCGCCGAGCGTCGCGCCCGTGCGCAGCAACTCTTCGAGCACATATTTATCGCCGACATCGGCGCGCAGCATTTCGATGTCGCACGACTTGAGCGCGAGTTCCAGCCCGATGTTGCTCATCACGGTGGCGACGACCGACGCGCCCGCCAGTTCGCCGCGCGCCTGAAAATTTTTCGCCATCACCCACAGCGTCGCATCGCCGTCAACTACCTGCCCGCGCGCATCCAGGAAGAGAGCGCGGTCGGCGTCGCCGTCGAGCGCGACGCCGAGGTCTGCCTGCTCCGCGACCACTTTCTCCCGCAGTCGTTCGACGTAGAGCGAGCCGCATTCGCGATTGATGTTTCGCCCGTCGGGCGTGTTATTGACGGCCGACACCTGCGCGCCCAGACGCGTGAAAAGCGCGGGTGCGAGATGCGACGCCGCGCCGTTGGCACAGTCCACGACGATTCGCAGGCCGTCGAGCCGCAAGCCCGCCGCCGCCTCTCCCGCCAGGTAATCCAGGTAGCGCGCCTGCAAAGCCGACGCGCGTTGCCCCGCCTCGTCGTCAATTCCCACTCTTTGCGACTGGGCTTCATCACGGCTTTCCGGCGCGCGCGCCGCGTCGCTCTCGTCCTTCTGGCTTGCCTGATAGATGTCGGCCTCGATGAGCCGTTCGGTCGCGTCGTCGAGTTTGCGTCCGGTGGGCACGAAAATCTTGATGCCGTTGTCCTGATAAGGATTGTGCGACGCGCTGACGACGATGCCCGCGTCGGCCGGAAGCGTGCGCGTCAGGAAGGCCACGCCCGGCGTCGTGATGACTCCCGCCGAATGACACACCGCCCCCGCCTCGCCCGCTCCTTCCGTGAACGCGCTCTCGATCCAATCGCCGGACTCGCGCGTGTCGCGCCCGATGAGGATGAGCGGCGCGCGCCCGCCCTCCGCTTGCTCCGCCAGATGCCGCCCCAGCGAGCGGCCGGTTGTGCGGATGGTCTGCGCGTCGAGCGGGAAACGCCCTGCCTCGCCGCGCATGCCGTCCGTACCGAAAAGTTTTTTCATGTGTGGCTACCAGAGCGATCGGTCGTCAGCGATCGGCAGTTCCGCGATTCTTTTCGGCGGACGGCCGAAGGCTCTTAAGGATTCGTCGAGATCAGTTCGATGCGGCCTTCCAGGTGCGGGGGCAGCAGGAGGCGCGGGCGCATCGCGCCGTCGGCCGCCATGTCGAAGACGACGGAGAGGTCTGCGGCGCGCAAGGGTTCGACCAGGGAGCGCGCGCCGCGCACTTCTATCGTGAGATGCGACTCCGTGCCGTCGGCGGCGCGCGCGGCCACGCCGTCGAGACGCTTCGTGCCCCGCGCCTCGGCGATTTTCACCTGTACGTCAACCACCGTGTCGAGCGCAACGATCTTGCGATCCTGAATATCGACGGCGATCTGCGAGGCGGTGAAAGTCTCCTTCCGGCCGTCGAGCAGGATGGTTTCGGTCGGGGCGCGTTCGAGCGCATTGACGTGGCTCTCGGGGCCGCGCACGCGCACGCGCGCGGGCAGCGTTTCAAGCCCGATCAATTCGTAGCCTTCCGGCACTTTGCCTTCGGGACGAGGCTCGACGACCAACTCTCGCTCGACGCGTCGCTCCAATCTGAGCGGGACGCTGCCCGGCTCGATGCGCTCGACCGTGACGCCTTCCGAGCCGATGCCTTCGGGCAGTTGCAGCGAGATGTTGTTCGGCGAGAGTTGCACGACGCGCTCGCCCGGCCGGTAGCTGCTGGCGTCGTAGCTCAGGGAAACATCGCCCGCCTTGATCGAGTCGAGCGCGCGCTTGCTGCCGCGCAGCGTCACATCAACTTCCTCGCGCGGCTCGTTGCTGATCTCCATGTCGGGCGGCAGCACGAAAAAGAGCGGCACTTTGCGCAGCCGCGCCGTCGTCGGCACGCGCTGCCCGGTCACGGCGAACCACAAGCCGAGCGTGATGGCGAGCGCGAGCAATTTCAACCCCCAGTCGGCGAACAGGAGATCGTGCAGCCATCGCCGCCCCATCTGGACGGCATCTCGTTCCATGTCGCGAAAAGTCATAAGAGCAGAGGTCAGAGGTCAGAGGTCAGAGGTTAGAAGTCAGTGAAGACAGTTGAAGACAGTTGTTGTTTTAACTGACCTCTGACCTCTAACCTCTGGCCTCTGTAGTCAGGTTCCTTTCGCTATCGGTTTCGGTGGCCTGCGGAGTCTGGTCTTCGTTCGTGCGGGCGGGCGTTTTGATGGCGTCGAAGATGGCGGCGCGCAGTTTGGTGGCGTCGAGTCCGCGGCGGATTTGCCCGGCCTGCACGAAGGAGATGAGGCCGGTCTCTTCCGAGACGACGACGGCCACGGCGTCAGTGTCTTCCGTGATGCCGATGGCGGCGCGGTGGCGCGTGCCGAGGTCTTTCGAGAGACGCGGGTTCAGCGTGAGCGGCAGAAAACAGGCGGCCGCCGCGACCCGGTGGCGACGGATGACGACCGCGCCGTCGTGCAGCGGCGTCGCCGGGTTGAAGATCGTGACGAGCAGATCGTAGCTGAGTTCGGCGTCCATCTTGACGCCCCCGTCGGTCACGTTCTTCAGCCCGACGCCGCGTTCGATGACGACGAGCGCGCCCGTCTTCGTCGAGGCGAGCGTTGTCGCCGCCAGCACGATCTCGTCGTAGACGCCCTCGCCGAATTGCCCGCGATGGCGCGCCAGACTCGGCAGGCGAATCTGGTTGCCGAGCGAGATCAAAGCCTGCCTGATCTCCGTCTGGAAGAGGACGATGATGGCGATGCCGAGATAGATCAACGCGCCGCGCAGCACGAATTCGAGCGTGGCGAGATCGCGTTTGTAAGCGATCCAGTAGAGGAGAGCGAAGAAGGCGATGCCGGCGGCCATCGGCACGGCGCGCGTTCCGCGCAGGAGTTTCAACACCGTGTACACGATCAGAAAGACCAGCGCGATGTCGAGCAGATTGCGCGGCTCGCGCAGCCGGTCTAAATATTCCGTGTAAGGCGGTGCGAAAAACATAAAGGCTGTTGTTTGTCCGTGGTCAGTTCTCAGTTGTCAGTTGTTTTCGCGGCTGCGGAGTTAGTGCCTTGAATCTCCGGCCTGCCGCTTATGCAGCACGAACAACGGACAACTGACTACGGACGACTGACAATCTTTCATCCGATGTGCTGCGGGATCGGCGTGCTCGTTTCGGCGTTGCTTTCCCGCGCGGTCTCTAAAAAGATCATGTCAACTTTCGGCTCGGCTTTTTTGATCAGGTCTTCCACTTCGTTGACCACCTGCTCGATGTCGTCTGTCCCGAGTTCGTTGCGAAAGTTGATGTGCGCGTTGATCAAAATCTGTTTGGGGGCCAGGTGCATGGTCAACAGTTCGACGACCTCGCAGACGTGCTCGTGGCTCAGGATCGCCTGACGGATGCGCTCGACCGCTTTTGGCGTGGCCGCCTCTCCGAGCAGCAAACCGCGCGCCGAACGCGCGAGCGAGAAAGCGACGATGGCGAGCACGACGCCGATGGTCATCGAAGCCAGCCCGTCCCAGAACGCGCCGGGCGGCTGGCCTTCGAAGAGCGAGGGGCCGACCTGATGATCCGTCAGGTAGATGCCGACCCCGGCGATGATGATGCCGAGCAGCGCGGCGGTGTCTTCAAAGAGCACGGTCTTGGCCGTCGGGTCTTTCGACTCGCGCAGGTACTCCGCAAACGTCATGCCTTCGTGCTTCGCTTCGTTGATCTCCTGATACAGAGCCAGCCCGATGGAAGCGGCTTCGAGCACGAGCGAGATGCCGAGCACCCAGTAAGCCCACGCGAGTTGTTCGGGCGGGTGCGGGTGCCAGAGCTTTTGAAAGCCCTCGTAGAGCGCGTAGCTCGCGCCGACGCCGAAGATGAAAATGGCCGCGATGAACGACCAGAAGAAACGCTCTTTGCCGTAGCCGAAAGGATGTTTTTCCGAAGCCGGACGCTTGTAGAAACGCAGGCCGAGCAGCAGGAAAACCTGGTTCGTCGTGTCGGCCAAGGAGTGCAGCGACTCGGCCATCATGCCCGACGAACCCGTGATCACGGCCGCGATAAACTTCAAAACGGTAATCAGCCCGTTCGCGATAAGCGCGCCCAGCACAGCCAGCATCTACGGTCTCTCCCCAGGGGTTGAAGTTAAACGCATCCGCGCCGATTATGTCGAAAAGCTCGACACAAAGCAACAACAGTGCCTCGCCGGGGCGGGGGCGGAACCGGGCGGCGAAAAATCGGCGAGTTATTTTGTTTCGGTGCGCCGCTTGAGGCGTGCGCGTTGGAGGAAGCCGACGAGTTCGCCCGCCGTGTTCAAGACGGCCAGCGCGCCCGCGCCGTTCTGTTTCATCAGGGCGTCGGCGCGCGCGAGCGGCGTCTCGGGATCGACGAAGAGTTCGGGCGCGACGGGTCGCATCACGTCGGCGATGCGCGTGCGGTGGCGGCTCGCGTCGGGGAGTTTACGCACGTCCGAGAGCGTCAGGATGCCGTGGAGGCTGCGGCCGCGCGCGACGGGAAAAGCCTCCTGCGGGTGCTGGGGCAGAAACAGGTCTATGAAGTGGCTGACGAGCGTCTCCGGCTCGACCGAGACGGGCGCGCTCATCGCCTCGCCCACCGTCTGTAGACCTTTGTGTTCCCGCCCGACGCTCGCCGCCGCGCTGTGCAGAAAGAGCGCGACCACCACCGACCACAAGGTCATGAAGAGGTCGCCGGTTTTGAAGTAGAGCAGGAGCGCGAAGACAAAGAGCGTCCAGGCGATGAGTTGGCCGCCGAGCGAGGCGATGCGCGTGGCCTCTTCGAGTTTCCCGTTGCGGTGCCAGAGGAAAGCGCGGAGCACGCGCCCGCCGTCGAGCGGATAGCCGGGCAGCAGGTTGAAAATGGCGAGCATGAGATTCCAGAAGCCGAGGATGAAAAAGACCGCGCCCACCAACTTTTGCTCGAAGGCGGCGGCGACCATCATCCCTCCGAAGGCCGCGACGGCGAAGAGGAAACTCGACGCCGGGCCGGCCACCGCGATGCGAAACTCGGCGCGCGCATTGTCCGGCTCGCGGTTGAGCCGCGCCATGCCGCCGAACGGGTGCAGCACGATCTCCTCGGTCTCGATGCCTTCGACGCGCCCGACCAGGGCGTGCGACAGTTCGTGCCCGAAGATGGAGAGGAACAGGCCGAGCGTCGTCACCAGCCCGATGATCCAAGCGGTCGAGGGCGTGACGTTGACGTAGCGGACGAGCGGCGTGCCCTGCTCGAAATTGCTCGCGATGAGCCACGTGCTCAAGGCGAACACCAGGAACCAGCGATAATCGATTCTCACGGGAATCCCATAGACGCTGGCGACTTTTAACTGCCGGTGTAGAATTCGAGCGAGAGACATAAAAGCTGTGACAGGTGACAGGTGACGGGTGACGAGTTTTAAGACAACCGGAGGGCGCGTTTTGTTCCCGACGGAAAATTGCTGTCAGTTGTCAGTCGTCAATTGTTCGCGGCAGTTACAGGCTCTACTTGAGTTCAGTTTGAACAAACGGCAACGGACAAAGAACTACTGACAACTGACTACTGACAGCTACTCATACGTTTCAAACGCGCCCGCGTCGGCGTCGAGCAGGAGCGAGGGTTCGCTGCGGGCGACGCGGCGCAGGAGCAGGGCGTCGTCGAAGAGTTGGGAGAGTCCTTTGACGATGGCATGGCGCGGGTCTTCGGACATGTGCGTGGAGAGGCGCGTCTCGCCGTGCAGGAAGGCCGCCATGCCTTCGAGGAGCGCGCCGCCGCCCGTGAGCACCAGCCCGCGGTCGTAGATGTCGGCGGCCACTTCGGGCGACAACTCGGCCAGGCCGCGCTGCACCACGCGCGCGATGCGCTGCACGACGCTTTGCGCCGCGACGCACACTTCATCGCTCGTCACCTCGGCCGCGCGCGGCGTGCCGCTTTGCACGTCGCGCCCTTTGACGGTCAGCGTGCGCGCCGGGTCTTTCGGAGCGACGGCCGAGGCCAATTCGATCTTCAGCCGTTCGGCGGTGGGCGCGCCGATGATGAGACCGTGATGCCGCCGCAGGCGATCCATGATCGCCTCGTCGATGTCGGAACTCCCCACCCGCTCGGCCTGCGCGTAGACGATCATGCCGAGCGCGACGACGGCCACGTTGGTCGTCGCGCCGCCGATGTCCACCACCGCCGAAGCCTTCTGCTCGTCCACCGGGATGCCCGCGCCGATGGCCGCCGCCAAGCCCTCCTCCACCATGTAGACGCGCCCGATGTGCGCCGCTTCGGCCGCCGCCATCAACGCGCGCTGCTCAACGTGCGTCACGCCCGACAGCACGCTCATCACGGCGCGGCGGCTGAAATGCGAGATGCCGCTTCGGGCTTTGCGCACGAAATGATCGAGCATGCGCTGCGAGCGTTCGAAGTCGGCGACGACGCCGTCCACCATCGGCATGACGAGCGTCACGTCGCGCGCCTCGCGCCCCTGCATCGTGTGCGCCTCGCGTCCGATGGCGACGATCTCGCCGGTCGTCTTGCTGACGGCGACGACGGAGGGTTCGTCCACGACGATGCCGCGACCGCGCACGGAGATGATGGTGCTGGCCGACCCGAGGTCGATCGCCATCGAATCGGAAACCAGATCGCGGAGCGCGTTTAAGCCCATCAACGCCCGCGTCTTTTGCATGAAGGAGCTTGATCTCATATCACCCGAAGCCTGAGCAAACGCCGGAGAAATTTTGTAAAAAGGGGCGCGAACATCATAGCACAGGCGCGCACGCGCGCACGCGCGTCTCCCCGGATTGAGACGCCGCCGCGGCGCGCGTGCGGCCGCGCCACAAGTTTTCGCGTTTGTAACATTCCGTTCAGGTCTTGTTAATCTGCGCCGCTTATAGTTTCGGCCTTCGCGGCGGTTCGGTCTCGGGGTTCGATCGCGCGTTTCAATCGTCGTCCTCGGGGTTGAAGCGGCTAAAGAATTTTGGCCGCGCCGGCTTTATGATAACGTCGCCTCGCCGTCCCATATCGAGGTTTCAGGCGCGGGCGGGACGCAATCCGAATTGTGCCCGAGAAGTTTTCGCGGCCGCCGCCCGACGCTCTCTAATGTTTCGCTCCGAGGAAGGACTTACGATGATTACTGCCGCCCGGCGCGCGTTGCTCGCGTGCGCCGTCTTCGTCGCTCTCAACTGCTGCGCCTTCGCGCAGACCAACGCGTCCGCCGCCGCCGTCGTGATCCCGCCCGGCGCGAGCGCGCCGACGCTGCCTCCCGCCGCGCCGCAGACGCGCGACGATGCCGCTCTCGACGACGTGCGCAGGCAGTTGCAGCAACAGCAGATCGAGATCGAACGCCTGCGCGCCACGCTCGCCGAACAGTCGAAACTCCTCAACGAACTGCTCGCGCGCACCGCCCGCCCCGAGACGGGCGCGGCGACGGTCACAGAGGCCATCTATGCGCCGGGCGACGCGGCCGCGACCGCCGACACGCTCCGGCGCGACGGTGCGCCGGGGCAAGAAGCGGCGGCGAAGAATCCGCAAACGGAGGGGGTGGACACGCGCGTGCGCGCCATCGAGGCGCAGGCGCAGAAGACGACCGAGACGCTCGCACGCCAACTCGGCTCGATCACCTTCAGCGGCGACATACGCCTCCGCGCCGAGTCGCAGTTCGGCCAGTTGAACGCGCTCGCCAACGCGGAGAACCCGGCCATCCTCGGCAACGAGTTGAGCGCGCGCCACCGCCTGCGTCTGCGCGCGCGCCTCGCCATGCGCGGGCAGATCGGCAAGCAGTTCGATTGGGGGCTGCGCTTCGCCACCGGCACGACCTCCGACCTCATCAGCAGCAACCAGACGCTCACCGACTTCTTCAACCGCAAACAGTTCGCGCTCGATCAAGCCTACATCACTTACCGTCCCGCCGCCCTGCCCGGCCTGCGCCTGCAAGGCGGGAAGTTCGAGACGCCGTGGCTCTTTACCGAGATGACGTTCGACGTTGACAACCAACCCGAAGGTCTCAACGAAAGTTACACCCGCGATTTCAAACACGACGTGTTCAAAAACCTGACGCTCGTCGCGTGGCAACTCCCGCTGCTCGAACGCCAGGCCGCCTTCGTCGTCGGCGCGGACGGCCGCGCGAGCGTTGACGCCTCACGGCGCGGCGGGCGCGACCTCGCCCTCTACGGCGCACAGGTACGCACGCGCCTCGCCCTCGGCGACAAAACTTCGCTCACGCTCTCCGCCGCCGACCTCTATTATTCCGGCACGCAGTTCATCAGCCCCGCGCAGTTCTTCGGCGGCCAACTGCAAGTGCCCGTCACGGTCGCGATACCGGCGACGGCCACGACCCCGGCGCAAACTGTCGCGGGCTTCGCCGCCATCCCGCGCGACCTGCTCGTCGCGGGCAGCAGCCTCGGCATCTCCGTCGCCAACACCAACGCCGTCAACCGCGACGGGCGGCTCTCCTCCGGCTTCAACCTCGCCGATTTCATCGGCCGCCTTGAGTTCACGCAGAGCAAACGCTTCCCCGTCACCATGATCTTCAACTTCGTCGCCAACACGCAGGCGCACGACGTGGTGCTGGCGGGCGCGAACGGCGCGAACCGCATCGTCGAGAACAACGAGAACCACGGTTTCTGGGCGGAGATTCAGGCGGGCAAGACGCGCGAGCGCGGCGACCTGCTCTTCAACTACACCTTCATGCGCATCGAGCGCGATGCCGTGCTCACGCCCTTCAACCTGTCCGACATCGCGCAGCCTTCGGACGTGCGCGTGCATCGCGTGATCTTCTCTTACGCCGCCGACCCGCGCGTCGTCGTCTCGCTCAACGGCTACTTCACCGGACGCCCGAACGGGCTGGGCGGAGCTTTCGGCCAGACGCCCGCCGGTTCGCTCAACCGGACGACGACGCGCCTGCAACTCGACACCGTGTTCCGTTTTTGAGACGGCGCGCGCGCGCAACGCCAACTGTTCATCAACATTAACGCCGACTGTTCATCAACATTTAAGTCGCCGTTAATTTCGCTGTAGCGTCGCGTCGTTAGGGTGTACGCAACCCCGCCAAACTTCGTCTCGCCTGACTATGCGGACAGGGGTCGCGCCCGAACTTCTCCCCGAAGCCTGACGCGACCCCATTTTTTTGTTCACCGTCAAAGAAGCGCGGGCGGCGACCCCTCGCGCCTCAGGCCACTTGCGAATAGCGGACGACTTTCTCCTGCGGGCGCGCGGAATTGACGAGCGTTTCGACCGTGGGTTCGACCGTGTAGGTGTCGCAGATCAAGTTCTCCGCCGCCTTCGCGCCCACGGGCTTGGAGAAGAAATAGCCCTGCCCGTTTTCGCAGCCCAGCTTTCTGAGCGCGGCGAGTTGTTCCTTCGTCTCCACGCCCTCGGCGATCACGTTCATGCCGAGGTTTTGCGCGAGGCTCACAATCGTCCGCACGATCTCCACGTTCTCGCCGTCCTCCGACATGTTGACGACGAACGAGCGGTCAACCTTCAGCGTGTCGATCGGGAAACGATGCAGGTAACTCAAGCTGGAGTAGCCCGTGCCGAAATCGTCGATGCTCAACTTGATGCCGAGCGCGCGCAGCTTCTTGAGCATCTCGGTCGCCGTCTCGACGTTGTCCATCACCGCGCTCTCCGTGATTTCGAGTTTCAGCCCTTCCGGGTTGATCTTCGTCTCTTCGATGATCTGCGTCACGCGCTGAATGAGGTCGCTCTGGATGAACTGTTTGCTCGACAAGTTCACGCTGACAAAGAGCGGCGGGTCGGACGGAAATATCTTCTGCCAACGCTCCATCTGGCGGCACGCATCGCGCAACACCCACTCGCCGATGTCCACGATCAAGCCCGTCTCTTCCGCCAGCGGGATGAAGTTGGCGGGCGAGATGAAGCCGCGCTCCGGGTGATTCCAACGCACCAACGCCTCGAAGCCCGAAATCTTGAACGTCTCCAGGTCAACGATCGACTGGTAGTAGACGACCAACTCATTGCGCTCGACCGCCATGCGCAAGGCCGTCTCCATCTGCAAGAGATCGTTGACCTGGGCGTGCATGGCGGAATCGTAAATTTCGTGGCGGTTCTTGCCGAGCGATTTCGCGCGGTACATCGCCGCGTCCGCGTCCCGGATCAACCCTTCGGCCTGATGGTAGCTCGTCCAACTGGAAGCCACGCCGATGCTCACCGTCGTGAACACCTCGCGCCCGTTGAGCGTAAACGAAGCCGCCAACTCGCTCTTGATGCGCTCCGCAACTTCAATCGCCTCGTTCTCTTCGTAAATGTCTTCGAGCAGCAGCACGAACTCGTCGCCGCCGAGGCGCGCCACCGTATCGCCCGCCCTGACGCACTTCCACAGGCGCACCGCCACCTCTTTGAGCAACTGGTCGCCGACGGCGTGGCCTAAGCTGTCGTTGATGATCTTGAAGCGATCCAGGTCAACGTAGAGCACTGCGAACTTGCGCGCCTCGTTGCGCTGGGCGCGCGCGATGGCGAGTTCGAGGTGGTCTATGAACATGGCGCGGTTGGGCAGCCCGGTCATCACGTCGTGCATCGCTTCGTGCTGGAGTTGCTCCTCGGCGCGCTTGCGATCCGTGATGTCTTGAATCTGGAAGACGAGCGGCGTGGACGCCGCGTGCGAGCCGCCCGCCAGCGACGCGCTCCACAGTCCCCACACTTTATGCCCCGACTTGTGCTGGAAACGCACCTCACACTGGTCGATGCTGCTATTGCCTTTGCGCAGACGCTTGATGGCCTCCACCGCCACGCTCAGGTCGTCGGGGTGAATGACGGTCAGGAAGTCCGTGACGATCATCTCGCGTTCCGAGTAGCCCAGAATCTTGCACAGCGCGCGGTTGACCTGGAGCCAACGCCCTTCGGAGGAAACCAACGCCATGCCGATGGCCGCGAAGTCGAACGCGTTGCGGAAACGGTCTTCGTCGCCGGACGCGTTGCCGGTGTTAGCCACCGCCACCTGCGCCTGCGGCGGCACGCTGATGAAATGATTATCCTTGTAAGAGGCGTAGGCGAAATACACGATGGCGACGGCCACCCCGGCGAGCGCGACGAGGTTGAGGCCGACGACGTGTGCGGCCGCCGCCACGAGCGCGGCGACGCACCCGGCCGCCAGATACACCGTCAGCGGCTTGAGATAATTTTTGACGAACGCCTGCCGCCGCTTCTGTTGCGGGCCTGCGCTCCGGCCGGCCAGCAAGGTGGCCGCGCTGATGGCGGACTGGGCGACGATCAACGCGGCGAGCGCGGTCAGCATGAGGGGCACGTCATGCGCCTGCAAGAGTTGAGGCACGGAGCCGAACCCGAAGCGGAGCAGCAGAGCTGAGAGGAAAATCGGGAGGATCGAGATCGCCGAGCGCGAGATGAGCGCGGTGAGGCTCTTGCTAGAATGAAGCAACACGCAGGGCGTGACGATGCACGCCAGCACGGTCGCCGCCTCGGCGTCGAACACGAGCAAGGAGAGCAGCAGGAAACTGTCCGTGAGGTAAATATGATTGCCCGCCCCGGCGATCTTCACCGGGAAGCTCGCGCTGGCGCGCACCGCCAGCAGGGCGAACAGTAATAACGGGAGGCCGATGTGAGCCACCGGCAGAAAGTAGATCGCTGCCAGAAAAATGATGGCGTAGACCGACAGGATCACCTTCGTATGGGTGCTGACAGCTTCGTGTTCGCTCAGGCTCTTCATTGGCGTCAAGGGCGGATATCGGGGTGTTTTTTTTCGCTCACCGGCGGCGAGCGTCTGACCTCTACGCCAAGCAATTCAAAGGCCACATGCCCTCCCGCCGATAAACGCGCGAAATCCGGCGAACCCGCGAAAACCCGTGCGGACTGACCGTGCGGACTGACTTGTCTCCCGTTCAAACTGACGTGCGGCCAAGTCAACTTGAGAGAAATAACGTCACCCCGCCGCAGTTGACCGCCGCGTCTCTCCGCGGTGATCGACGCGCCTGCCGCGCCGCCACAGTTAACAAACTTTTAAGGCGACATTCACTCCCGCTTAACCCGCGCGGCTTACTCTCCAGCTTCGCAAACTGAACACGCCTCGCGCACTTTCAAACAAGCTGAAACGCATTTAGCAACCATTCGCCGCTTTAATTTTTCGACGCCGCTTGCCGGACGCGCGCATCCGGCGTCCGCGCCGACATCGTATTCGCCTTAGGAGAAACTTATGAGTTCCACCCCTGGAAGAACTTTTATATTGAATCGGAACCAGGCATCGCGCCTCCGGTCGCTGCTCTTAATCGTGGGAGTCATGCTGGCTCTCGTCCCTTCCAGCCGGGCGCAGTCCAGCCCGACGGGAAGTTTGAGCGGCGTGGTGCAGGACGCGAACGGCGCGTTGCTGCCCGGCGTCACGGTCAATGTACGAAACAGCGGGACGGGGCAGGCGCGCGTCGCCACGACGAATGAAGAGGGACGCTGGACGGTCGCCGTGCTGCCCGTCGGCGTCTACGAAGTCGCCATCGAGATGACGGGCTTTAAGAGGTTGGTGCGCCGCAGCGTCGAGGTCGAAGCCTCCGTTCCGCGCACGCTCGAAGACCGGCTCGAAATCAGAGAACTGTCTGGCGAAGTGATCACGATCACGTCGGGCGATGCGACGCTGCTGGCGACGGAGACGGCCACCACCGCGCGGCAAGTCTCCTCCGAGCAACTCGTCGCCATCCCGACCTCGACGCGCAGTTTCACGCAACTGCTCTCGTCCGAGGCGGGCGTCAGCGCGGAACTCTCGCCCGTGCTCACCAACGGCAACGGCAACGTCTCGCCCTCCGTCAACGGCACGCGCACGACGAGCACCAGCCTCTTCTTCAACGGCGTTGACGCCACCAACGTCACCAACAACGAAGGCTCGCTCAACGACAACATCGCCCCCGCGCCCGAAACGCTCTCCGAGGTGAAACTCCAGACCAGCCTCTACGACGCCTCGACGGGTCGCTCCGGCGGCGGCAACTTTCAACTCATCACCAAGTCCGGCACGAACGACTTTCACGGCACGGGTTATTACTTCGTTCAAAACGAGCGTTTCAACGCCAACGATTTCTTCTACAACAAGGACGGCATCGAGCGGCCGCGCGCGCGCCGCCACGAAGGCGGCTTCACGCTCGGCGGCGCGGTAGTCAAAGAACGGCTGTTCTTCTTCGGCGGCTACCAGCGCACGAGCGCGAGCACCGGGTTCGTCCCGACCGCCAGCAGCCAGACGGTGCTGCCCGCCGCGCTCCGCCTCATCAGCGGCGCGCGCCGAACGGCCGACAACGTCGTCGCGGCCTTCTCCGCGCTCAACCCCTGCGTGCGCAACAACGCTGGCACGCCGACCGGCGGCTTTTGTTTGACGCCCGCGCAAATCTCACCCATCGCCCTGAACCTGCTGAACGTCTTGAACCCCATCACCGGCGACTTTCTCATCCCCGCGCCCCGCGCCGGGCTGCCGACGGTCTTCAACGACCAATCAATCGCCGGTTCGAACGTCACGCTCTTTGGCGGCAACCCGCTCGTGCGCCAGCGCAACGTCTTCCCGGCCGAATTCGAACAGGATCAGTTCACCTTCAAGCTCGACGGGCAACTCACCGCGAACAATCGCCTGAGCGGCGCTTTCTTCTTCGCCGACTTCCCCGGCTTCGATCCCTTCAACGCGCCGAACAGCCAGGCCTCGCCCGCCGGACTCGTGCGCAACGACCGCAACCGCACGCTCGCCGTCTCCGACGTGCATGTCTTCAGCCCGACGCTCATCAACGAAGTCCGCTTCGGCTACTTCTCCCTGAACAACTCGCGTAGCTTGCGCGACGACTTCGCGGCCATCACCAGCGCGTCGGTCGGCATCGACAACCCCGCACTCTTCTTCGACAACTCGGTCGGCACGCAACGCCTCGGCCAGTTCATCGGCCGGAACAATCTCGCCAACTTCTCCTTCGGCGGCCCGAACGACTCTTTCAATCGCCGCCAGCAACAAACCTACAGCCTCGCCGACAACCTGACGCTCATTCGCGGCGCGCACACGCTGCGCTTCGGCGGCGAGTTCAAACGCTTCCGCTTCGACACCAACTTGCCGGAGGAGCAGGCGACCGAGTTTGAGAAGTTCGACAACTTCACGCAGTTTCTCGCCGGGCGCGCCACGGAGGCCGACACGCAGTTCGGCATCACCGACAAGAGCTTCCGCTTCCGCGACCTCTCCGGCTACGTGGCCGACGATTGGAAGGTCAACCGCAAACTGACCTTCAACCTCGGCCTGCGCTACGAGTTTTTCGGCACGCCCGAGGAGCAAAACGGGCAGTTCGGCAACTTCGACCCCGCGCTCTCGACGAGCACTGAGAATCCCTTGAGCGGCTTCGTCGTGCCCTCCAATGCGCGCACGACCGGCTTCGCCGCGCTCGACTCCGCGCTCGCCGTCACGGCCAGAGCGAATAACAAGTCAACCATCAATCCCGACCGCAACAACTTCGCGCCGCGCTTCGGCTTCGCCTACTCGCCCCTCGCATCGAACCGCATGGTCATCCGCGGCGGCTACGGCGTCTTCTTCGACCGCCCCTCCTCCGCCTTCATCAACACGGTGTTCAGCAACTACCCGTTCCTGCGCGAAATCGAAGTCACCGCGCCCACGCGGCAGATCAATCTGGGCACAGCCTTCTCGCAACAGAACACGCAACTCGGCCTCAACAACTTTCTTCCGAACCGCATCCAACTCGTCTCGAACGGCGGCGCGCTCACCTACGTCATCCGCGACAACACGGGCGTCACGCGCGACGCCAACGGCGCGCTGAACGCCGTCGATCTGGCGACCGGACAGCCCGCGCTCGGCAACATCGCCGAGACGTTCGAGTTTCGTGCCGTTGACCGCAATTTGCGCACGCCCTACGTCCAGCAGTGGAATCTCGGCGCGCAGTTCGAGTTGACGAAGAACCTGCTGCTCGAAGCGCGCTACGTCGGCACGAAGGGCACGAAGCTCTTGCAGGCGAAGGCGCTCAATCGAGTTTATGATTTGAATGATCCCGCGACGCCCGACTACATCTTCGCCCGCTTCAATCAGGCTTACGAGGCGGCGCAACGCGGCAACCCCGCGAGCCTGCGCGGCGCGCTCCGCACCGGCGTGTCGGAGCGCGAGCGCGGCCGCGGCATCGCCTTCGGTTTCCCGAACACGGCGACGGGCGCGCCCGTCGATTTCAACTTGAGCGATCCGAACGGCTCGATCATCGGCTTCGAGGCGCGCGGGCAACTGCTCGGCTTCAACATCCCCGAAGCCCTGCTCCTGCAAGCCGACGGAAACTCCATCTATCACGGCGCGCAGTTCAACCTCACGCAGCGACTCACGCGCGGCCTACAGTTCAACGCCTCCTACACCTTCTCGAAGTCCATCGACACTTCGAGCGCAGACCCCGGCTCGACCGCGGGCGGCGGCAAGCCCGACGTGCCCAACACCGGCTTCATCCTGCAGAACAACTCCAACGACCCGCGCAGCAACCGCGCCCTCTCCGACTTCGACCGCCCGCAGCGGTTCAGTCTGAGTTTCGTCTATGACCTCCCGACCTTCGGCTCCGCCTCGCGTTTCCTGCGCGGCTTCCAGCTCTCCGGCTTCGCGCAAGTGCAATCGGGCACGCCCTTCAGCATCTTCGCGGCGGAACCCGAGGCCGGAAACGTCTCCGCGCTCGCCGCGCTGCGCACCGGGTCGGGCGGACTCTTCCGCCCCGGCTTCGGCCGCCCGAATCTTTGCGGCACGCTCGAACAGTTGCGCGAGCGGGGCGACGACCCGACCGAGCGTTATTTCAACCCCGAAGCTCTCTGCTCGTCCTTCGGGCAATACGGCAACCTCGGCCGCAACGTCCTGCGCGGGGCGCGCCAGAAGCGTTTCGACCTCGGACTCTCCAAAACCACCGCGCTCACCGAGCGGGTCGGGCTGGAGTTGCGCTGGGACGTGTTCAACGTCTTCAACAACGTCAACTTCGCCAACCCGAACAACGATCTTCAGGACACCACCGACTTCGGCAAAATCACCGGCACCCTCGGCGGCCCCCGCGTCATGCAGTTCGGCGCGAAACTGAAGTTCTAACATTCGTCAATCGCGGAAGCGTCAATCGCAGGAGAGAGACACAACCTGCCCGGCTTCGATCGACGCTTCCGCGATGCACGCTTCTCAAGCGATCTTCTTTCTAAACTTATGAGCGTCGAATTGACATCTCCTCCGGCCGGGGCGCGAGCGCGAGAATTCGAGGCGAGCGTCTACGACGACGGGCGTCTGCGCGTCGAGCACGACAACTATTACGTCGCGTGCGGCGGGAGCGCGCTCCAACTCCCGCGCAAGGAGTTTTTGATCCTCTCGCGCCTCGCGCTCAATGCGCAGCGCGTCGTCTCTTCGGAAGACATCTGGCGGCACGCGTGGCCGCCGCCCGCCGCCTTCAACGCCGAAAGTCTCCACGTTCACATCTATCGTCTGCGCCGCCGCCTCGCGCCCTTCCGCGTCCACATCGAAACCATGATCAACGTCGGCTACCGGCTCGTGACGATTACCGAAGGCGGATGGCGGGCGGCGGATTGAAAAGCGCGGGCTGAGAAGCGTCCGCCGGTCGCTCGCTTCGATTCGTCGAATCGGCCTGCCGCCGTCTCCTTTCCGCGATTCCGTTCAGCCCGCGTTCACCTTGAAACTTCCTTGCCAGTTCGTCTATAGTGCGGCTTCTTTCTTTCAAGCCCACAACGGAGCCGATAAAAAGATGGCGCGTTTCAGTTTTCTGCCCCGCGAGGATCAATATTTCTCTTTCTTCTCGCAGATGACCTCTTACATCTACGACGCCTCGACGATCCTCGTTGAGATGATGGGCGACGCCAGCCCCGACTACAACGCCTATGCCCAGCGCATCAAAACCATCGAACACGCCTGCGACGAACTGACGCACACCATCTCCACCAGCCTCAACAAGTCTTTCATCACTCCCTTCGACCGCGAAGACATCTACGAGTTGTCGAGCGCGCTCGACGACGTGGTTGACCTCATCGACGACGCGGCGCGGGCGATGGTCATGTTCAACATTCAGGCGAGCACGCCGCACGCGCGCTCCTTCGCCGATGTCATCCAGCGCATGGCCGTGCAACTCCACGAGATCGTCTCCACGCTCGCGCGCCCCACCGGCATCAACCAGCGGCTCGTCGAAATCCACCGGCTGGAGAATGTCGCCGACGACACCTACCACGCGGCCATCGGCGAACTGTTCCGGCAAGAGTCAGACCCGCTCACCGTGCTCAAGTTCAAAGAGATTTACGAAAAACTCGAAGCCGCCGTTGACCGCTGCGAACAGGTCGCCAACATCATCGAAAGCGTGATCATCAAAAACGCCTGAAAGGAAGGGATGAGGGATGAGGGATGAGGGATGAAGAAAAGCATTCAATCTCTTGAGTGCTTTCCGGTTCATCCCTCATCCCTCATCCCTCATCCCTCATCGCTCCTATGTCTGTCACCCTAGCCTTCGTCATCTTCATCATCTTCATCGCGCTCGTCTTCGACTACATCAACGGGTTCCATGATGCGGCGAACTCGATTGCGACGGTCGTCTCGACGCGCGTGCTCTCGCCGGGCATGGCGGTCGTGTGGGCGGCGTTCTTCAACTTCATCGCCTTCGCCATCCTCGGCACGCGCGTCGCCAAGACCATCGGCGGCGACCTCGTGGAGATCAACCTGATCGAGCAAGACCAGCGGCTCTACGTGCTGCTCGCCGCCCTGCTCGGCGCGGTTATCTGGAACTTGATCACGTGGTATCTCGCGCTCCCCACGTCGAGTTCGCACGCGCTCGTCGGTGCTTATGCGGGCGCGGCGATAGCCGCTTACGGCGGCTTCGAGGGGTTGTTGAAGCCCGAAGGGTGGATCAAGACGCTCATCTTTATCATCGCCTCGCCGCTCATCGGCCTGACGCTCGGCTTCGTCCTGATGGTCGCCGTCTTCTGGCTCTTTCGCCGCTCGACGCCCAACCGCGTGGACAAACTTTTCCGGCGCGGCCAATTGCTCTCCGCCGCCGCCTACTCGCTCGGCCACGGCGGCAACGACGCGCAGAAGACCATGGGCATCATCACCATCGTGCTCGTGACGAGCGGCCTCCTGGAAGGGGGCGCGGGCGGCAAGCTACCGGAAATTCCGCTCTGGGTCGTCTTAACGGCGCACGCGGCGATTGCCGCCGGGACGCTTTCAGGCGGCTGGCGCATCGTCCACACGATGGGATCGAAGATCACGAAGCTCAAACCCGTGGGCGGCTTCTGCGCCGAGACGGCCGGAGCCTTGACCCTCTTCGGCGCGACGCTCGCCGGCATCCCCGTCTCCACCACGCACACGATCACGGGCGCCATCGTCGGCGTCGGCGCAACGCGCCGCCTGTCGGCCGTCAAGTGGGGCATCGCGGGGCGCATCGTCTGGGCGTGGGTCTTGACCATTCCCATCGCGGCCGTCATCGCCGCCCTCTCGTTCCTGTTCATCCGGCTGATCGACCGTCTCACCTGATGCGCCGCGCCGCCCGCCCGTTAACATAGATTTAAAGTCGCGTTCAGGTGCGTGTAACAGCGTCCCGGTATCCTCGGACTCTTCTTTCGAGTCCTAAATTTCCGAGGAGACTGACGATGTTCCGCACCCGACCGGCCACGCGCCGCAATCTTAATAATAGTCGCGTCACGTTCGCGGCCTTACTGGCCGTCGCGCTGGCGTTCGCTTCAGCCTGTAGCGGCGAACGCGCCGATAGCACCACGACGACGCCGGGCGCGAGCGGCGAGACCATTCGCTTGCAGGGCGCGGGCGCGACCTTTCCGAACCCGCTCTACCAGAAGTGGCTGAGCGAATACGGCAAGGTCAATTCGCGTGCGAGGATCGATTACCAGTCGATCGGATCGGGCGGCGGCATCCAGCAGATTCAATCGCAGACGGTTGACTTCGGCGCGTCCGACGCCCCGATGAGCGACGAGGACTTGAAGAAAGCGCCGGGCGAAATCCTCCACATCCCGACCGTGCTCGGCGCGGTCGTCATCACCTACAACTTGCAGGGCGTGGCCGAACCGCTGCGCTTCTCGCCCGACGTGATCGCCGACATCTTCCTCGGCCGGATCAAGAAGTGGAACGACCCTCGCATCGCCGCCGACAATCCCGGCGCGCAATTGCCCGCGACGGACATCTCGGTCGTCCACCGCTCGGACGGCAGCGGCACAACGGCCGTCTTCACGGATTATCTGGCGAAGGTCAGTCCCGAATGGAAGACGAAGCCGGGCGCGGGCAAGTCGGTTGATTGGCCGGTGGGCATCGGCGGCAAGGGCAACGAGGGCGTGTCCGGCCAGATCAAGCAGACGCCGAACACCATCGGCTACGTCGAACTCGCCTACGCCGTGCAGACCAAACTGCCCGTCGCGCTCATCAAGAACAAGTCGGGCAACTTCGTCACCCCGTCGCTCGACGCCGTGACGGCCGCCGCCGCCGAGAGTCTGGCCGCCACGCCCGCCGACCTGCGCGTCTCGATCACGGATGCGGCCGGCGCGAACGCCTACCCGATTTCGAGTTACACTTACATCCTCGTCTACAAAGAGCAGAAGGACGCGGCCAAAGGCAAAGCCGTCGTGGACTTCCTCTGGTGGAGCATCCACGACGGCGAACGCTTCGCCAAAGATTTACAATACGCCCCCCTTCCCGCCGAAATCGTCGAGAAGGCTTCCGCCAAACTCAACTCGATCACTTCGGGCGGCAAGACGCTTCGCGGCGCGTAGGAAGTTTCAGGTTTCAGGTTTCAGGTTTCAGGTTCAAGACAAAGAACCTCTAACCTCAGTCTTGAAACCTGAAACTTGAAACCTGAAACTCGAACCCGCACCCTAACATTCATGCAGCAACCACCGCCGACCATGCCGACACCCGCCGCCACCTACGGCGCGCACGCGCGCGTGTGGCACTGGCGACGCGCTCTCTCGCCTACGGGCAACACGGGCGACGCCGTGTTTCGCGCGGCGTTGTTCGGTTGCGCGCTGCTGGTGCTGCTGCTCGTCGGGGCGATGATCGCGGCGATGGCCGCCAACTCGCGCCTGTCGCTCGGCGAGTTTGGCTTCGGCTTTTTGACGAGCAGCGAGTGGAATCCGGTGACGGGGCGTTTCGGCGCGCTCCCCTTCATCTACGGCACGGTCGTCTCGTCGCTGCTCGCGCTCCTGATCAGCGTGCCCATCTCGCTCGGCGTCGCCGTCTTTCTGGTCGAGCAAGCCCCGCGCCGCCTGGCGCGCCCGATCACGTTTCTCGTCGAACTGCTGGCCGCCATCCCTTCGGTGGTCTACGGGCTGTGGGGCATCTTCGTGCTCGCGCCGCTGCTGCGCCAATATATCGAGCCGCCGCTGCAAAAGTGGTTCGGCTGGATGCCGTTCTTTCAAGGCCCGATCACGGGCATCGGGTTGTTCACGGGGGGGATCATTCTCGCCATCATGATCACGCCGATCATCTCGGCGGTCGTGCGCGACGTGCTGGCCGCCGTGCCCGTCACGCAGCGCGAGGCCGCGCTCGCGCTCGGCGCCACGCGCTGGGAAACGACGCGCGTCGTGTTAGCCAACGGCGGCCCCGGCATCGCGGGCGCGATCATCCTCGGCCTCGGGCGCGCCATCGGCGAGACGATGGCCGTCACGATGGTGATCGGCAACCGCGCGCAGATCAGCGCGTCGCTCTTCGAGCCGTCGTACACCATCGCCTCCGTCATCGCCAACGAGTTCACGGAAGCGACCGAAGCCATCTACCTGAGCGCACTCGTCGAACTCGGGCTGATTCTCTTTCTCGTCACTTTCATCATCAACGCCGCCGCCCGCCTCCTCGTCTGGAGCGTCACGCGCTCGACGAGCGGCACGGCCAGAGCGTGAGAACTTTAGGGGTAAGGGGGAAAGGGGAAAGGGGAAAGGAAGAGGACAGCTTGAAGAAGGGAACAGCTTGAACCGGGTTTCGGTTTTAACCTTTACCCCTTCCCCCTTCCCCTTTCCCCCAATGCTTTTATGCCGACGATGCACGCCAGACGCTACGCGACGAACGCCTTGATGACGACGTTGACGGCGGCGTGCGCCTTCTTCGCCGTCGCCGTGCTCGTGCTGATTCTCGGCTACATCGCCTATCGCGGCCTCGGCGCGATCAGCTTTCAATTTCTGATCGAAACGCCGAAGCCGGTGGGCGAAGGCGGCGGCATCGGCAACGCCATCCTCGGCACGCTGATCCTGCTGGCGATGGCCTGCGTCGTCGGGATGCCGCTCGGCATCGCCACGGGAATTTACCTCGCCGAGTACGGCGCGGGTCGCTTCGCCTCGCTCGTGCGTTTTCTGACCGACACGCTGACGGGCATCCCCTCGATCCTCATCGGCGTCTTCGTCTACACGATCATCGTGCTGCCGATGAAGCAATTTTCGGCGATGGCGGGCGGCGTCGCGCTCGCCATGATCATGATCCCCATCGTGGCGCGCACGACCGAGGAGATGATCCGGCTCGTGCCCGCGAATTTGCGCGAGGGCGCGCTCGCGCTCGGCGCGCCGCAGTGGCGCGTGACGACCGAGGTGGTCTTGCCCGCCGCCGCTTCCGGCATCGTGACGGGCGCGATGCTCGCCGTCGCGCGCGTCTCGGGCGAAACCGCGCCGCTCTTGTTCACGGCCTTCGGCAGCCGCTTCTTCAACGTCTATCTCGACCAGCCGATGGCTTCCCTGACCGTGCAGATTTACAATTACGCCATCTCGCCCTACGACGAATGGCACGCGCAGGCGTGGGCGGCCACGCTCATCCTGATGACGCTCATCCTCGTCATCAACATCACCGTCCGCTTCTTTACGCGGGGGAAGATTTAGGTCGTGACAGGTGACGGGTGACAGGTTAAAACTAAAACTTGTTCTTTCCTGTCACCCGTCACCCGTCACCTGTCACTTAAGAATATGTCAACGACCGCACCATCTTTTATGAGCGAGCCGCGAGCCGACGAGGCGCGGGCGGAGCAGTCGCGAGACGCGGCGCAGCCGAAGGTGAGCGTGCGCGATCTGAACTTCTTCTACGGCAGCACGCAAGCTCTCTTCAATATCTCGCTGGACATCGCGGAGCGGCTGGTGATGGCCTTCATCGGCCCTTCGGGCTGCGGCAAGTCAACCTTTCTGCGCACGATCAACCGGATGAACGACACGATCCCCGGCACGCGCGCGACAGGCGAAGTCCTGATCGACGGGGAAGACATCTATGCGCCGGGCTTGAACGTCGTGGACTTGAGGCGGCGGGTTGGGATGGTCTTTCAGAAGTCGAACCCGTTCCCCAAGTCCATCTTCGATAACGTCGCCTACGGCCTGCGGGTCAACCGGCTGACGACGAACAGGACGGAGTTGCAGGATCGCGTCCAGCAGGCTTTGGAAGACGCGGCCATCTGGTCGGAGGTCAAGGATCGTTTGAAGACTTCCGCGCTCGGCCTCTCCGGCGGGCAGCAGCAGCGGCTGTGCATCGCGCGCGCGCTGGCCGTGCGCCCCGAGGTGCTGTTGATGGACGAACCCGCCTCCGCACTCGACCCGATAGCGACGCAGAAGATCGAGGAGTTGATCGTGGAACTCAAGCGGCAGTACACCATCGTCATCGTCACGCACAACATGCAGCAGGCGGCGCGCGTCTCCGACGTGACGGCGTTCTTCTGGCTCGGCAAGCTGATTGAGGTCAACGCCACCGAGCGCATGTTCACGAATCCGAATGAGAAGTTGACCGAGGATTACATCACGGGGAGGTTCGGCTGAGAGATTGGCGACTGCGGATTGCGGATTGTGGATTGTGGATGGCGGATTTTAAATCTGTTATCTGAGATTTGAAATTTGAGATTTGAAATTTAAGGCATCCGCCGCAACCGTCGATCACGACGCCGGAAATTTACAACATGGAACGGCAAAGGCATCTCGACTACGATCTCGACAACTTACGCAACCGCGTGCTCCTGCTCGGCGGCCAGACCGAAACCGCGCTGGCGCGCGCCATGGCCGCGCTCGTCGAGCGCGACACGGTCGCGGCGCGCGAAGTCCTGCGTGACGACGACCGGATCGATCAACTCGAAGTGGAAATAGATCGTCTCTGCATCGACGTGCTGGCCTTGCGCCAACCGGCCGCGCGCGACCTGCGCTTCGTCGTCTCGGTGGCGAAGGTGACGCCCATCCTCGAACGCATCGCCGACCACGCCTGCAACATCGCCCGCGCCGCCATCGATCTCAACGACGAACCGCAACTGAAACCCTTCGCCGAGTTGCCGCGCATGGCCGCGAAAGCCTCGGCCATGCTCCGCGCCGCGCTCGACGCCTTCACCACGAACAACGCGGTCGAGGCGCGCGCCGTCATTCTCGGCGACGACGAGATCGACGCGCTCTACGAGCACATGTTCCAAGCCCTGATCAAGCTGATGGCCTCCGACCCGACCACCACCGGGCGCGGCGCGCGCCTGTTGCTCGTCGCCAAACACCTCGAACGCGTCGGCGATTACGTCACGGACATCTGCGAACTCACGGTCTACATGGCCGAAGCGGCATTCATCAAACACAGCAACTAAGGAGGGATGAGGGGTGAGGGATGAGGGATGAAAAAATCAGGATGAAAATAAGCCTTTCTTGTTCATCCTTCATCCCTCATCCCTCATCCCTTATTACTATGGCAAAGCCGATTCTCATCATCGAAGACGACCCGGACATCGCCGAGGGGTTGCGCTACAACCTGGGGCGCGAGGGGCTGGAAGCGATCATCGCGCCGACGGGCGAGCAGGGCTTGGCGGCTGCGCTCGACGCCCGGCCGGCTCCCGCGCTCATCATCCTCGATTTGATGCTGCCGGGGATGAGCGGCACCGAGTTGTGCCGTCGCCTGCGGCGAGAACCGGCCACGCGCCGCACGCCCATTATGATGCTCACGGCGCGCACCGACGAGGCCGACCGCATCAGCGGCCTCGACCTCGGCGCGGACGACTACATCACGAAACCCTTCTCCGTGAAAGAGGTGATGGCGCGCGTCCGCGCTCTCCTCCGACGCGCGGACGAAGGCGGCGCGCCCGGCTACGACGACGAACGCCTCGCGATCGATTTCGCCGACATGCGCGTGACCTGCGATGGCGCGCCCGTCAAACTCACGCGCAAGGAATTCGCCCTGCTCGAAATGCTCTCCAAAACCGGCAGCCGCGTCGCCACCCGCCAACACATCCTCGATAACGTCTGGGGCTACCAATACTACGGCGACACGCGCACGCTCGACGTACACATCCGCCGCCTGCGACAGAAACTCGGTGAGTGCGGCAACTGCATCGAGACGGTCGTCGGCGTCGGCTATCGCTTCGTCGGATGCCCGAAGCCGGGCGCGGCCGAATCGCGGGAGTAGCGGTTGACCGATCCGCCGCCGTGTTCCAGAATCAATTCGATGCGTCGCTGCAAACTCGATACACGGATCGCGCCGCGCGTTTTTCGTCGGCGTCGTGGCCGCCCCGGCGGCGCGCCGCGACCCCGAGCCGCGACCGACAAGCGCGAGCCATTACCAGACGGCAAACGCCTCGACAATTTCTTTTCCCGCTAGCCGACATTAAACTTCATAGATGTCTCTCCGCGTATCCTTAGCCCTCGCGCTCTCAGCCGCGCTCGTCATCTCTTTTGTCGCACTCGTCTTCCGGCGTCCCGACGCGGCCTTACCGGCCTTGGCGTTTGCGCTCGCGGGCGCGTGCGCGGCGCGCCTCTCGACACGCGGCGCGGAGCGCGACCGTGAAACTTCGCCTGAGAACCGGACGATGCAGGCGACGCCGCCGAGCGCGAAATCGGCGGCGCGAACGGTGGCGGCGGCCGCGAGCATCCCGGCGGGCGAGTTGGTCGAGACCATGATGGACAGCATGCGCGAGGGGATGCTGGTGCTGGACGGCGATTTGCGCGTGTTGGCCTCGAACGCGGCGGCGCGCGTCATCTTCGGCTTCGACGGCGGCGGCGACTCGGCGGCGCACAGACGGCCGCGACTCGGCGACCTGACGCGCAACCCCGCCGTGCTCGCCGCTTATCTCGACGCGATCGAGCGGCGCGAGCGCGTGGAAGTCAAAGTGGAGATGACGGACGCGGAACGGCGCGTTTTCGATCTGCGCGTCGCGCCTCTCCAGGGGGGCGACGCGGGAGCGCAAGGCCGTGCGCGCGGGGCGGTCGGCGTCTTCTTCGACATCACGCGGCTCGAACGGCTCGAACGCGTCCGCCAGGAATTTCTCTCCAACGTCTCGCACGAACTGCGCACGCCGCTGACGGCCATCCGCACCTTCGTCGAAACGCTCGAAAGCGGCGCGCTCGACGACGCCGACAACAACCGCCGTTTCCTCTCCATCATCGACCGCAACGCCGCGCGCATGCACAGCCTCATCGACGACATCCTCGAACTCTCGGCCATCGAGGCCGGGACGGCGACCGTGGAGGCGCAACCCGTCCGCCTGCGCGCCATGATCGGCGACGTGCTGACCGCGCTCGCGGCGCGCGCCGCCAAACGCCATGTCGCCCTCCGCAACGAGGTGGCCGAGGATGTGCTCGTCCGCGCCGACGCGCGCCGCCTCGAACAGATGATCACCAACCTGTGCGACAACGCGATCAAGTTCAACGCGGAGGGCGGCGCGGTGCGGATCACGCACGAACGCGCGGCCGGGCGCGACCGCATCAGCGTCGCCGACACGGGCGAAGGCATCGCGCCCGCACACATCCATCGCATCTTCGAGCGTTTCTACCGTGTTGACCGCGCCCGCTCGCGCGCGCTCGGCGGGACGGGTTTGGGACTCGCCATCGTCAAACACCTGGCGCGCGCCCACGGCGGCGAGGCCACCGTGCGCTCGATTCCCGGCGAAGGCTCGACATTCACCATCGAACTGCCGCATAGTGGGGAGGCCGTACACCGATGATCGCCGGACGACGAATGAAGGGCAGACGCTTTCATTCATCCTGAGACGCCCCCCATCATCCTTGCTCTTGACGCTTCGCGAGAACCGCTGTTACACTTTTGTGACGATTTAAGCAAGAGCCTTCGGCGCGTCCTGCGCCCAAAAGAGCAAGAGGGTAAATCTACAAAACCCGGCCGCTGCGCACGCAGTGAACTTTTTCTCAGACAGTGTTAGGAGGTAAGTGGTGAGTTTCAAAATCGGTCAGAAAGTCGTCTATCCCAATCACGGCATCGGGACTATCGAGCAGGTCGAGCAGAAACAGATAGGCGCAACATCCATCCCCTTTTACACCCTTCGCCTCGCAGCCACCAACTCAGTCGTCCTCGTCCCCGTCGCCAACGCCGGCGAAGTGGGCTTGCGCTCCCCGATCTCTTCCGCCGAGTGCGAGATGTTGTTGAAGAACCTCGGTGACGACTTCACCGCCGCGCCGAACGACTGGAAGGATCGGTTCAAAGAATTCTCCGAAAAGATGCGTACGGGCGATATTTTTGAAGTCGCCGACGTGCTCAAGCACCTGACCTATTTGAGCCACATCAAGCCGCTCAGTTTCCGCGAGCAGCGGATGCTGGAACGCGCTCACTATCTCGTCATCTCCGAACTCGCCGCCGTGTGCCGCCAGCCGGAATGCAACGTCGAACCGCGCGTCGAGCAGGCGCTCGCGCGCGCCTGCGCCAAGCACGAGCGTCGTCCCGCCGCCACGGCGCGCACGCGCGCCGCCGGGGTCGCCGCCGGACACTAATCAAAACTTTAAGGGAAAAGGGTAAGGGGTAAAGGGTAAAGGGAAACACTCAACCGGGTGATTTTCCTTACCCCTTACCCCTTACCCTTTTCCCTTTACCCCTTACCCCTTACCCTTTTCCCCTTCCCCTTCCCTTATCCCGCTTGCCGTTTACCCCTTTTCCTGTTCCACCGCGCGCCCGGCGAGACTGGCGACGACGGCCGCGAGTTCGGCCGGTTCGACGGGCTTCGGCACGTGGAGTTGGAAGCCCGCGAGCAGAGCGCGCATGCGGTCTTCGGCGCGGGCATAGGCGGTGAGAGCCGCCGCCGGAATTTTGCCGCCGCGCTCCGGCGGCAGGCTGCGAACTTTGCGGATCAACGTGTAGCCGTCCTCGCCCGGCATCTCGATGTCGCTGATCAGCACGTCCGGCAGCCACGATTCCAATTGCGATAAGGCGTCGGCCGCGTTCGACACGGCGCGCACCTCCGCGCGGCATTGCGTGAGCACGACGACGAGCATCTCGCGCGCATCCGCTTCATCTTCCACGAGCAGCACGCGCAAGCCGTGCAACTCCGACGGGCATTCGAGCGGCGGACGACCTCCGGCCGTCGGGTGTTCGGCCGCGGCGGCGCGCTCCCCGCCGTTCGACCCATACTCCGATTGATGCACGATCATCAGCGGCAGCGACACTTTGAACGTCGTGCCCTGTCCCGCGCCTTCGCTCTCCGCCGTCACCGTGCCGCCGTGAAGTTCGACGAGGTGACGCACGATGGCGAGGCCGAGGCCGAGGCCGCCGTGCTTGCGCGTCGTCGAAGGGTCGGCTTGCCGGAAGCGGTCGAAGACGTAGGGCAAAAATTTCTTTTCGATGCCCTGCCCCGTGTCGCTCACGGTGAGTTCGAGGTGCGAGTTGACGCGCGCGAGCAAGACCTGCACGCGGCCGTCCTTCGGCGTGAACTTGATGGCGTTCGACAAGAGGTTCCAGGCGACTTGCTGCAAGCGGTCGGGGTCGCCGGAGACCGGCCCGGCGTGCGGGTCGAGGACGACCTGCAAACGGATGCCCTTGGCTTCCGCCGCCGGGCGCACGGAATCCACGGCCGCTTCGATGACGGGCATGAGTTCGACGGGGCGCACGTCGAGCCGCAGCTTGCCGCGAATGATGCGCGACACGTCGAGGATGTCGTCGATCAGTTGCACCTGCGACTGTGCGTTGCGCTCGATGGTTTCGAGGGCGCGGGTTTGCGTGGCCTCGTCGAGTTGCCTCGTGCCGAGCAGGCGCGTCCAGCCGAGCACGGCGGTTAGAGGCGTTCGCAGTTCGTGCGAGAGCGTGGCGAGAAACTCGTCTTTGAGGCGGTTGACCTCCTGCGCCTCGCGGTAGAGCCGCGCGTTATCGACGGCGAGCGCGGCGCGCTGCGCCAGGTCTTCGACGAAACTGAGATCGGCCGCGCTGAAATGCCTGCCCGATTCCGCGGCCATCAGCGTGAGCGCGCCGAGCACGCGGTTGTGCGCGATGAGCGGGACGATCATGCTGGACTTGAGACCGAGCCGGCGCAAAATTTTCAGGTGTTCGGCATCGCGCGCGACGAGGGCGAGCAGTTCGTCGGGAATGTTCGGGTAGAGTTCGGGTCGCCCGGTGCGGATGACTTTGGGAACTCCTTCCATCTCGTGGAGGGCGTGCGGGTAGAGGCGATTGAGTTCCCACGCCAGTTCCACTTTGGCCGGGTCGTCGTGCGTGACGGCGAGGCGTTCGATGGTGCGGTCGTCGGTGAGCATATCAACCGTACACCAATCGGCGAGGCGCGGCACGATGAGCCGCGCGAGCGCGGTGAGCGTCGCTTCGTAATCGAGCGAGACGGCGAGCACCGCGCTCGCTTCGGCGAGGAAGCGTTGCTGTTCTTCGGCGTGCTTGCGGTCGTCGATGTCCGTACAGGTGCCGAACCATTTGATGATCCGGCCGCTCTCGTCGCGCAGGGGCAGGGCGCGGCCGAGGTGCCAGCGATACCGGCCGTCGCTCGCGCGCCGGAAGCGATACTCGATCTCGTAAACCTCGCCCGTCTCGACACAATGCTGCCAATGCCGGAGGCAAGGCTCGACATCGTCCGGGTGCAGGACGTGCCGCCAGCCCGACCCTTCGGACTCGGCGAACGTCGTGCCGGTGTAGTCGTACCAGCGTTCGTTGTAGTAGTCGAGTAAGCCGTCGGGGCGCGCCGTCCAGATGATCTGCGGGATCGCCTCGGCGAGGAAACGATAGTAACGCTCGTTGGCCTCGGCGTTGGCGCGTTCCTGTTCGGCGGATTTAAAGAGGCGCGCGTTGTCCACGGCGATGGCGGCCTGCGCGGCCAGCCCCTCGACGATGTGCCCGGCGCGCTCCGTGAAGACGCCCGCCTCCGGGTGGCCGAAGAACAATCCGCCGACAACCTCGCCCGAGCGCGAGATGACGGGCACGGCCAGGTAACTCGTGACGGGCAGGTGGCCTTCCGGCATTCCGAAGTAGGGAGAGTTTTTGCCGTAACGCGGGTCGAGACGCACGTCGTCGATGCGGATGGTGCCCTCGCCGCGGAAGGTGGGGCCGAAGAGGTCTGTGGCGCGCGGCATGGGGAAGTGGGCGAAGGCGGCGCGCGGCACGCCGGAGAGCGTGTAGAGCATGTAGGAC
>DASVVO010000095.1:0-50526 GCA_036386515.1 Pyrinomonadaceae bacterium
AGGGGCGAACGATACAATCAGGCTCGTCAGTTCGGAAGGCAGTGTCAGCATCGAAAGACCTCTCTTGGCGGAGTTGGTCAATCAGCTTACGCTGCCTTTCGTTTATTCTTCAAAGAGCAGAAATGGATAAAGTCGAGCTAATGGGATGCGTTATAAGTAGATTTTCCCCGCGACGTATCCAAATCCCAAATGTGGAAACCGCACCGGCTTGAGTTCCGTATACGTTTGCTCGCAAATCAGGAGACGAGGAATCGAATTATGAGACGTGCAACGATGTGTGTGTGGGCGCTGACGGTGGCCTTGACGCTCGGCGCGGCGGCGGCGCGGGCGCAGGGCAAAAAGTTGACGATCGAGGACGCCCTCGCGTTGCAGGAAGTGGGCGCGCCGCAGTGGTCGCCGGACGGCAAGTTGATCGCCTTTACGGCCAGCGAATGGAACCGGAAAGAGAACCGGCGCGACACGCACATCCACATCATTGCGGCGACGGGCGGCGCGTCTTACAAGTTGACGAACGGCGAGCGCGGCGAGAGCGCGCCCCAGTGGTCGCCGGACAGCAAACAGATCGCCTTCCTCGCCAACCGCGACCTCCCGCGACCGGATGCCCCGGCCGCGCCGCGCAATCAAATCTGGATCATCCCGGTGGCGGGCGGCGAGGCCGAACGCGTAACGGAGGAGGAGGCGGGCGTCGCGCAGTTTCGCTGGTCGCCCGACGGCAAACTGCTCGCCTACGTCGTGCGCGACACGCCGCAGGACAAGGCCGAGCGCGACAAGCGCAGGAAGGATCGGTTCGACGCCATCGTCGTAGACAGCGGCTTCATCTATTCGCACCTCTGGACGGTCAACCTCGCCACGAAAGAGAAGCGGCGCATCACGGAAGGCTCCTTCACCGTCGCCGACCCGCAGTGGTCGCCCGATGGCGGCTCCGTCGTCTACACGATGAGCAAGACCGGCTCGCAGGAATCCTCCTTCACGGACATCTCCGACGACCGCAACACAGACCTCTACGTCGCTCCCGCCGCCGCTCCCGGCGGCACGCCGCGCCAACTCACCACCAACCCCGGCCCCGACTACGCGCCCCGCTTCTCGCCCGACGGAAAATGGATCGCTTATCTCTCCAGCGACGAAGCTAACTCCTGGGCGCCGAAGATCGATCTCGTCGTCATGGCGGCGACCGCGAACACCGCCGCCGCCGCCGCGCCGCGCAACCTGACGGGCGGCTACAACGATTCCATTCACGGCGCGCCGAAGTGGTCGCCCGACGGCGCGGCGTTATACGCGGCGGGCGCGGAAGGCGTCTACGGCCAGTTGTTGAAAGTGCCGGTCGCGGGCGGAGCCGCGCCGCAGGCGATCTTCACGAGCAAGGGCGCGTATGCGAGCGTTGACCTCTCGCGCGACGGCCGCATGCTCGCCTTCGCCTTCAACGACGCGCGCACGCCGAACGACATCTGGGTCGCCTCGAGCACGGGCGGCGGCGCAAAGCGCCTGACGAATTTCAACTCGCGGATCGCCGAGTTCGCGCTCGTCGCCACCGAGGTCGTTCGTTGGAAAGCCCCGGATGGTTTGGAGATCGAAGGCTTGCTCGTCAAGCCGCTCGGCTACGAACCGGGCAAACGCTACCCGCTCATCTTGCAGATTCACGGCGGCCCCTACGCGCAGTTCGCCTACGGCCTCAACCCGCGCGCGCAAATCTTCGCCGCCAACGGCTACGCGGTGCTCCTGCCGAACCCGCGCGGCTCAACCGGCTACGGCCAGAAGTTCACGACCGCGAACGTCGGCGATTGGGGCGGCAAGGATTATCAAGACCTGATGGCGGGCGTGGACGAACTCGTCAAGACCGGCATCGCCGACCCCGCCCGCCTCGGCGTGATGGGCGGCTCCTACGGCGGCTTTATGACCTTCTGGGTCATCACGCAGACGAACCGTTTCAAGGCCGCCATCGGCCACGCCGGGATCAGCGATTGGTACAGCTTCCACGGCCAGAGCGACATCCCCGGCCTGATGGAATACGGCTTCGGCGGCACGCCCTGGACGGCGCGCGAAGCTTATGAAAAGTGGTCGCCCGTGCGCTACGCGGATCGCGTCAAGACGCCGCTCATGATCACGCACGGCGAACAAGACCGCCGCGTGCCCATCGCGCAGGCCGAACAGTATTATCGCGCCTTGAGAAAGAGCGGCGTCGAAACCGTCTTCGTCCGCTACCCGCGCGAAGGGCACGGCATCAGCGAACCGAATCACCAGATCGATCTCGTGCGCCGCCAGTTGGAATGGTTCGACAAACATTTGAAAGCGACGACGACCACGGCGAGCGGGAATTAAACTCGGTTCTACGAAAAATCCGGCGCGGGTTCAACCTCTTCACCGGCAAAGCGTCCGGTTGTATTTCATGTCCCGTAGGGACAATCGGTAATAGCCCGGCGATTCATCGCCGGGATGACTCAAGGCAAAATGAGTTGAGTCCCGTAGGGACGATTGAGAGATAGCTTCAATCGTCCCTACGGGACTTGATAAACATTTTCTCCTGTTTACCCGGTGATAAATCGCCGGGCTATTATCAATTGCCCCTGACGGGGCAACAAGCAGTGCATCGGAAATTGAATTTGTACATGAGATTGATGAGGAGCGCGTTCGATTCAATGAACAGAAAACAAGGGCTTCAAAAGTTTGCCGTCACTTTCGCATGGGTGTCCGTCTGGATGTTGCTGACCGGGATATTCTTTACCCGGACGCAAGCGCAACAGCCTCCCGCATCCGCGGCGCAAACGCCGTCAACCGCCAAAGATTCCAACCCGCTCAAGCTCTTACAGTGGCGCAGCATCGGGCCGTTTCGCGGCGGGCGCGTGACGGCGGTGGCGGGCGTCCCCACGCAGCCTTTTGTGTACTACTTCGGCGCGACCGGCGGCGGCGTCTGGAAGACGACGGACGGCGGCGCGAACTGGGAGCCGATCACGGACAACTCGGTATTCGGCACGGGTTCGGTCGGCGCGATCGGCGTCTGCGAATCCGACCCGAACGTCGTCTACGTCGGCATGGGCGAGTCGCCCGTGCGCGGCAATGTCTCGCACGGCGACGGCGTCTACAAGTCGATGGACGCGGGGAAGACCTGGAAGCGCGTCGGCCTCGAAGACACACGTCAGATCGGGCGCGTGCGCGTGCATCCGCGCAACCCCGACATCGTCTACGTCGCCGCGCTCGGCCACCTCTTCGGGGGGAACGAGCAGCGCGGCGTCTTCCGCTCAAAGGACGGCGGAAAGACCTGGGAGCGGATTCTCTACCGGGGCAACAAGGCGGGCGCGATCGATCTCACGTTCGACCCGACGAACGCGAACATCCTCTACGCGGGTTTTTGGGAAGTGCTCCGCACGCCCTGGAGTTTGGAGAGCGGCGGCGCGGGCGGCGGCCTCTTCAAATCAACCGACGGCGGCGATACCTGGACGGAGATCACGCGCAACCCCGGCTTGCCGCGCGGCCTCGTCGGCAAGGTCGGCATCACCGTCTCGCCCATGAACCCCGAACGCGTCTGGGCGATCGTCGAGGCGGAAGACGGCGGCGTGTTTCGTTCCGACAACGGCGGGCGCACCTGGACGAAGACGAACGAGCAACGCAACCTGCGCCAGCGCGCCTGGTATTACACGCGCATCTACGCCGACACGCAGAACGCCGACACCGTCTACGTTCTCAACACCGGCTTCTACAAATCGAACGACGGCGGGCGCACCTTCGCCTCCATCCCCGTGCCCCACGGCGACAACCACGATCTCTGGATCGCGCCCAACGACGCGCAGCGCATGATCAACTCCAACGACGGCGGCGCGAACGTCTCCTTCAACGGCGGCCGCACCTGGTCGGAACAAGACCAAGCGACCGCGCAGTTTTACCGCGTCGCGCTCGACCAACAGTTTCCCTACAACATCTACGGAGCGCAGCAGGACAACTCGACCATCCGCATCGCTTCGCGCACGCACGACTTCGGCATCACCGAGCGCGACTGGTGGGACGTGGGCGGCGGCGAGTCAGGCTGGATCGCGCCTTCGCCGAAAGATTCCAACATCGTCTTCGCCGGTTCATACGGCGGACTCCTGACGCGCTACGATCATCGCACGGGACAACTCAGGAACGTTGACGTGTGGCCTGACAACCCGATGGGCGCGGGCGCGGAGGCGATGAAGTATCGCTTCCAGTGGAACTTCCCGATCCTCTTTTCGCCGCACGACACATCACCTTCAGGCACGCTCTACACGGCCGGAAACATCCTTTTCAAATCCACGAACGAAGGCCAGAGTTGGACGGCGATCAGCCCCGACCTCACGCGCAACGACAAAACGAAGCAAGGCTCCTCGGGCGGCGCGATCACGAAGGACAACACGAGCGTCGAGTATTACGACACGATCTTCACGGTGAGCGAGTCGCCGGTCAAAGCGGGCGTCATCTGGACGGGTTCCGACGACGGCCTCGTCCACGTCACGCGCGACGGCGGCGGTAAGTGGGACAACGTCACGCCGAAGGGGATGCCCGAGTGGATTCAGATCAACTCGATTGACGCCTCGCCGAACGACGCGGGCACGGCCTACGTCGCCGCGACGATGTACAAGCTCGACGACTTCCGCCCCTATCTCTACAAGACGAACGACTACGGCAAGACCTGGAAGAAGATCACGAACGGCATCTCCCAAACCGCCTTCACGCGCGTCATCCGCGAAGACCCGAACCGGCGCGGGCTGCTCTACGCCGGGACGGAAACCGGCCTCTACGTCTCTTTCAACGACGGCGAGAGTTGGCAGTCGCTCCAACACAATCTGCCGGTCGTGCCCATCACCGATCTGGCCGTCCACAAAGGCGAGCGCGATCTGGTGGCGGCCACCCAGGGGCGTTCCTTCTGGATTCTCGACGACCTCACCGTGCTGCACCAATGGATGGACGCGAACACCGGCGCGAACGCGGCGAACGCGGAGACGCGCCTCTTCAAACCCGAAGACCCCTACCGCATGCAGGGCGGCGGCTCGACTCTTCCCCCGAACGCCACCATCGGCGGCAACCCGCCGAACGGCGCGGTCGTCTACTACTATCTGAAGTCGAAGCCGACGACGGATGTCGTGCTCGAATTTCTCGACGCCGGAGGCAAGACCATCCGCACCTTCACCGCGAAAGCGCCCGCGCCGCAACCCACGCCTGCGCCGGGCAGCGCGGCCGTGCAAACGCCGCCCGAGCAGCCGCAAGCCGCTTCGGGCGAAGAGTCTTCGTTCTTCGCGGGCGGCGGCGCGGGCGGGGGGCGCGTCACCACCGAGGCCGGTCTCAATCGTTTCATCTGGGACATGCGCCACGCGGACGCCGTGCGTTTCCCCGGCATGATCCTGTGGGCGGGCGGCGTCGCGGGGCCGCGCATCGTCCCCGGTCGCTATCAAGTGAAACTCACGGCCGACGGCAAGACCTACGTCGAAACCTTCGACGTGCGTAAAGACCCGCGCCTCTCGACCACCGATGCGGACTTCGCCCGCCAACTCGACTTGCAGTTGAAGATTCGCGACAAGCTGACCGAGACGCACAACGCGATCATCTCGATCCGCGAAGCCCGCGCGCAGGTCAACGAACTGCTCAAACGTGTGCAGGGGCAGCCGAACTTCAAGCCCATCTCGGACGCGGCGAAAGCTCTGAACGCGAAAATGACGGCCGTCGAAGAGGAGTTGTACCAGACGAAGAACCAGAGCAGCCAAGACCCGCTCAACTACCCGATTCGGCTGAACAACAAACTGGCCGCGCTCGGCGGCGTCGTCTCCGGCGCGGACAGCGCGCCCACCGCGCAGGCTTACGCCGTCTACGAAGACCTCACGGGGAAGATCGACGCGCAGTTGAGCAAGCTGGAAGCGGTGATGAAGACAGACCTCCCGGCCTTCAACGCGCTGGTGCGCGAGCAAAACATTCCCGCCGTGATCGTCAAACCGGCGGGCGGGCAGGCCGGCAGGCCGTGAAGGGAAGGGATGAGGGCGGAGGGATGAGGGATGAATGAAAGGAAGAGTAGTGCTGGCTAGTGAATGCCCATGCCCAAATTAAATGTCCTTAGTTTCAGTCCCGAAGTTGAAGACGCGTTGGAGGCCGGACGCCCAGTCGTCGCCCTTGAATCGACGGTCATCGCGCACGGTCTGCCGCGTCCCTTGAATCTGGAAACCGCGCGGCGGCTCGAACAGATCGTCCGCGCCGGGGGCGCAACGCCCGCCACCATCGCCATCCTCGGCGGCGAGTTTTGCGTCGGGCTTGACGACGCGCAACTCGAACACATCGCCACGAGCGGCGACGTGAAAAAGATCAGCCGCCGCGACCTTGCCATCGCCGCCGCGCGCCGCTGGGACGGGGCGACCACCGTCGCCTCGACGATCTGGATCGCGGAGCGGGCGGGGCTGGAAGTTTTCGCCACCGGCGGCATCGGCGGCGTGCATCGCGGCCGCTTGCCCGACGTTTCCGCCGACTTGCCGGAACTGGCGCGCGCGCGGCGCATCGTCGTCGTCTGCTCCGGCGCGAAGATCGTGCTCGACCTCCCGGCCACGCGCGAGTGGTTGGAGACATACGGCATCACCGTCGTCGGCTACGGCTGCGACGAGTTGCCCGCCTTTTACACGCGCGCGAGCGGCCTGTCCGTCGATGTTCGAGTAGACACGCCGGATGAGGCGGCGGCTATAGCCCGCGCGCAGTTTGCCCTGGAGAAGGACGGCGCGCTGCTCGTCTGCGTGCCCGTGCCCGCCGCGAGCGAAGTTCCGGCGGCGACGCTCAATCAGACCCTCGCGGAAGCTCTCGACGCGGCGGAACGCGAAGGCATCAACGGCCGCGAACTGACGCCGTTCCTCCTCTCGCGCATGTCCGCCCACAGCGACGGCGCAACGCTGCGCGCCAACGTCGCCCTGCTCGAAAACAACGCGCGCGTCGCCGCGCAGATTGCAAAAGCTGTCAGTGGTCAGTAGTCAGTTGTCAGTAGTCCGTTGTCAGTTGTTTTTTGTTCTTTGTAGTTAGTGGCTCAATATTATCTTCAGACACTTTCCTGGGGCGGCACGAACAACTGAACACTGACCACTGACAACGGACTACTGACACATCTCCTTACATTATGATTGCTACCGAAGAGAAGAAGCGCGCGGGAAAGATTATCGGGCGGCTGAAGCGCGCGTACCCGGACGCGCATTGCTCGCTGAACTTCGAGACGCCACTTGAGTTGTTGATCGCGACCATCCTGTCGGCGCAGTGTACGGACGAGCGGGTCAACATCGTGACGCTTGAGTTGTTCGGGAAGTACCGGAACGCGGAGGATTATGTGCGCGCCGTGCCCGCCGAGCTTGAGCGCGACATTCATTCGACGGGCTTTTTTCGTAACAAGGCGAAAGCGATTCAGGGCGCGTGCCGGATGATCTGCGAGCAACACGGCGGGCGCGTGCCGGAAACGCTCGCGGAGTTGATCGCGCTTCCCGGTGTGGCGCGCAAGACGGCCAACGTCGTGCTCGGCAACGCTTACGGCATCGCGTCCGGCGTCGTCGTGGACACGCACGTCGCGCGCGTCTCACAACGTCTGCGATTGACCGGGCACGAACAGCCCGAAAAGATCGAGCGCGATTTGATTGAACTCGTGCCGCGCAAAGACTGGATCGTCTTCCCGCATCTGCTCATCGCGCACGGCCGCGCCGTCTGCAAAGCCCGCACGCCTCTCTGCGCCGGGTGCCCCATCGAACCGCTCTGCCCGTCGTCGCTGTTAAGAAACGACGAAGCGGGAACGATGAACGAGCGCGCTCAGGCTGGTTGAGTCTCTTATTCATCGTCTATCATTCAACGCTCATCGTTTCTCTTCGATCCAATCGCGCGTCAGGTCGCACCGGAGGGCGAGGCCGCGCCATTCCCGGATTCTGCCCGCCTCTTCAAATTCGAAAGGCGGGAGCGTGCGCGAGCCGTGGCTCATGGCGGGCGCGTTTGAAGCTGAAGGCGGGCGAAAACCGAATTGAGATTTGCACGGAAGGTTTAGGGCGGTTGCGGCAGAGTGGGTAGGAGCGGGAGAGAGTTTAACGAATCGGGCGCGGGAGACGCTGCCGGGAGGTGGTAGTCGCGGAGGGAGGAATCGAACCTCCGTCGCCCGATTATCGGCCGGGTGCTGCTGCCATTGAGCTACTCCGCGTGAACAGTGGTTTTGACCCGGCGAGACTCCGCCGCCGGTTCCGTGTGGCGACGAACACGACGAGACAAGCTGAAAGCCTCGCGGATGAAGGCGAGGCTTTCGGCGGTCGGCTGTTTGTCGTGATTGGGAGGCGGGGCGGGCTGAGTGCGCCCCCCTATAGGTTTAGGTTACGGCGTCTCGGACGTTGAACCGTCTTCATAAGTGATGCGCACGATGCTGGCCTTGAGGTCGGCGACCCCAGGCGATAGACGCCTGCTGCGTCCGGCGCGCACCACTTTGGCATACGGGATCGGCAAACTCTTCTCCAGCGTCTTCGACTTGCCCGGAGCAATTTGCCTCTCGGTCGTGACGGGGTAGGTGCGGATCACCGCGCCCGTGGCCGGGTCGGTGAGAGAGGCCAACCACGACACTGACTTGATCGTCTTGGAGGCGTGGTTCGTGACGGCCACGCGTGCCTTGAACATGCGGGAGGGCACGGGGCGCGCGGCGTCAACCGCATTCTCCGACCTCGTCATCTCCCTGCGGCTGATGCTGATCAGGCGTTCGTCGCGGCGAACAGGGTCTGGATCGCGCAGCGCGTCTTGCCTCGTATCCGCTCCCGTATATCCCGGCCGCCTGCTGACCTGCGCCTGCGCCGACGTGACCGCGATGAGCGTCATCGCGGCGATGAGCATTAATTTCTTCATGTGATTCGTCCTCCTTGAATACTGCCGGAGTTGTCTTTCGTGAAGGCGCGAATGAGACGCGCCCCGTCCCTCACTGCTGGCATCATATTCTACTCCACTTCCACCCCCTTTCAACTATGAAATTCGACGCACATGAGACGCCGACTCTGAACGCCTGGTTGACCCGGCGGGACTCAAACCCGCACCTCGCGGATTAAAAGTCCGCTGTTCTGTCTCTCGAACTCCGGGTCAACAATCAACCGGCGGCGGCGCGAGGTTGCGCCCCTTCGTTAGTCGCATGGCGGATGCGAGGACGCAGTGCGGGGCTACGGCCGCCGCGAACATTTTTTAGTCAGCAACCCCGGCGGAGGCGGGAAGGCGCACAGGCCGACCGGGAGGCCGGGACTGTGCGCCTCTGCTTGGGGTGGGGAAACGTGAGATGTCGAAAATCAGTTTGCGGGGGCAGGAGTCGAACCTGCCGTTTTGGCGTGGCTTATGAGACCACGGAGCCGCCCTTGCTCTATCCCCGCGGCAACACAGGCAACTTGCGGCGGCGAGATTCGAACTCGCATCAACTCGTTTACAAGACGAGCGCTCTGGAACCGTTGAGCTACGCCGCAAAATTTTGATGGAATGGGAGAGACTCGAACTCTCACCTAACAGTTTGCAAGACTGTCGCTCTGCCGAATTAAGCTACCATCCCAAAATCAACCGGCGGAAAACTGGTTGCGGAGGCGGGACTCGAACCCGCGCACTTTCGCTTATGAGGCGAATGCTCTGCCCGCTGAGCTACTCCGCAAGACGAACAAAGTGTTGGCGGGTCTGGCAGGACTCGAACCTGCGCCGACTCGTTTAGAAGACGAGCGCTCTTATCCGCTGAGCTACAGACCCCTGCGCGGGGCGCGTGAATGGAGGCGACAGAGGGAGTCGAACCCTCAACCTGCTGTTTACGAGACAGCCGCTCTGCCGATTGGAGCTACGTCGCCGCTGGAAAACCTGTCTTTGAAATATTTGGCCGGGGCGTGAGGCAAGCCGCGCCTCGATTCTCCACGCGCCCGCGCAGTCGCCGTTCTGCCGGGTTGAGACACGCCCCGAAAAAAATTGGTAGCCGGTGAAGGATTCGAACCCTCGACATCCTCTTTGTAAGAGAGGCGCTCTGGCCGTCTGAGCTAACCGGCTGCGGGTTGATATGGCTGTGGCGGTGGGATTCGAACCCACAACTTCTTCCTTAACAGGGAAGCACTCCACCGGTTGAGTTACGCCACACTAAAACTCTCTCGCGTTGTGTGATGGTCGGAGTTGGAATCGAACCAACCTCTTCGCGTTTTCAGCGCGACGCTCATCCGTCTGAGCTATCCGACCGGGCGGCCTGAAAGCGCATCTCGCGCTCGTGCGACCTGTGAAGGGCGCGCCCGCCCTTCACGGATGGACGGTGTTTCGTTCCTCGCGGATGGCGGGCGCGCCGCCGTCTCCGACCTCTTCGAGAAAGAGGTACTTCCGCCATTCGGGGCGCGCCTCCGCGTAGTGGCACAAGACGACGCGCTCCAGACGCACGCGCAAGGCGGTCTGCGTCGTCAAGAGCGGCATGCGCGCCTCGTCGGGCGTGCGATTGCCTTTGCGGTTGTTGCAGGCGAGGCAGGCCGTCACGATGTTCACGGGCGAGTTGTCGCCGCCGCGCGAACGCGGGTAGATGTGGTCGAGCGTCAGCGTGGCGGGCAGCTTGCGCTCGCCGCAATACTGGCAGCGATACTTATCGCGGATGTAGATACGCAGACGCTTCATCCCCGACGCCTCGCGCCGCCGCCGCACGTTGATGTAAATCTTGCGACGCACGACCGAGGGGACGGGATATTCTTCGCGCGGCGTGCGCAGCACCCGTTCGCCGTCCCACTCCTCGACCGTCACGCTGTTGTTGAACAGCATCACCATCGCGCGCGCCACGCCCACCGTGCCGAGCGGTTCGTAAGTCTGGTTGAGCAGCAGAACCCTGCCGTTGATCGTCATCCCGTCACCTCCTTTCTCTCTGAAATGGCCGCCGCACACAAGTTCAAGGTGCGCGGCGGCGTACAGGTTAAGCATCCGGCGGGAATCGAACCCGCGTTGAACAGTTTTGCAGACTGTCGCCTTGATCCACTTGGCTACGGATGCGCGTTGCAGGGTTGGAACGAGAGGCGGGAGTCGAACCCGCAACGCCGGTTTGGAAGACCGGGGTGTTAGCCGTTTACACCACTCTCGCAAAGAGGCGGGCGGTACAGGACTCGAACCCGTATCGGTCACGTTCGAAGCGTGACGCTTTTCCGTTAAGCTAACCGCCCGCGAAGAATTTGGAGCACCGTGCGGGAATTGAACCCGCGTCTCGGCGTTGGCAACGCCGCGTCCTCGGCCGTCTGGACTAACGGTGCGTGAATGGTCGGGATGGACAGAATTGAACTGTCACCACAAGTTCCCAAGACTTGGATGCAAACGTTACACCACACCCCGTAGATGGCGGCCGAGCCTTCACACTTAGCTCGGCCGGTCGATGCGCCGCCGGGGTCTCGAACCCCGTCTCCGTCGCTTAAGAGGCGACTGCTGCACCCGTATAGCTCGCGGCGCGCGAAGGAAGCGGAACTGGAGGGACTCGAACCCATCATCGGCTTGCTTGACAAGCAAGTGCCTCACCTCTCGGCCACAGTTCCATGAAGATTTAAGAGCGCGTAACGAATGTGAACCGTCGTTCTCCTCAACGAGAGCCAGGCGGCTTGCACCGGACTCGCCCGACGCGTCGGAAAGTTTTGGGTCGGCCGGCGAGAATCGAACTCGTCGTCTTCGCATCCACAGTGCGACGCTCTGCCGTTGAGCTACGGCCAACGCAATGGTTGATAGGGATGGCGGGACTCGAACCCGCACCCGCTTGATTGAAAATCAAGTTGCTTAGACCAGTTTGCATACATCCCCTCGGAAAAACTTGGTGCGCGTGGAAAGAATCGAACTTTCACCTGTGCAGTTTTTGAAACTGCCGCCTCTGCCGGTTGGGCTACACGCGCACGCGCCGGATGCGGAAGGTGGGAGTCGAACCCACACCCCGGAGGATCGGTTTTTAAGACCGACGCGTTTGCCCTTTACGCCACTCCCGCTTGAAGAATGAAATGCCGACGAAGAGACTTGAACTCTTACTGACTAGTTCCTAAGACTAGTGCCTCTGCATTGGGCTACGTCGGCCTAAAAGATGGCTCCGGGGGAAGGAGTCGAACCCTCATCTCCTGATCCAAAGTCAGGCGTCGCTGCCGGTTAGACGACCCCGGAAAAAATTGAAAGAACCCGGCGCGATTCGAACGCGCGACCTCAAGTTCCGCAAACTTGCGCTCTCATTCCGCTGAGCTACGGGTTCAGGGAAAGGGATGAGGGCGGAGCGATGAGGGATGAATAAGAATTGATTCATTGATTCATCAGTTCATTAAATCAATGGGTCAATTCTTAAATTATTCATCCCTTCGCCCTCATCCTTCACCCCTTAGTTCTGGCGGAGAGTAGAGGACTCGAACCCCTATGAGCTTTCACGCTCGCCGGTTTTCAAGACCGGAGCCAGACCGTTTTGGCGTACCCTCCGCAAAACTGGCACGAACCTTCGGAGCCGCACCGAAAGCAACTGTGTCGGCAACTGCCGAAGTTGCCCGCCCGCCATGCTCTTACGATTCCAAATCACGATTGCGTGCGGTAGGACTCGCACCTACGTAGTCCGCGGACGCCTGATTTACAGTCAGGTGCTTTTGCTGCTCAGCCACACACGCTTAAAAATTCTGCGATAAAAAAACGAGGGCGGAGAGCGATGCCGACTCCGCGAAACACATCGTGCGGCGCGCGCTTCTCTCTCGGAACGGCGCGGCCTGCGACGCTCTCTTCCGAGCTTTCCGTCAGGCCACGCCATTCGCTTTTGAAGGCAACGCTCGCCGCCCTCGTCCGTACAAAAATCAATTCAGTTATCAAACAACAAAAAGAGCGGGCTTTTGGCTTCGACAGGGAAGCCGGCCCGCTCCTTCAATTCTCTTAAATCTATTTTCGAGATTTTGGGAGCGGGAGGCCGCTCCCGCTTTTTAAATTAGACTGACCCGACGATCCGCATTCCAGGGTTTAATCGTGGAATGCGCGCCTTCGCGCATGAGTTCGCCGCCGGGCTGATAGGTCGGTAACGAACCGGGGCACAAGACCGCCGCGAAACTCGTGGCTTCGCTAAACAGTCCGACGCACGTCCGTCCCGAAGCCTTCCGGCCTGTGGCGGCTATGCTGCTCGAATGTGTCCGGTTCATCGACATTGGTGTTCTCATTCTTCCGCGCGCGCTAAATTCGCTTTCCCCGCGCGCCGGATATATATAAACTCGACAGAAGATATTGTCAACACTTTTTTTGTCCGTATCTCTCCGCCACCGGAATCGGGGCGGAAAGTCGCCCGCCGAGTTGCTCGTATGGCGAAGCGGAAAGCGTCGGCGGGCGTTCGTCTCGACAAGCGAAAAGGCTTTTGTTACAGTCTCGCGAGCTTTGAACGCGCACTCCCGTGAACACGCGCGCGTGCCGTCCGAACTTCGATCACCCCCTCAGGTTCATCCCGGAGAAAATCAGCTTGGAAGCCAAAGATACAATTCGCCCGGAGCCGCCGGAACATTTCGCGGCGACGACGACGACCGCGCCGCAATCGTGCGTGGAATGTTTGGAGAGCGCGACGGAGACGGTTGCGGGGCGTGGCGGCGAGACGCTGTGCCGCGAGTGCGCGAAGAATTACTACGTCGCTTGCGCGCTCTGTCACGGCCTGATACCGCAGGACGAAGCCCTCACGCGAGACGATGCCGTGTATTGTTCCGGGTGCGAGGCGCAGGGAGCGCAGGAGGCGCGGGCGACCGGCGCGCCGGAAGATGCGGAGGTCGAATCGCTCGTCTCGGAATACATCGGGCTGCACGCCGAAGAGAAGCGCATCAAGGAGCGTCTGGACGAGATTAAAGAACAACTCAAGGCGGCGGCCGCGTCGCGCGAGCGCGTGGCGGGCGCGGTGACTTTGAACGGCGAAGAGGGGGCTGTGAAATGCAGTTTCAAGACGAGCTTGAAATGCCTCCCGGAGAAAGTGGGCGCGCTCGAAGCCCGGCTTGAGCCGGATGAGTTCGGCGCGCTCTTTGAACGCAAAATCAGCTATAGCCCGGTGAAAGACAATTTGGAAAAGTTTCTCTTGAACGACGCCGGAGGCGACGCCGACTTGCGCGAACTCGTTCTCGCCGCCGTCGAGAGAACGGAGACGCCGACGCTGACCGTGGTGCGCCCGAAGAAATAGGGTCGCCTTCGTCTCGGTCGCGGCGCGCCGCACGCGGGTTTCAACGTCAACAACTTCTTCGCCGCAGTAAAGTTCGCCCCGGCTTCCTCGCATGTCGCACGATCCCGATTTCGTCGAAAACATTTTCACCGAGCGCACGCTCGGCGCGCACCGGCTCGCGCAGTACGTCTCGCGCAACCGCTGCGAACGCTACCTGCGGCTCGCGCTCTTTCCGTCGGAAGCGAAACGAATCGCGGCGCGTTATCGCGTGGGCTTTGAAAATCTCTCGCCGCTGCTCTCCGAATCGGGACAGCAATTCGAACGCGATCAAGTCGCGGAGTTGAGCGCGCGCGCCGACGTGCGTAATTTGCAGAACACTTCGGCGGCGGCCTTCGTCTCCGCTTTGAAAGCGCAGGGCGCGGGGCGGCGCACTTTCTACTATCAGGCGCGGCTCGAAGGGCGCATCGGCGGCTGCAACTGCGAAGGCTACCCCGATCTGATCGAGATCGAGCGGCACGACGACGACGGGCGCAATGGCGGCGGCGACACGGTTGACGTGACCGTCATCGACATCAAGGCGAGCCGCCGCGAGACGGTGGGCTTCCGCCTGCAAGTCGCTTTTTACGCGCGCCTGCTCGGCGATGCCCTGCGTGCCGCCGGACTCAAACCCGCGACGTTCAAAGGCGCGATTGCCGCGCGCAACTCCGAGTTAGCCCCCGACCAGATCGAGCGGTTCGACCTCTCGCTTTACCTGGACGAGATCGAACAACTCGTCGCGGCCGCCGATTCGGACGTGGCGCGCGCCTCGGCGCGTGGGTTCACCGAAGCCGCCTATCATCTCGGCGCGCACTGCGACGGCTGCCCTTACAACGCGCTGTGTTTCATCGACACGGCCGAACGCGAAGACCTCTCGCTCATCCCTTCGCTGACGGCGACGGAAAAGGGCGCGCTCCGCAGCGTCGGCGTGCGGACGACGCGCGAACTCGCGCGCCTGTTGGATTATGGCAAGGGCGCGATGTTGCCCGCGCCCGGCAGAGAGAAGGACGTTGAGCGCATCGGCGCGCGCTGGCCGCTCGGCAGCCGCCTGCCGGTGCTCGCGCAGAGGGCGCGCGCCGCGCTGAGAAGACTCGACCGCGAGGTCGAAGCGAAGCGTTACACGCTCGGCGCGGATTGGGGTTCGCTGCCGGACGAGGGGCAATATCCGAATCTCATCAAAGTTTACGTTGACGCCGAGCGCGATCACCTGGAGGATAAAGTCTACCTGCTGGCGGGCATCGTCGCCGGGCCGTCGGGTTCAATCGAGATCATCGAGCACACCCCGACGAAGCCGGACGCGACGAGCGAGCGCGCGCTGCTCGTCGCGTGGGTGGCGCGGCTGCTCCCGGCGATTGCGCGCGTGGCCGATTCAGGCTCCGCGCCCGTCCACGTCTATCTCTACGATCGCCGCGGCCAACGCTCTCTGCTCGACGCGCTCGCGCGCCACTTCGCGGCCTTGTGCGCGATTCCGGCCTTCTACGATCTGCTGACTTCCACGCCCGCGCTGACGCAAGGCATGATCTCGTTTCTGGCGGAAGAGGTGAGCGAGCGTTTGAACCTCGGCGCGATTTGCCAGAACTTGTACGAAGTGGCGCGCGAGATGGGCTTCAAGTGGCGCGACGAAGAACGCGAGTTGAACAAGACTTTCCGCGCGCGCATCTTCGACAACACGCGCGCCTTCACGCGCGACGCGAAGACGGGCGAGTTCGTCGTCGCCCCGGCGGCGACGGAGGACAAGGCCGGTCGCGCCGTGTGGGTTGAATCAGCCGCGCGCTTCGGCACGGAGATTCCGCTCGAATACGCCTACGCCGCCTGGGGGCTGCTCAGGGAGTCTGCGGAGATGCAGGCGCAGGAACGCACGCAGGTGCGCGGCTTCCTCGGCACGACGATTGAAGACGTGCGCGCGCTCGCCGTCGAACGCTGCCGCGCGCTGCGTTTCATCGAAGAGAGTTTCAAATACAAGAACCGGCAGGTGGAGAAAGAAGCCCTCTCGCTCGCACACCTCGACCGCACGGAACTCGACGCCGACTCGGTCGCGCTCCATCGCGCGCTCGAAGATTTCCTCTACCTCGAACACCACGCGAAGATGCAGGAGTTGCTGCTGCACCTCTCGCTGCCGCCCGAACAACGCGCGGCGGGCGGGCGCACGCTCATCGTTCGTTGCGTCTCATACGAGCGGGCGGAGGACGGCGAAGACCGCGCGTTGTTCGATTTCTCAAAAACCGACGGCGAGACGTTGACCATCACGGACATGGCCGCGCTCCGTTTTCGGGAAGGCGACTGGGTCGTCTTGAACCCGTTGCTCGGCGAGACGGGCGCATTCCTGCCGGCGCGCAAACTCGTGCGCGGTCGTCTCGCCGTCGTCGAAGCGTTGGACGACGCGCGCGTCTCCTTGCGCCTGCTCTCGATGAATTTCAAGAACTCGGATTTTCGTTACCCGCATTGGTCGTTCAAACCGGAAGCAGGCGCGGTCTGCACGATCGACGCGATGGCAGACGATCTCAACGCCGACAAGTTTCTGGACGCCTGCCGCCACGCCGCCTCGAATCATCTCTATCACTGGCTGGCGAACGCGGAGGAAGGCAAGCGCGGGCGCGGCATCCGGCCGAAGCGGCTGCGCGACGCGGCGGAGATCGCCGCGCACGCCTCGCGCGCGCAAGCCCCGCACGGGCTGACCGGGGCGCAGGCGCGCGTGGTGGGCGGCTATTTGCAGGAGCGCGTGCTGGTGTTGCAGGGGCCGCCGGGGACGGGCAAGAGCCACACGCTCGGCTTCGCCGTGCTCGCGCGTGCGCTCGCGCTCGCCACCCCGGCGCGGCCGTTTCGCGTCGCCGTCGCGGCCAAGACGCATGCGGCCAGTTCGATCGCGCTCGCCAGTATCGCCCGCGGCGCGCGTCAACTGTTGCAGGCGGGCACGGGCGACGCACGACTCGCGCCGCTCGAACGGCTGCGGGTGGCGAAGATTTGCAACGATGCGGGCGAGGCGTTGGCGGAGGGAGTCGAGCGTCTGTTCGCGGAGGGGAGCGAGGAGTTGAGCGCGGGCGGGCAGTGGGCGATGCTGCTCGGAGAGCCGCTGCTGGTGGTCGGCGGCACGCCGGGCGGGATTTATAATCTCGTCAAGAAAGGCGCGTCGAAGGGCAAGGCGATCGATTGGACGCAGGAGTTGTTCGATCTCGTCATCGTGGACGAGGCCTCGCAGATGGGCATCGCGGAGGCTCTGACGGCCGCCGCCTTCCTGCGCGGCGACGGCCAGTTTATCGCCATCGGCGACCACCGCCAGATGCCGCCCATCCTCGCGCACGCGTGGGACAGCGAGAGCCGCCGCGACCTCAAACACGCGCAGCCCCATCTCTCCATCTTCGAAACCTTGCGCGCGCTCGGCTTCACGAGCGAAGCCCTCGATCAATCCTTTCGCATCCCGGCGGAGATCGCGGCTTTCCTGCAACGCCACATCTATGCCGAGGACGGCATCAACTTTCGTTCGGACAACCGCGCGCGCATGGCTGCGGACGACGCGCTGGACGGCTGGCTCGGCGCGGCCTTCACCCCGGAACATTCGCTCGTCGTCATCGAACACGACGAGAGCGGTTCGCAACAGTCGAACGAGTTTGAGGCCGGGTTGGTTGAGGCGTTGGCCGGGGTGGCGTGTGAAAAATTGGGATGCGGCGGCGAGGGCGGCATCGGCGTCGTGGTGCCGCATCGCGCCCAGAAGGCTCTGCTGCGCGCGCGCCTCCCGCAGTTGGCGAACTCCATCGACACGGTGGAACGTTTTCAGGGCGGCGAGCGCGAGTTGATCATCCTGTCGGCCACCGTCTCCGACCGCGAGTTCGCGCGCGCCGAGAGCGGCTTCCTGCTCGAACCGCGCCGCCTGACGGTCGCCATCTCGCGCCCGAAACGGAAATTGATCGTCATCGCCTCGCGCGCCGTCTTCGATCTCATCCCCGCCGATCTGGACGAATACGAGCGCGGCGCGTTGTGGAAGTATTTACGCCACGAGTGCGGCCGGACGACGCTCTGGGAGGGCGACATCGAGGGGCACCGCGTGCGCGTCCGCACGCTCTGCGATAGTTGATAGTTGCGGGTTGAACAACGGGCAGGAAAGCCCCGCGCTGCTCACCGGCCGGGGCTTTCCTGCGTGGATTGAAGTGTTGAAAATCGTTACTGCTTGACGAAAACGCGCTTGGTTTTCTGCATGCCCTGTTCGCCGCTGAAGCTCAACTCGATAGTCAACGTTTTGCCGTCGGCGGCGAGCGTCCACTTGCGTGTGGCCGAAACTTCGTCGGGGCCGTTCGGGCCTTGGAGCGTGGCCGTCTCGCTCACTTCCAACACCGCGCCGTCCGCCGACCACTTGGCCGTGCGCTTGCCTTTGCCCATCGCGCCTTGCGGGCCTTGCGGGGTGAACTCGGTCTCTTTGCCGTCGGCGGTATAGCTGTCTTTCACGACGCGTTCGCCCTGCGGCGTGGTGATCTTAGTCTCCAACTCGATCTTGTCGCCGGTCTGTGCGACGGTCATGGTCTGCTCCACGGTCGGGGGCAAGCCTTCGCTCTTGGTTTTATCCATCACCCACTTGCCGCTGAAGTCGGCCTTCGCCGCCGCTGCTGCGACGACCAAACTCAAAGCGACGAACACCATGGCGAAGCCGCCGGCTGCGATCTTGCGTTTCATGTAATAACTCTCCTTTTCGCGGGGTCAAATCTAAATTTGCGGGAACTGCACCCGTTAATACGCGGGGCATCGAAAATCGTTTCGCCCCGCCGACACAAAATCGCGCGCCTGTCGTCGATCAATCGGAAGGACAAAGCGCGGGGAAGGCGCGCGCGTGCGGGCGCGACGCTCTCCACCTCTCTCACGTCGAGAGGCGCGCGGGTAGGGGACAATCGCGCGCCTGCTCGTGCGAAGTGCGGCGCGCGCCTCTCACCCGTGCGAATGATGCGGCTGACGGCGCGCGTTGACACACGCGGGCGCGCGCTCCGATCCAGTGTGCTTGATCGGAGCGCGCGCCGTGGCTCTGCGGCGGCTTACTCTTGCGGCTTACTGTTTGTTGTCCGGCGCGGCGACGGTCGGTGCGGCCGCCGTCTCGCCCCCGACGACGACGAGGCTGTTGCCCATCTTAACGCCGCTCAACATGAGATTGCTGGCCTTGTCCTTCGCGGTCAGGTAGCTCACCTCGTTCACGCTCTTGTGCTCTTCCAGCCGTCCCGTGGTTTTGGCGACGATCTTCTTGTTGCTGCGAATGGTCAACTCGTTGGTCTTCTCGTCGAAGGTGACAACGTAGGTGCCCTTCTTGACGAGCGTGTCGCCGACTTTGATGTCCTGGTTAAAAGTCACGTTCTTCGACTTGCCGCCGGCGAGGGCGACGGTGCCGAGCAGCGTCGAGAGTACGAGGGAAATTGCGATGCGGTGCAAACTCTTTTTCATCTTATCAACCTTTCGTAGCCCACTTGGGGGTGGATGTTTTCCGGCCTCAATTCATGAAGGAACGCCTTGAGTTCCGCAAGCATGAACGCACGGGGGCGCGAAAGGTTTGAAGAATGTGACGAGACGCGAATGGCTGGGATGAACGGTTTGACGCCGGGGCTGAGCGGTACGCACGGCCGCATCGGCGCGCGGCTCCGCGCCCTACTTTTTTTGGTTTAGCGGTACGTAAGATTAGAAAAGAAATGCGCGCGCATATTTTTCGCCCCCCGGAATGAATCCCCCGTCGCCTCATCCGGGGCGCAAGATAGCTCACCGCGCAGCCCTTCACGTTGTAGGGCGTAGTTATGCCGCACCCTGCGGTACAATAAGCGTTATGCCGGTTCGCGGTGCGGCGTACAATCATGCGCGGAACACGTGTTTAGGTCTCACAGGTTTAGTTTAAGGAGATAGTCCATGAAGAAAACTCTTTTGCTTTTGCTTCTTGTTCCCGCGCTGTTCGTGAGCGCACAAGTTCGCGCACCCCACGCCGGCGACGTAAGCTTTCAGGCGTTCTTGCGGCGGTGGGAAGAGGGGCAGTCTCGTTTCGTCGCTGGCGATCCTACTCTCTGGAAGCAGAACACCTCGCAACGCGACGACGCCACGATACTGGGTGGGTTTGGCGGCTATGAAAAGGGCTGGAGCGCGGTCGGCCCTCGGTACGATTGGGCGTCCTCGCAGTATAAAGACAGCGGAGCCAAGATGAAGGTCGAATACATCAACACTGAAGTCAGTGGAGACATGGCCTTCACCGTGGCGATTGAGCGCCAAGAAGAAGTGCGTCTGGGTAGTCGGCAGAACCCGACTCAACGAGCTTTGCGAGTCACGCAAATCTTTCGCAAGGAAGGCGGCGCTTGGAAACTCCTGCATCGTCACGCCGACCCGCTGATGGAAAAGAAGGCGCCTTCCGCAGCCCCGCAGAAGTAAGGGCTAAATCGGAGTCGGTCAAAAAATGGCTACCGATCACGAGCGGCCTGACAACAGCATGCAACCCGACTTCGATTAGCGCAGCTTTCATCCGCAAGTCCTGGCCGTATCAGCGTTGTGCGCGCTGCGGGTGGTGCCGGGCGTTCGACGTTTCCTGGTGTTATGAAAATCATACTTCTTCTAATCGCCATAATTCATTTGCCCATTGCTGTTTGCTTCGGGCAAGACGATTTTGTAACCGTCTTGGCGGATGCAAACGCCTGCGAACTAAACAGTGTGCATTTCGATATACTTCGTAATGAGTTGGGAAATGATCCGACGGCCAGAATTACGGCAAAATTCTATCGTGGTAGGAGCGAAAATAACATTGTCAGTGAAAAGCGAGCGGCTTACGTCCGCAAGTTTTTGGAACAAGACAAGGGCTTCGCCCCTTCGCGTCTTGAATTTGTCAATTCCGGCAAACTCGATACAACTGAAAATCCGAAAATTAAATTTTACCTGGTGCGACCGGGCGAAATTGAAGGAAAACTTTATCTTGTGTCTTACGCGCAGTTGAATCAAACACCGTGTCTGGATTGTTGCGAAGATGAAAGAGTTTTTCCTCAATACATCGGAGCAAAACCCAAAAAGAAAATTACAAAACAGCGAATAAAGCGCAGGGTAATAAAGACACGCCGAACAACTCATTGAACCGGAGCGGCGATAGCGCGGATTTCATTGTTCTTCCCGCGAGGTAAACGATGTGGATTCGCGCTGCCCGGTTAATGCGGGCGTCAGGCCGCTTCACACTCTTTAGCAGAGAATTGACATAATCGTTTGAGCGTAATAGGTTGCCCCTGCTTTCACCGCAAGAATGTTTATGAAGAGGCTGGGGAAGTCCCCCATCGCGTGCGGCCGTTGACGAATCGCTCAGGAGTCCACCGTTGATCCGACCAATCCTTGTGGCATTAGCTTTGTTGGGTACGCTCGTCGCAGCCGAGGCTTTTACTGCGACGGCGCAAACGCGTTCTTCATTCGTGTCCGTGAAGAAACACCAGTTCTACCTGAACGGCAGCCCCTATTATTACGTCGGGGCTAACTACTGGTACGGGAGTTTGCTGGGTCTCGAAAAGGACGGCCGGAGGGGCGTCGGACGCTTGCGTAAGGAATTGGATTTTCTCAAGGCGAACGGGGTCACCAACCTGCGGCTGATGGCGGGCGCGGAGGGCGCGGGGATGATTAACGGCGTGATGAGAGTGAGTCCGTCGCTTCAGCCGCGTCGGGACGAGTTCGACGTGCAGGTTCTGGACGGACTCGACCTCGCGCTCTCCGAGATGGCGAAGCGCGACATGAAGGCCGTCATCTTTCTGAGCAACAACTGGGAATGGAGCGGCGGCTTCCAGCAGTACCTCGACTGGAACGGCCTCGTCCCGCAGGGGATGAGGACGAGGAAATTAACCTGGGACGAGCAGCGAGACATCGTTTCGCGGTTCTACGGTTGCGAACCCTGCAAGGCCGGTTACGACCGGCAGGCCAGCCTGATTCTGGGCAGGACTAACAGGTACAACAAAAGGAGGTACACGGAAGACCCGACGATCATGGCCTGGGAACTGGCGAACGAGCCGCGCCCCATGCGACCTGTCGCGGCCGACGCCTACCGCCGCTGGGTCGCCGACGTGGCCGCCATGATCAAAGCGCGGGATAAACACCACCTCGTCACCATCGGTCACGAGGGCTACATGGGCACCGAAGACCTGAAGCTCTACGAGGAGATTCACGCCGACAAAAACGTTGACTACCTGACCATTCACATCTGGCCGAAGAACTGGGACTGGTTCAAAGGTCACGCGCTCAGGGAAGGTTTCGGTAACGTGCTGGAAAAAACTCTGAGCTACATCAACCAACATCTGCCGGTGGCCGAGAGGCTGGGCAAGCCCCTGGTCATAGAGGAATTCGGCCTCCCACGAGACGGCCACTCGTTTGACCCGGCCTCGCCCACCACGCTGCGCGACGCCTACTACGCGAAGATATTATCGTTCGTCGAGCAACACGCTCTCGCTCAAGGCCACATCGCCGGTTTGAACTTCTGGGCTTTCGGGGGCACGGCCAGGCCGTCGAAGGGTCAGACGTTCTGGAAGGCGGGCGACAATTACATGGGCGACCCGCCGATGGAGGAGCAAGGTCTGAACACCGTCTTTGACAGCGACGAGAGCACCTGGAAGGTCATCAGAGCCGTCGGCAAAACCCTGAGCGGAGGCCGGGCTGCTAATAATTAGAAGTCGGCTGAACAACCCCATCCGGCCGAACGCCACATAGCGCGGCTCTCATTCGTCGGCCTGGATGGTCGCGCAGTTGATTCCCCTGGAGGGCTTAGACTTCATTCGGACTGGGGCGCAACGACTCAATGTACCGTAGCTTAGACGCGGAGAAAATTCTTGGCACCATCGAGACGCTCGGCCGAAGGATCGACGAGCGGTTTCCCGGCTCCGGCCTCGGCCGGGTCTGTCAGGAGTTGCTGACGATCGCGGGCGAATCGCAGAAGCGCACCATCTGGATCGCCAAGCCGCAAAGGTCTCTGCGAATTACCATCGGCACCCTGGTCACAATTATTATCGGGGTGAGCTTCTTTGTGCTGGCGAACGCTTCCTGGCCCCGGAGCGGCTTCGACCTGGTCGCGCTGATGCAGGTTTCCGAGGCCGGCCTGAACGTGTTTCTCCTCCTCAGCGCGGCGATTTTGTTCCTGATCACTGCGGAGACGCGCATCAAGCGTCGCCGCGCGCTCAAAGCGATTCACGAACTGCGCGCGTTAGCGCACGTCATAGACATGCACCAGTTGACGAAAGACCCCGAGCGGCTGCTATCGCGCACGACGGAGACGCCTTCTTCCCCGAAACAGAACTTAAGCGCGGCCGAGTTGGGGAGATATCTGGACTATTGCAGTGAAATGCTATCGCTCATCGGGAAACTCGCCGCATTATACGTGCAGAAGTTCGACGACCCGGTGGCGCTTGCCGCTGTCAACGAGGTGGAAGATTTGACGACCGGACTCTCGCGCAAGATATGGCAGAAGATCATGATTATTAATGCCGACGCGGTGAAAGCCGGCGTTTAATGCCGCCAATTCGCCCGCCTGTCTGACGGTTTTTTCAACGTCGGTTCCCACCTCTGCCGCCCGGCCTTCTTTCAACTCCCGGCGTCATTCCTATCGATCCGTTCCAGCCTAAAAAGCCGCTAAACTCATCCTCTCACGCTAATCGAAATCGTCGCCCCTATGTTATCCTCGCGCGCGTCGTCAACGACCCGCACCCGTAGCTCAGTTGGATAGAGCGTTTGACTTCGAATCAAAAGGTCGTAGGTTCGAGCCCTACCGGGTGTATCTTATAAATCAACTGCTCGCGGGCGCTAAACTAGTGTCCACTTTGTTTACACCCGCAATCGCACCCCGCCCACATCGTCTTTTTATCTTTTCATAACTTCTATCTTATGTTATGTGCTTTCAGAGGATTGGATACGTTCTCTATCTAAATAAATCTATGCTCAACCTGTCCGGAACAATTTTACTTCTAAGTTGCTTTACTCTTTTATTACCAGTTGTGTCTTGTGCTCAACAAAAAGTCGAAGCATCGAGTTGCAACAATCAGCTAATTTATCCGAATGCCGATTTGGATAATTTTGAATCACCTGTAGTGGGAAATGTAAGGCAAATACAGATTCAGGAAACGGATTTATCTGAGGATACTCAATCCGATTTAGTTAAGACGATAAATTACAATGAGCAAGGAAAGATGACAGATACTTTTCTGAGTGATTCAAAAATTAAGGTCTTTGGCAAGACTCTTTATTCTTATGATGATAAAAATCGTTTGATTCGTGAAGTTATTTATAATCCGAATGGCGAAGCCGCCTCAGAAAAGGTTTTCGAGTATGACTCAAGCGGAAATCTCAAAAGGGTTATAACTCAGAATCCTCAATCGAAGGTCGTAATTTGGAATAAAGAATTTTCTTATGAACCGAAGAAAAATTACACTGAACTTTTTGATAAATTGCACGGTTACGGATTTGGATTCTATAAGGATGAAAAATGTCGCATTACCGAATTAACTTCCTATAAATCAGACAGAACTGTAACTTCCAAGCTGTTGGTTCAATACGATGATGAAAAACATGTTGTCGAGAAGACTGCGTATTCACCAGCAGGAAAAATCATTGGCAAGAAACAATCTGAATTTCAATTCGACGGACAAGGAAACTGGATCAAGCAAACTAAATACGAACCTTCATTAGTGGGAGAGAATTTAGTTTATAAGCCTGTGGCTGTTGTTAATCGTAAGATTATTTATTTCGATAAAAAATAGTTCGAATAAGCGTAGAGCAGTTTTGAAAACGTACTGAGCAGGCGAGCGATCGCTTCGACGGCCTTCCTGATACGATAGTACGTGAGAGACTCCGTGGTGGGGCGTCGGGGGCAGGCCGTAGTTGGATTGCGGCCTGGCGTTGATGGCGGGAGGGGCGGGCGGGGAGCTTCCCCAGTTCAGTTTTCAAAAACTGATTGAGAAATAAATATCGTTGGCTATATCTACGAGGCGATTATTCAGATAGGCGGTCGCCTTTCAAAAAAATCAAAAAATCCGTGAGTATCGAATCGCTTCCAGAGAGAAGACTACCGACTCGCCCTGGCGGACAACTTCCATCTGAAAATCATTGACAATCTAACCTTCTAAGAATACTTTTCTTCGGGCAATTCTCATCTTCCTGCTTGCGAGAGCCTTACATTCGTCAGTCTCGAATACCGAAATAACTATCCTGCTCTCAAGATTTTATTTCTGTTTGATTCTGTCATCCGAGCCGGGATCGTGAACTTTTATCAACGTGAGATTGGACGGCTAAACGGGCGTCGGTTAAGACGGCTTTTTAGCAGGTTGAGTTATAGCCGGGCATCTTTCCATTTTCAAAGCGGAGGGGGAATCAAAGCATGAGCGGACAAGTCGGGGAAATAGGAAGTGTTCGCGTTAAGTTGACGGTTTTTATTATCCTGGCGATAGTTTCGGTGCTGGTTGTCGTCATACACATTCTGGCGCCGGCTTACCGTGGAGAAATAGAGTTTGCGACCGCGGTGGCCGGTGGCGCGGCCGTGGTCTATGCCGGCTATTACACGGCCATCTCTTTGCGCATTTCCATTGACCAGAATAAGAAAAACAATGCTTTCAAACTTCTGTCCGAACTTAACGACGTGGACTTGGTAAAAATTCGCACGCTCGTCGAGAAAGAAATCCCCGCGGAAAATCTGACCCGGAAGCAGATGCACGATAAGATTTTAAATGACCAGATATTACTTGCCGGGGTCACAAACATTCTCGGCATTTTTGAAGACCTCGCCATCGCCATCCAGCATGATCAAGTTGACGAGGAGGTGCTGCACGCCTCGTTGGTGTTTTTGATTCCGTGGACGTTTGATAAATTGAAACCGTATATCGATGAAGAAAGACGCGAAGCTCAGGTGCTCTATTGCGAGATGGAAAAACTCAGAGACGCCTGGAGAGCGCAAAGATACCTGCGAACCGGCGAGCGTATATCCGGCTGATCGCCGGTGCAGTTACTTGCGTCCGGCTACCGTTCCTCCAGCGCAGGCCGCGCGATAAAACATTTCCGGTCGCCTCCCCACGTGCCCGACAATTCAACCGCCAAAAACTTCAAAAACCTCCGCGAAGGCCAAACTACTCCATACGAAAACTCTCCCGCACCATCTGAACAATTCAGTTCAATTCTTCCGGGGCGAGGCCGGACGCGCTATCCCGCCGGGCGACGGGTTAAATGTCGCCGGGGAGTCGCGAGCGGAATGATGGCGTAGGGCAGCGATCACGCTTAGTGCGAGGAGTGGGGCGCGCCGTCTTTGAGTAAGCCCGCCTGAAATTCGCGACGGATGAAGCGGACGAGGCTGCCGATCTGTTCGGGCGTGAGCCGTTTCTCGAAGGCGGGCATGCCGTCGCCGCCTTTGGCGATCTGGCGTGCGAACTGCGCGTCGGTGTGGTTAAGGCCATGGCCTGATTTGAAACTGGGGACTTTGAGCGCGCCGCCGTCGCCCATGTCGGTCACGCCGCCTTCGCCGGTATCCCGATGGCAACGGACGCAGGCGGCATTGTAGGTAGAGCGCGCCGCGGCGAGTTCGTCGGCGGGCGCGTCGGGCGTCGGGGACGCGTTGGCGGCGGCAACGGAGGCGTTCGTGTCGTTCGTGTTGCCGGTTTGCGGAGCGTTGCCGGGGCGCGCGCAGGCGAGAGCGAAGGTGGTGACGGCGGAAATAAGCAACACGAGTTTAAGTTGTTTCATTGAAAGGGCGTCTCCAGAGAAAACGACGGTTGGTGAAAGGTCGGTTTCAAGTTTCAGGTTTCAAGTTTCAGGTTTCAAGTGTCAGCTTGTAGATGGGGAATCCTCCCGTCTTGAAATCTGAAATCTGAAACCTGAAACTTGAAATCTGAAACCTGACACCGTCATGCAAAACGCGGCGATTATAACCGTGGGGTGCGGGTGTTTGAAAGATTGCGGAGACGCGGGAAGGCCGCCGTCACCTTCGAGGCGTGTGCGGAAGGCGAGAGAGAGCGCGTCCTCGCGTGGGCGAGGGCGGCGGCCGGAGCGGGGCGCGATGCCGGGGAAGGCTCAAGTCGTCTGGGCGCTACGGTAGTAATCGACGAGATTCTGAAAGCTCTCCTTTTCGTCCGCCGTTAAATTGACGAACTCAACTCCAAGCCCCACCTCGCTCAGGTGGTAGCGAACTTCGGCGCGGATAATGCGCTCGCCTTTGTTGGAGAGGAAGAAACGGATGTAGACGAGCGTGAGCGGGCGCGCCGCTGCTTTGGTCTGGATGAAGCAGCCGCCGATGCTGAAGCTCGTGATGCGGTCTTGTCTGAGGCATTCGGGCGTCAGTCCCCAGTGAATCGGGATCGACGCTTTCACGCGCGGGTGTCTGCGTTTTTCAATCATATGATGAGGCGTGGCTCGTGAGGCGCATACAATTTCGGGCGCAAGCCGCCATAACTTTCGCCGATCTCTTTCACGAAATTATAACGCGGCGAAAATTGTTTGGCGAAAGAGAGAGCGCGCTCGGGCGTTAGTCGGGCGAGAGATGGACGGCCGCGCGGCCTGAGAGGGGAAGCGCGCGCGCAGCCATTTGCAATCTCCCACGCTTCGCCGCACAATGGTCGCGCGCCGCTTCCGAGTTTGAAACTTATAATCTTCCCGACCCGCGCCATGTAACGACGCGCCCGACGCAATTATTTTAAGGATGAAAGCCCAATGAGTACCGACAACGTGCAGCCGCCTGCTCCCCCGCGCTCCTCGCTGCGTCTGGCCGACCGCGACGAGCGAATCGAACAGGCCAAGCCGAACCTGCCGCGCCAATTCGTCAACTTCACTTTCTACCGCGTGCGCCCCGAGTGGCGGCTGCTCGATGAGGCCGAGCGCGAACGCGGGAAACGCGAGTTTATCGAGGCGGTCGAAGAGTTTCGCGGCCAGTTGTTGATTAACAGCTACTCGATCGCGGGCTTGCGCTCAAACGCCGACTTGATGATCTGGCGCATCGGCTATTCGCTCGACCCGATTCAGGAGATGACGGCGCGCACCAATCGCACCGGCCTCGGGCGTTACGTCGAGGCGACGCAATCGTTCCTCTCCATGACGAAGCGTTCCATGTACATCGACAAGGACAACCCCGAACACGTCGAAGACCGGCTGCACATCGTGCCCGGCCAGTCTAATTATTTGTTCGTCTACCCATTCGTCAAAACGCGCGAGTGGTATTCGCGCTCGGCCGAGGAGAGGCAGGAGATGATGGACGAGCACATCCGCATCGGCTCGAAGTATCGCTCCGTCAAACTGCACACGACCTACTCGTTCGGCCTCGACGATCAGGAGTTCGTCGTCGCCTTCGAGACGGACGAACCGGCGGACTTCCTCGACCTCGTGCAGGAACTTCGCGAGACGAAGGCCAGCACTTTCACCCTGCGCGACACGCCGATGTTCACCTGCCGCCAGCGCACGCTCGCCGAATGTCTCGACGCGCTCGGTTGATCGCCGCGTCGAAGCCGGATCAGTGTCCCTGAGCAAGAGAAGAAATTATCGGTTGCCTGACAGCGCGGCGACGTGGCGGACGACGGAAGCGTCGTTCAGCCGTCGCCGCGTTGGCGTGTCCCGTTGGCGATGGGTCAACGCCTTGCGCCCGGCGCGTCTGCTCTGCGTCGTGTGCCTGTGCCTCTTTACCGCGACGGTCTACCCGCAACGAAACTTCGGCGTCGTGCGCGCCGCGCCTGAGTATCTCTGGTACGAAGCCGAGAACATGCGCGGCTTCTCGGTTGACGCGTTGAACACGCCCATCTCGAATCCTTCGTGGGCGATGCCCGGGCGCGCGGCGGCTCCGGGGTGGGGAATGAACGGGCCGGGCGTGTCGGCGGAATGGTCGCAGGGCGGCGAGAGCGAATGGAACTCGGCGGCGGCCGGCGCGGACGAGACGCGCGCGGTAATTTATCAGGACGTGGAGATTCCGCGCGCGGGACGATACAAAATCTGGGTGCGCTACGCCGACTGGCTCGGCCAAAGCGAGAACTTCACCCTGCGCGTCACGCAGGGCGGGCGCGAAGTCGTGCGGCGGGAGTTCGGCGCGGAAGCGCGACTCGCGCCGCACGACGAGACGGGCATGTACTGGGGCTGGGCGTTCGTGTGGGACGCGGGCGCGGCGGGCGAAATCTCGAAGGGCGCGGCGCGCGTCTCGCTTGAGATCGAACGCGCGGCCGCCGCACGCCGCCACGTGGACTGTTTCCTGCTCACGAACGATCTCGCCTACGTCCCCGAAGGGCGCGCCAAACCGGACTTCGCCGCCTTCCGCGTGCTCAGAGAATCCGCCGCGCGTCGAACCGCTCCCGCGTCGCTCCTCGCGGCGGATGCGGCGGGGCATACGCCCGCCGCCTGGCGGCGTCCACTCGTCGCCGGTCGTGATTTCGTGATGCCCTGGAACATCGCGCCGGAGTTCTGGCCGCTGCTCGACCGCCCGCACGCGGAACGCCCGCTCTACCCGTTCAACGCCGAACCGCTCGCGGAGTTTGTGGCCGCCTACAAGGGCGCGCGCGAGGTGCCGCTCTTTTCGTCGCCGCTCGTCGTGCCGGTCGTCACGCTCGATCAATTCACGACCTACGCGCAGGAGGGCAGCCCCTTTCTGCGCCACCTGCGCGAGACGCGCACGCCCTTCGCCGTCGTGATCAACTACAGTCAACTGACGATGACGACGGAGCGCGGGCAGGCCGCCTGGAAACTTCTCACGGGCGAACTGCGCGATCAATTCATCGGCTGGATTTCCGGCGAGAGCATCGGCTACGTGTGGAACGCGGGGGAAGTCGGCGCGCTGCAACTCACTGCGGCGATGCCGCGCCGCGACCTGCTCGAAGCCTATCGCGGCTTCTACGCGCGCTCGCTCGAACGCAAGTGGAGCAACCTGTTCCACACGCCGACCGGCGCGATGTGGGACAAGCTCATCGCCGCGCAAGCCACTTCCAGCACCGCCTACGCGCACGCGCTCGGACGTTGGGGCGCGCGGATGATCGGCCTTGAAACGTCGGCCGTGCAGCCCTCGGTGGCGATGCGCGTCGCCTTCTCGCGCGGCGCGGCCAGGCAGTACGGCGCATCGTTCCTCTATTACCACGCGCCCAACTTCGGCGACACCGCCACCACCTTCACCGACCGGCAGAACTTCGCCGGGCCGCGCCATTTCTTCCACACACGCTACGGCGCGACGATGGGGCCGTCGCTCTCCTGGTATCGCAAAACTTATTACCTCTATTACATGGCGGGCGCGTCGGCCATCTATCTCGAACAAGGCCACGACCAGTTTTTCAAACCCGCGCCCGGAGACCATCCCTTTCAACTCAACCCGCTCGGCCGCATCACGAATGAGTTCGTCAACTTCGCCGGGCGACGCCCCGAGCGCGGCACGCCTTACACGCCCGTCGCCTTCCTCCTCGACCCGGCGCACGGTTGGGACATGACCGACTACCCGCAATGGGCTTTCGGCGTCTCGCCGCCCACCCGCCACGATCGAGCTTTGCGCGAACTCTTCGGCGCGGCCTACTATCCCGCGCCCGTCACGGAGGGCGAACCGGCGACGGCCGACCGGCAGTTTTTCACGAGCGGCATCTTCGGCGACATCTTCGACGTGATCGTCGCCTCCGAAGAGGGGCGCGAGGCGGTTGATTCCTACCGCGCCGTCGTCGTCTCCGGACGCCTCGAATGGACGCCCGCGTGGATCGAACAACTCAAGAATTACGTGCGCCGGGGCGGCGTCGTCGTCCTCAATTCCGCGCAGGTCAAAGGACTCCCCGCGGACTTTCTCGGCGTGCGCCCGCTCGGCGGCGCGACGGCCGAGGCCGACGACGCGAAGTGCCTGTTGCCGGGCGATGCGCGCGCGAACCTGAGCGGCGGCGTCTATGCTTACGAACGCGTCGAACGACGCGGCGCGGAGGTGTTGATGCAGACCGCGACGGGCGACCCGCTCGTCACCTCTTTTAACCTCGGGCGCGGGCGCGTCATCTTCTGCGCTGTGCCCGACCTGCTCGGCCTCGACGAGCGTTTGACGCCCGCCGCCGCGCATCTCTTCACGCATCTCTTCACGGAGGCCGCGCCGGTGCGCGTCACGGGCGACGTGCAGCGACTCTTCAACCGCACGGCGCGCGGCTGGCTCGTCACGCTCATCAACAATCGCGGCGTCTTCAAGCCGCAGCAAGGACTGGCGCAGGTTGACCGCAGCGCGAGCGTCGAAGTCACGCTCTCCCTGCGCGGCCGAATTATCCGCGAGGCGCGCGAGTGGACGCTCGACGCGCCGCTTTTGACGGGACGCGCCGCGAACGAGAGCACGGTGAAGATCAACGTGCCGCCCGGCGACGTGAAGATCGTGGAATTGATCGAGGGACATTAGCCGCGCCGCCGCGCGTTGCCGCGACGCGCGGGCGGGCGAGCGGGCGATTGCATTTCCGCGGACAGTTCTTTTAGGATAGCGCGTCTTACGAATCTGCAACGTTTCAACTAATCGGGCATGAGGGTCGCACGTAAATATCTCGTCAGCGGGGAAGTGCAGGGGGTCGGCTATCGCTATTTCGCGCAGCGCGTGGCGGCGCGGCATCAAGTGGTCGGCTACGTGCGCAACCTCGCGGACGGGCGCGTCGAAGTTTTGGCCGAGGGCGTGCCGGAAAACGTCGAGGGCTTCAAAGACGACCTCGCCGCCGGCCCCATCTCCGGCCGCGTCGAACAGGTCGAAGAACTCAGTCTCGAACCGACGAATTTATACGTCGCCTTCCGCATCGAAAGGTGAAAAAGCCGTCAGTTGTCCGTGGTCAGTGGTCAGTTGTTTGTGACAACCACGCAAGCCGCTGAAGATTCAAGCGAACCACTGACAACTGACAAAGAGCAACTGACAAACTTATGGACAATCTCAAAAAACTGATTCGCGAAGTGCCGGACTTCCCGAAGCCAGGCATCAATTTCTACGACATCACGACGCTCCTCAAACAACCGGAAGGCTTGCGCCTGACGGTGGACGCGCTCTCGGCGCAGTTCAGGAACGAGAAAGTAGACGTTGTCGTCGGCATCGAGGCGCGCGGCTTCATCTTCGCGCCCGCGCTGGCCTACCACCTGAACGCGGGCTTCGTGCCCGTGCGCAAGCCCTCGAAGCTGCCTGCCGAGACGGCGAAGATTTCCTACGCGCTCGAATACGGCGAGGATACTTTGGAGATTCACCGCGACGCCGTGAGCGCGGGCGCGCGCGTCATCATCGCCGACGACCTGCTCGCCACGGGCGGCACGGCGAAAGCGGCGGTTGACCTGGTCGAAAGTCTGGGGGGCGTGGTGGCCGGTCTGGTCTTCGTGGTCGAACTGGAATTCCTGCCCGGCCGGGAAAAACTGGCGGGCTACGACGTGCGCTCGCTCATCAAGTATCAAAGCTGAGCGTGTAGCGTTATCGTATGAAAAAGATGGAGAAGTGAATGAGCCTGGTAGGACTTGAACCTACAGCCTACGCCTTAGGAGGGCGTCGCTCTATCCCTTGAGCTACAGGCCCGAACGCGAATGATTATGGCAAACCGCGAAGACCTATGGCAAGTTTAGGGAACTCGCTGAGGTGTGTGATGAGCCAAGAGCACTACATGACGGGATTGACTCTCTACAAGGGTAATTCATCCGAAGCCATCGTCCTCGCCGCCTACATTCAAGCTGGCTTTCTGGTGAGCTTACCGTTCGGCGGCGGCGCAGCTTACGACCTCATTGTAGACACAGGCACGAGACTGATCAGAGTTCAGGTTAAAACCGGAAAACTCGAATCAGGATGCATTGTCTATAACGCTCGCAGACATCGAGGCAGCAAATACAACACTTTCAAGCGTTATCGAGCGGATGAGTTAGACATGTTCGCCGTGTGGTGTCCGAGTAATCAGCAGCTTTATGTCGTGCCTGCCGTGCATTCGCTAACTATTGAAGGCAGGTTACGCATAATAGAGACTCTGAACTCCCAAGAGAAGAAAATCAAATGGGCACGAGATTATACTTGGAATCAGCACATTGATTCCCTCAAGGCGGAGGCCGTAGCTGCCAAAAAGTTAATAACTGGTAACACTCTCACCTAAGCGATAGGTCGCGCGTTAGAATCGCGCCGGGAGCACCACACTTTTTCTCTCTTTATCCACCGACAAAACACGCCGACGAAAGGCTCATTCCTTGGCGCCGCCGCCCGTGCCGATGTGCGAGACGGCGGAGGCGGAGAGGAAGCCGAGCAGCGAACCGAGCACGACGTTGAAAGACTGTTGGCCGAGCGCCTCCTTCTTCTCGTGTTCGGCGGACTCGTTTTTGAGCACGTCGATCAGGAAGGCTTTCGAGGCTTCGTCCGTGACGGAGACGGCGTAGGAATCGGCGGAGCGATTCAAGGCCGGGTTCACATCGCGGTTGAAGAAGGCGATATAGCCCGTGCCGATGAACAGCGCGAGATAGACGGAAAGTATCGCCCACCACAATTTGCTGCGCGTGCTCAATGTCATTTCCGGCACTTTCGCTTCCGTGATCGCATTAACGGGAACGGGTTCGGGTTGGGGTGTATTCTCGTCAGGCATGAACTGGTCTCCTCCGGCGGGCGGCGTGTGAAGTGCAACAACACACGGCAGCTTAATACTTCGACCGGCGCAGCGCAAAAATAATTTTCTTGTCTTCGCCGGTTGGGCGCGGGTAGAATCCCGCTCGCCTTTCATTCGACATCAGGCTACGAACCGGACGGGGTAACTTCTCTTGAACACAATCGTTGAATCCGTGCTCTGGCCGGATCGCTCGACCAGGTGGGCGCGGCCGCTGTTTCTGGCCTCCGTGTCGGCGGGTTTTCCCTCGCCCGCCGAGGACTACATCGAAGGGCGGCTCGATCTCAATCGCCATCTCATCAAGCACCCGGCGGCCACCTTCTTCGTGCGCGTCGCGGGCGATTCGATGATCGGCGCGGGGATTCATCCCGGCGACATCCTCGTCGTCGATCGCGCGCTCGAACCGCAACACTCCAACGTCGTCATCGCGGTCATCGACGGCGAACTCACCGTTAAGCGCATCTCGCAACGCGGCGGCAAAATCTTCCTCGTGCCCGACAATCAGGCATACGAGCCGCTGGAAATTTTGGAGGAGATGGAGTTCGAGGTGTGGGGCGTCGTGACGAGCGTGATCCACAATCTGTGAGTCGCTTGACCGGCGCGCCTGCGGGCGAGGCGACGTTAGTTCTAAGCACCCAAATCCGTTGAGGTTAGTTATGAGAAAACTGTTTGTCACACGCCGGTTGCCGTTGTCGGCCGCCGTCGCATTCGTCGCCCTGTGCTTTTGCCTGCCCGCCGCGGCGCAGAAGGGTGGGGGCGCGCGGACGCAGCCCGCTCCGGCGAAGAAATTGAGCGTCGGCGGCAACGCGCCGGGTGCGGGTCGGGTTGTCGGCGCAAACTACGTCAACGACTTCTTCGGTTTTCAGTTGACGATTCCTACCGGCTGGCGCATCGCCGACGAGGACGCCGCGCGGAAGATCGACCAGCAGGGAGCCGACCTGGTGGCGGGCGACTCGGCGGAGAGGCGCGCGCGCCTCAGAGCGGCGGCCAGTAAAAACATCAATTTAATCACCATGGGCACGATCATCATGGCGGGCGGCGCGGGCGAGTCGGCGTTGCTGATCGTGGGCGCGGAGGCCATTCCCGCGTGGCTCATCAAGACGCCGCAAGAGTATATGGGACAGGCGCGGCGGCTGTTGGAGAGTTCGGCGATGCCGGTGCAGGTCGCGGCGGGAACGCGGAGCGAGACCATCGGCGGGATGGAGTTCGCCGTGATCGATGTTTCGTCTGAGCAGGCGAGCGGAACCATCAGGCAGCATTACTACGCCACTCTCAAGAAGGGCTACGCGCTCTTTTTCATCTCCACTTACGGCGGCGACCTCTCGGAGAAGGCCATCGAAGATGTATTGAAGTCCGTCAAGTTCAAGTGAGACATCGCGGTGTCGCGCGTCTTTGCACTCGTCGATTGCAACAACTTTTACGTCTCCTGCGAGCGCGTCTTCAACCCGAAACTCGCGGGGCGTCCCGTCGTCGTGCTCTCGAACAACGACGGCTGCGTGATCTCGCGCTCCGAAGAGGCGAAGGCCATCGGCGTCAAAATGGGCGCACCGCTCTTTCGGGCGCAAGCCCTGCTCGACGCGCACGCCGCCGTCGTCTTCTCCTCAAACTACGCGCTCTACGGCGACATGTCGCGCCGCATCGCCGAGACGCTCGAAACCTTCACCCCGGACATCGAACTTTATTCCATTGACGAGGCTTTCCTGACGCTCGACAATCGCGGCGCGGAGGCTTTGGGCGACACCGGCCGGGAGATGCGGCGGCGGGTCGAACGTTGGACGGGCATCCCCGTGTGCGTCGGCATCGCGGCGACGAAGACGCTCGCCAAGATCGGCGTCGAGATCGCCAAACGCTCCGGCAAGGCGCAGGGCGTAGTGAATTTATCGGAGTCGGCTTATCTGGAACACGCGCTGGCGCGGGTGAAGGTCGAAAAGGTGTGGGGCGTGGGGGCGAACTACGCGCGCCGTCTGAAGGGGTGCGGGATCAAGACCGCGCTCGACCTGCGCGACGCGGACGCGCGCATCTGGCGCAGGCGCACGAGCGTCGTGCTCGAACGCATCATCCTGGAGTTGCGCGGCGTCTCGTGCCTCCCGCTCGAACTCTGCCCGCCGCCGCGTCGCAGCCTCACCGTCTCGCGTTCGTTCGCCTCTCCGGTCGAATCGCTCGCCGAATTGCGCGAGGCCGTGGCCTGCTACGCCACGCGCGCGGGCGAGAAGTTGCGACGCCGCCGCCTCGTCGCCGCCGCGCTCGTCGTCTTCCTCGGCACGAACCGCTTCGCGGCCGAACCGCTCCACGCGCCGTCCGCCACCTTGACGTTCCCGTGCCCGACGAGCTACACGGCCGACTTGATCCGCCACGCGCATCGCGCGCTCGAAAAAATTTACACGCCGGGCTACCGTTTCAAAAAAGCCGGCGTCATGCTCGTCGGCCTCGCGCCCGCGCCGCCCGTGCAGCAGAGCCTGTTCGTCTCCAACGAGCGCGCCGACCGTTTGATGATCGCGCTCGACCGCATCAATGCGCGCATGGGCGAGCGCGTCGTCGGCTACGGCGCGCTCGGTCTGAAGCGACGCGGACGCTGGCAGACCGCCTGTGAGCGGCGTTCGCCGCGCTTCACCACTCGCTGGGACGAGTTGCTCACGCTCAATTTGCGCTCCCCCGATGATGCGCCGTGAGCTTCCGAAGTCGTACTGAAAATTTGGCGGTTGAGACGGCGCGACTTCGTCGTCAAGGGTTGCCGGTCAAGCTCAGTCGGCTTCGTGTTCGAGGTGGGCGACGGTCGCGCCCCATCCGCCGGATTGCGGCGGCGCGTCCGTCCAGTCGCGGATGAAAGGTGTGCGCGTGAGGATGCGTTGGACGAGACGACGCTGCACGCCTCGCCCTTTGCCGTGGATGATCCGCACGCTCCGAAATCCCGCGCGTCGCGCTTCGAGCAGATACTCTTCGACGACGCGCTCCACGTCGCGCGGCGCGATTGAGTGGAGGTCGAAAACATCAGTTATCTCAAGGCGGACGGGTTCGGGAAAGAAGTCGAAATCATCGTCAACGTCAACATCTTCCGCGGCGTGCGTTTGTGAAGTTTTTAATTGATCATCCTCGGGTGCCTGCGGCGCGGCGCGCAGAACTGACCACGTGTTGCCGAGCCATTGCAGGAAAGAGAGACGCATCCGTTAGAGAGCATTCGTTAGAGAGCATTAAATGCTTGCCGTAAGTAACGCTCACGGCAATAATGGTGCCCGCCGGGAAGTTGAATTGCCTCGCCGAACTTACCACGAAGAAACGTGGGCGTGAAAGCTGCCTGCCCGTTTTTAACTTTTGAAAGTTGCCGCAACGGAGGTCGTTAATGAAGCCATCCCGGTTGTTTCTGACAATCGCCTGCATGTTGTGTCTCACCCTGGCTTTTTTCACCGCGCACGACGCAACGCCGGAAGCGCGCGGACAGCAACCCGCGCCCGCGCCCGCGCTCGGTTGCGTTCCCGCCTCACCGGGGCGGCCGTTAAAACTCAGCCCCGGATGCAAGCTGCCTTTCGACGCCATCAAGACGCCGCGCGCCATTGACAGGATATGCCCGCTCGGGGGGTGCTCCGAACTTACTAACACCGACAGGCCGCATCAACTGATGAACATCGCCAAGAACAACTTTTGCGCGACGAACCCCGCCGTCCCCGTCAGCTATCAAGACTTCGTGAATTTGCAACAGGCAACCAATATAGCCAAAGCGGGCAAGCCCGCCTGGTGGACGGGGAAGCTTCCATCCGACCGCACGAAGTTGCCTCTGGTCGCACCAGGCGGGGGCGGGCAGAAGGTCGGCGACGGCGTGAAAGTTGTCTACGTCGGCTTTATTCGAGAAGCCAAGTACGACGACACGGCGAAGGGCGAGGACGTGAACTGTAAGATTGGGGGCGCGGGACTGGTCGGCACCTCGGATAACGATATTCACATCTCGATCGCCCAGACGCCGCTGAGCGCATCGCCGACACCGGCGGAGCAATGCCAATCGCTCACCGCCGAGATAAGTCCGCATTTCCGCCCGGCGGTCTGGGAAAAGATCACCACCCCGAGTTTCCATCAAGTTTTCCAGACGCACCCGGTCAGGATTACCGGCACGTTGATGGCGGATGTGGAGCACATCCCCTGCGTTAACGGAAAGCCGAGCGGCGGCAGCCCCGTCCGCATCTCGGTCTGGGAAATTCATCCGGTTTACGCCATAGACATCTGCAAGAATACGAGCCTCAAAGCGTGCGGAGTGGCCGACGCGAGCGCGTGGACGGCCTTCGACAAGTATCAGATTTCCTCCCGGTAGAGCGCGGGGCGTGTCGAATCGAACGCGACGGTCTGCGCGGCGCGGCGGCTTCGGTCGTCTGCCTTGACAGGTGCGCGGGTGCGTCTTAAACTCGCGCACTTTCAAGTCATAAAATTTGGCAAGTCATAAAATTTTCGGGTGGATGTTTTGCACGCCGACCGGCGCGGGGGTTTTAAGCTCTCGCGGCAAAAATATGTCTCAAGGTTGAAAGGATGAAAAGCGATGGGTAAGCGAAACAAGATCACGGTGGTGGGCGCGGGCAACGTCGGCGCGACGGCGGCGCACTGGCTGGCGAGCAAGGAACTGGGCGACGTGGTGCTCGTGGACATCATTGAAGGCATGCCGCAGGGCAAGGCGCTCGACCTGGCGCAGGCCGCCCCCGTCGAGGGCTTCGACGCGCGCATGACGGGTTCGACCAACGACTACGCGCTGACGAAAGACTCGGACGTGGTGATCATCACGTCGGGGCTGGCGCGCAAGCCGGGCATGAGCCGCGACGACCTGTTGAAGACGAACGCCGGGATCGTCTCGTCGGTCGTGGACGAGGTGGTCAAGTATTCGCCCGACTCGATCCTGATCATCGTCTCCAACCCGCTCGACGCGATGTGCCAGGTGGCCTTGCGCCGTTCGGGCTTCCCGAAGCACCGCGTGATCGGCATGGCGGGCGTGCTCGATTCGGCGCGCATGCGCTGCTTCCTCGCCGAAGCGTTGGACGTGTCGGTCGAGAACGTGACGGCCTTCGTGCTCGGCGGCCACGGCGACACGATGGTGCCGCTGCCGCGCTATTCGACCTGCGCCGGCATCCCCATCACCGAGTTGTTGTCGCCCGAGCAGGTTGAGGCAATCGTCAAGCGCACGGCTAGCGGCGGCGCGGAGATCGTCGGCCTCCTGAAGACCGGCTCGGCCTATTACGCGCCGTCGGCGGCGAGCGTCGAGATGACGGAAGCCATCCTGAAGGACAAGAAGAAGATTCTCCCGTGCGCGGCCTATCTCGAAGGCGAGTACGGCATCAATGGCCTCTACGTCGGCGTGCCCTGCAAACTCGGCGCGCGCGGCCTCGAACAGATTATCGAGATCAACCTGACGGCCGAAGAACGCATCGCCCTGCAAAAGAGCGCGGCCTCCGTGCAGGAACTCGTTGACGTGCTCGGCATTTAAGCCGCACCTGAGAGGTCGATTTTGTTGACGTGCCCGGCATTTAAGGCGCACGTGAGAGGCCGATTTTCCAGTCCCGCAAGGGACGTTTGAAAATAGCCCGGCACTTCAGTGCCGGGTTGTGCGCGTGTTGAAAGTAAGGAGTCCCGTAGGGACGATTGAATGAATCATTCAATCGTCCCTACGGGACTCAAATTATTTCTGCGCAATTGTTCCCAGCGATAAATCGCTGGGCTATTATCAATCGTCCCTGACGGGACTCAAAAATCGCCGCTCGTTCCCGAATCGTTAATGAGTCGTTCCTGAGTCGTTCCTGAATCGTTCCTGAATCGTTAGTGAGTCGTTCCCGAATCGCTCGTGAGTCGTTCCTGAATCGCTCCTGCATCGTTCCTACGGACGCTGCGCTCGTAAGGAGAAGTTCGTGCGCTTATTTCAAGTCTTCCTTCGTTTGACGTGCTGCCTGCTGCTGTTTGCGTCTCAACTCCTTTGGGCTTCTCACGTCAGGGCGCAGGCGAACTCCGCCTCCATTCCCGCCTTCCCTTTGCGCAAGAGCGGCCTCGAACTCGAACGCGCGGCGCAGGCGGGCGCGTTCTACGCCGTCACGGGGCGACGCGCTGCCGCCTTCGGCTACGAGCATCGCGCGCTCGAAGCGTGGGTCTACCCGATGAAGATTCTGGACGACTTCCGTCTGTCGTTTCAGATCGAAGGGTATCCTTTGGAGTTCGGCGGCGCGGAGACGCTCGCGCGCGTCAACGTCCGCCCCGAAGCGACGATCTTCACCTACTCGCACGCCGCCTTCACCGTCCGCCAGATCATCTTCGCGCCTCCCGATGAGCCGGGCATCGTCATGCTGCTCGAAGCGCAGAGCGCGCTGCCGCTCACGGTCAACGTCTCTTTCCGGCCGCGCCTGCGCCTCTCCTGGCCGGCCGGGTTGATGACCGGCAGCCTCAGTTGGGACGAGAAGAAGCGCGTCTATTACATCACGGAAGAGACGCGTCGATTCGCGGGCGTCGTCGGCTCGCCCGCTGCGCGCGACGTGTCCGTCATGCCCTATCAGGAGGAGCCGCGCGACGTGCCCGCGCGTTTTAGCGTGGAGGTTCCGGCGGGTGAGATGCCCGCGAAGTTCGTCCCCATCGTCATCGCGGGCAGCGTCGAAGGGCGCGAGCGCGCGAAGGCCGCTTACGACCGCTTGCTCGCCTCCGTCCCCGCGCTCTACGAACACACGGCGGCGCATTACGAGCGACTCAACGCGGAGACGCTCGCCATCTCGACGCCGAACCGGCAACTCGACGAAGCGTTCGCCTGGGCGAAGGTGGGCGTGGACAAGGGCGTCGTGACGAATCCGCTGCTCGGCACGGGACTCGTGGCGGGCTATCGCACGTCGGGCGAGTCGGAGCGTCCGGGCTTCGCCTGGTTCTTCGGCCGCGACGCGCTCTGGACGGCCTTCGCCCTCAACTCCTACGGCGACTTTCAGACGACCCGCACCGCGCTCGAATTCCTCAAGAAGTTTCAACGCGCCGACGGCAAAATCCCGCACGAGATTTCGCAAAGCGCGTCGCTCATCCCGTGGTTCGCCGATTACGAGTACGCGTGGGCGAGCGCGGACGCGACGCCGCTCTACGTCATCGCGCACGCAGACTATTATCGCGCCAGCGGCGATCTCAAGTTCCTGCAAGCCAATTGGGATTCGATCCTCCGCGCCTCGCGCTTCGCCGCGGCGACCGACACGGATGCGAACGGCCTCTTGGAGAATACCAGGTTCGGTCACGGCTGGGTTGAAGGCGGCGCGCTCTACCCGGCGCACGAAGAGATTTACATGCAGGGTCTGTGGGTCGCCGCCTCGCGCGACCTGGCCGAGTTGGCCGCGGCGTTGAAGGACGGGGAGACGGCCGCCCGCGCCCTCGCCCAGGCCGAGCGCACGCGCATTGCCACGGAGCAAACTTACTGGCTCCCCGCGCGCGGCTTCTACGCCTTCGCCACCAAGCGCGCGGCCGAACCGCCCGAAGCCGACCCCGGCCCGCGCCGCGCCGCCCGCCAGGCGCGCCTGAACGCGCTCAAAAATGCGACCATCTACGACGAAGACACCGCGCTCCCCGCCGTGCCGCTCTGGTTCAAAACTCTGACCGACGAACGCGCGCAAACTCAGATCGATCATCTCGGCGCGGGTGCGCTCGCAACCGACTGGGGCGCGCGTCTCCTCTCCGGCGAGAGCCAACTCTACGACCCGCTCTCTTATCACAACGGCTCCGTGTGGCCGCTCTTTACGGGCTGGGCGAGCATGGGTGCGTATCGTTACGGCCGCCCGCACGTCGGCTTTCAGGCATTGATGGCGAACGCGTTTCTGACGCGGCAAGGCGCGGAAGGCTACGTGACCGAACTTTTGTCCGGCGATTTCAACGCGCCCTTCGGCCGTTCTTCGCATCATCAAGTGTGGTCGGAGGCAATGGTCGTGACGCCCGCCGTGCGCGGCCTGCTCGGATTGGAGACGAGCAACGCCGGGCGCGCCCTGCGCTTCGCCCCCCAACTTCCCGCCGACTGGAATCAACTCGCCGTGAGCAACGTGCGGCTCGGCGACGCACGCTACTCGCTCACTTACGAGCGCGCGCCGGGGCGCATCAAGATCACTTGCCGGAGACAGCCGCCGCCACCGTCTGCGGCAAACGCCCCCGCCAAATCCGTGAGCGACGCCGTGGCGGCGGCGACCACCATCAGCCTTGCGCCCGCGCTGCCTTTGGACGCGCGCGTGCGCTCGGCGACGCTCCAGGGGCGACCCGTCGCTTTCACCCCGTCGCACGCGGGAGACGTGCAGCGTTCAGAAGTTTCCTTCGCCGCCGGTCAGTCCGACACCGAGGTCGTGTTCGAATACGACGAAGGGACGGACGTTTATCACGAACCCCGCGCTCCTTTGCGCGGAGAGACGAGCCGCGGCTTGCGCATCCTGCGCTCACGCGCCGAAGCGGGCACGCTCAGCCTGTTGCTCGAAGGCCGCGCCGGGCACTCGTACACGCTCGGCGTGCGCACGCCGCACCGTCTGGGCGACGCGCCGGACGTGACGATTAAAGACGGCGGCGGGCGCGGCGACGCGCAGTTGGTCGTGCAATTCGACGGCAGCGCGCAAACTTACGTCAGGCGCGCGATCAACATTCCGCTGCGCGCGACAGCCAAGTGAGTGTTTTTAGGCGCGGGCGAAAAATTAAAGCGGCGGGTTTGAGCCGTTACAGCGGCGAGTGTGGAAAGCGAGAAAAGCGAGAGCGGCGGGTCTGAAAAGGGAAGGCGGCGGGAGTTTCATTCTCCCGCCGCCTTTTTGGTTGGCGGCGCGTCGTCGGCATCCGGCCTGAGCTTGCCGCCGTGCGGCCGGTATTGCGGCGGCCGCCCGGTCGGCCCCCAGTAGAATTTCTTCACCATCAGCAGCAGCCCGACGAGCGAGACGGCCGTGAGCAACAAAATCAACAGCACGTAAGAGAGCATGTCCCGAACTCCTCGCCCGTCGCCGCCTGTATCAGTCTATCTTTTCAGCCAGCCGAACAGGCCGTGCAGGATCGTCTCGCGGTTCTCTTCGTAGATGGCCTTGGTGAGCGGGATCGACATGGGGCAGACGCGCACGCAGTTCTGCGCGTTGCCGCAGTTGGTGATGCCGTCGTCGCCCATGATGCCTTCGAGCCGTTCGTCGCGCGTCATCTTCCCCGAAGGGTGCATGTTCTGGTAGCGCACCTGCGCGATGGCCTGCGGCCCGATATATTGGTCTTCGTCATATTGCGGGCAGGCTTCGAGACAGCAGCCGCACGTCATGCAGCGCGAATAGGCGTAACGCTCGGCCACCTCGTCCTGCGTCATCTTCGGGCCGGGGCCGAGGTCGTGCGTGCCGTCGATCTCGATCCACGCCTTGACCTGCTTCAAGTGCTCGAACATGCGCGAGCGATCGACGGCGAGGTCGCGGATGTTAGGAAACTTCGTCATCGGTTCGAGCGTGATCGGCTGCTCCAACTGATCCACGAGCGCGGAGCACGATTGGCGCACCTTGCCGTTGATGATCATGGTGCAGATGCCGCACACCTGTTCCAGACAATTCATGTCCCAGACGACGGGCGTGGTCTGCGCGCCGTCCTTCGTGACGGGATTTTTCTGGATGTCCATCAGGCACGAGATGATGTTGAGGTTGGGGCGATAGGGGACGCGAAACTCCTCCCAACGCTGCGGGGCGTCGGGGCGGTCGCGCCGTTTGATGCGAATCTCGACGAACTTCTGTTCGCGCTGTCGCTCCGGCGCGGGCGTGTAAGATTTGTCGGCCGTCGCCGGCGTGGCGTTGTTGGTTTGATTGGTGTGCGCGCTCATAGCTCGTCCGATTTGCCCCCCGCGTCTTCGATTGATTTCCCGCGCTCGCCGCGCGATTCGGCCTCGCCGTGATTCACGTCTACGACCTTCTCTTTGTCCTGCGTCCACACGACGGGCGCGCTCAAATCCTTCGGCTTCTGCTCCCAGCCTTCGACCGGAATCTGCTGCGCGCCGTCGGTCGTCGGCAGGCCGGAGGCCGTGGCCTGGGCGGCGACCGACGGCGGCGTCGCCTGTTCCTGCTTGCCCTTGCTGTAGTCGCGCTTGCGCGGGACGATGAGCGACACGTCAACGTCCTCGTAAGAGAGCACGGGGCCTTCGCCCGAATACTCGGCGATGGTGGTTTTGAGGAAACGCTCGTCGTCGCGGTTCGGGAAATCCGGCTTGTAGTGCGCGCCGCGCGATTCGTCGCGGTTCAATGCGCCGAGCGTGATGACGCGCGCCAGTTGCAGCATGTTCCAGAGTTGGCGCGCGTGCGGGAGAGCCATCGTCGCCCACATGTTCGAGTCGCCGATGGAGATGCGCCGGTAGCGTTCGGTCAACTCCAGCAGCTTGTTGTCGGTCGCTTTCAGGCGGTCGTTGTAACGCACGACGGTCACGTTGTCCGTCATCCACTTGCCCATCTCGTCGTGAATGACGTACTGGTTTTCGCCGCCCGTCTGCTTGAGCAGGTCGTCGTTGAACCCCTGTTGCAGTTTCAACTCGTCGTCGTAAATCTTCGACCCGTCCGCGCCGTTGCGCTCGACGTTCGCGGCGTATTCGAGCGCGGCGGGCGCGGCGATGAAGCCGCCGTAGACGCAACTGACGAGCGAATTCGCGCCGAGCCGGTTCGCGCCGTGAATCGAATAGTCGCACTCTCCGGCCGCAAGCAGCCCCGGAATGTTCGTGCGTTGATTGCCGTCAACCCAGAGGCCGCCCATCGAATAATGGACGCCGGGAAAAATTCGCATCGGCACGTGGCGCGGGTCGTCGCCGACGAACATCTCGTAAATTTCGAGGATCGCGCCGAGCTTGCGGTCGAGCGTGGCGGCGTCGATGTGCGTCACGTCCAGATAGACCTGGTTCTCGCCGTTGATGCCCATGCCGTCGAGGCAGAGTTGGAAGATTTCGCGCGTGGCGATGTCGCGCGGCACGAGATTGCCGTAGGCCGGATATTTCTCTTCGAGAAAATAGAGGCGTTCCTTTTCCGGGATCGAAGCGGGCGCGCGGCGGTCGTTCTTCTGGCGCGGAACCCACACGCGCCCGCCCTCGCCGCGCGCCGACTCGGACATCAGGCGCAACTTGTCCTCGCCCGGTATCGAGGTCGGGTGAACTTGAATGAATTCGCCGTTCGCATAACGCGCGCCCTGTTGATAACAGGCCGACACCGCGCTGCCCGTGCAGACCATCGAGTTCGTGGACTTGCCGAAGATCAGGCCGGGGCCGCCGGTCGCCATGATCACGGCGTCGGCGGGGAAGGCTTTGAGTTCGAGCGTGTGGCGGTTCATCGCCACGAGGCCGCGACAGACCTGATGATCGTCCAGGACGAGCGACAGCATCTCCCAGCCTTCGTACTTCCTGACCTTGCCGCCCGCCTCGTAGCGGCGCACCTGTTCGTCGAGCGCGTAGAGCAGTTGTTGGCCGGTGGACGCGCCCGCGAAAGCGGTGCGGTGGTGCTTCGTGCCGCCGAAGCGGCGAAAGTCGAGCAAGCCCTCTTTGGTGCGCGAGAAGGGAACGCCCATCCGATCGAAGAGATAGATGATGGCGGGAGCCATTTCGCACATGGCCTTGGCGGGCGGCTGGTTGGCGAGGAAGTCGCCGCCGTAGACCGTGTCGTCGAAGTGTTCCTGGGTCGAGTCGCCTTCGCCCTTGGTGTTGACCGCGCCGTTGATGCCGCCCTGCGCGCAGACCGAGTGGGAACGCTTGACGGGCACGACCGAGAAGAGATCAACTTCGTGGCCCGCCTCCGCGATCTTCATCGCCGCCGCGAGTCCGGCGAGGCCGCCGCCGACAATTGCAATCTTAGTGCCTTTAGAAGTCGCCGCCATTAGTAAAGTAGTCCTCCCAGAAGTCCGCCGGGACGTAAGAAAGCGAAGGTCACGTTAATCCATAAGAGATAGAGCACGACGCCGAAACCGATGCAGGCGTAACCCGTGGCGCGCTGCGCGCCTTCGCCGATCACGATTCCCCAATCAACTAAAAAGAGCCAGATGCCGTTGGCGAAGTGCCAGACGGTCGCGGCGATGCCGATGATGTAGATGATCAGGATCGGCAACATCTGAAACTCGCGCGAGACGATGTCGTAAGCCTCGTTCGGGTAATGCGCGACGGCGCGCTCGTTGAGGCCGGGGACGAGACCGAAGCGGAAGTTGAGCAGGTGAAAGAGAATGAAGAAGAAGAGAATGATCCCGGTGACGCGCTGGATCGTGTAGAACCAGTTGCGCGGATAGGGATAGCTCAGATTGTTCGGCCGCGTCTCCCAGGTGATGAAGAGGCCGTAGACGGCGTGGTAGAGCAGCGGGATAAAGATGAACGCGATCTCGATGACGAGCACATAGGGGATCGCCTGAAGGTCTGCGACCGCCTGGTTGAAATCCGCCGCGCCGCGCTCCGGGTGCGCCGCCTTCGAGTTGGTGTAGAGATGCTCCAACAGGAACGCCCCGAGCGGGACGATGCCCGACAACTGGTGCAGCTTACGCAGCACAAAAGTTCTACTCAGACGAACAGCCATAACTTAGGAATGACCCCTTTCGCCGCTGGTTGACACCGGCCGAGAGCGCGTGTCGCCGTTCGGAGGCGGGCGGAGCAGGAGCGCAGACGACGCGCCGGACGCTCAGGATTATTTGGAACGGACATGATTATAAAGGGCGCGGCCAGAAATGCAATCGCCGCCTCTTAAAAACTCCAAAATGTCAGGCACTTATTATTCACCAGCACGAAGCCCAGCACGGCGAGAGCCGCCAGGGGAAGCAGGGCGACCGCCCACGTCCCGGCGAAAGTGGCCGCGCTCGCGAGCGACCAGAAGATAAAAGCCTTGCGGTCGCCGGGCGCGGGCGGCGCGGGCGGTTTGTCTAAATCCAACTCGCGGCGCACGTCGCCCACCTTGCGCGCGAGCAGCTCGTCGGAAAAAGTCATGCGGTACAAGTTGCGACTCCGCCGCCCGCGCAGAAAGGCTCGATAGACGCCGCGCGGCGTGATGGCGAGTCCGATGGCGAAGGCCAGGAGGTTGAGCAGCCACCCTTGATAATGCGAGGCGCATCCGGTCGCCACCTCCCACGCCCCGATCTCGGCCTCGCCCCGCCACGTCGTCGGGTATTCGGTGAGAACGTGATGCAGGTCGTGGAACTTCACCGCCTTGACGCGCGCCACCGTGTTCGGAAACCAGATCGGCACCGGCCCGGCCTTCATCTTCACCCACCCCTCCTCGTAGCCGCCGCCCTCGAAATGATTGATCTCGAAATAACGCTCGCGCTCGGCGCGCAGGGTGGATTCGGCGTGGTAGAGACTCATAGCGGCATCTCCTTCCGGGTTCAGGCGAGACGGGTCTGGAACCGGCATCATCGCGGCCAGTTTAACGCGCCCCGGATATTAGGTAAAATGAAAAAAGTTGCGCGGATAGTTGAGACGTTCTTATAATACGAATCATGCAATTGGAAACTCTGAAAATCTTTTGTGATCTGGTGGAGACGAAAAGTTTGTCGCGGGCGGCCGAGCGGAATTTCGTCACGCAATCGGCCGTGAGCCAGCAGGTGCGAGGGCTGGAGGAGAAGTTTAAGCGGCGACTGCTGGAACGCACGCGCGGCGGGCGCGAGGTGGGGCTGACGGAGGAGGGCGAGGTTTTCTATCGAGAGAGCCGCCAGATCGTCAACGCCTACGCGCAACTCGAAGAACGCATGCGGACGCTGACCGGAACCGTCAGCGGCACGGTGCATGTCGCCACCGTCTATAGCATCGGGCTGCACGAACTGCCCGCCGTCATCCGCCGCTTCATGGGCGAACACCCCGAAGCGAAAATCGATCTCGAATACAGTCGCACGACGCGCATCGTCCGCGACGTGCTGGCCGGGACGGTCGAACTCGGCGTCGTCGCCTACCCGGAGAAGAAGCGCGGCCTCTCGGTGGTGCCGCTCGGCGGCGACCGCCTCGTCCTCATCTGCCCGCCCGGACACCCGCTCGCCAAACACAAAAAAGTCCGCGCCCGCGACCTCAACAACCAGGATTTCGTGCTGTTCGAGCGCGACATCCCGACGCGGCGGGCGATCGACAAAATTCTGCGCGCGCAGGGCGTGAGCGTGAAGCGCGTGGCGGAGTTCGACAACATCGAGACGATCAAGCGCGCGGTGGAAGTGGGGATCGGGGCGGCCATCGTGCCGAGTCCGAGCGTGATTGACGAGGCGCGCGTGGGGAGCCTGGCGGTCGTCGCGCTGGCCGAACCCGAGTGGACGCGCGCGGTCGGCGTCATCTATCGCAGCGACCGCACGCTCGGCACGGCGGCGAAAAAATTCATCCAACTGCTCAAGGAAAAAAGTGAGAAGTAGCGGCCACGACGAAATCACCTCGCTATCGGCCGCGAAACTGTGCGAGGCGGTGCGCCGCCGCGCGCTCTCGCCCGTCGAGATCATGGAGGCGCACCTCGGGCGCGCCGAAGCCTTGAACCCGGCCTTGAATGCCATCGTGACGTTCGCGCCCGATGCCCTGGACGCGGCGCGCGCGGCGGAGCGCGCGGCGATGAGCGGCGATAGCTTGCCGCCGCTGCACGGCCTGCCCGTGACGATCAAGGACACTATCGCCACGGCCGGGTTGCGGACGACGAGCGGTTCGCGCGCGCGCGCGAATTATGTGCCCGCGGCCGACGCCCCGGCCGTGGCGCGCCTGCGCGCGGCGGGCGCAATCGTGTACGGCAAGACCAACACATCCGAGTTGGCGATCGAGTACAACGCGGACAATCCAGTCTTCGGGCGCACCAACAACCCGCACGACCTCGCGCGGACGCCGGGCGGTTCGAGCGGCGGGTGCGCGGCGGCCGTGAGCGCGTGCTTGTCGCCCGCCGGCGTGGGCAGCGATCTCGTCGGCTCGATTCGCATCCCCGCGCACTTCTGCGGCGTCGCGGGTCTGTTCCCGACGCCGGGACGCGTGCCCGCGGGCGGCCACTTCCCGCCGACCGAAGGCGCGCTCGCCGCGGGCGCAAGCCTCGGCCCCCTCGCCCGCTCGGTTGATGATCTCGCGCTCCTCTTCGACGCGCTCACGCGCGCAGACCCGACGCGCGCAGGCTCTCTCGCGGGCGAATCCCCGGAGCCTGTGTCCGACGCGGAACTGCGCCTGCTCCGCGTCGCCTGCTACGCGGACGACGGGGCGGTGCGCGCATCCGAAGAGACACGGCGAGCGGTCGAGTCGGCCGCACGCGCGCTCGCGGCCTTCGGAATGGAGACGATTGACTCGCGCCCGCCGGAGGTGTCTGGGGCGAGCGATTTATGGCTCGCGCTTTTTCCGCGCGCCGTCGGTGAGATCGTGCGCGCGGAGTATGCGGGGCGCGAAGAGTTGGCGGGCGCGGCGGCGGGCGCGATCCTGCGGCGCGGCGAGGGCGCGGCCTTGGCCGGGAGCGAACAGAACTTCGACGCGTGGGCGGAGCGCGGACGCCTGCGCGCATCGCTTTTGGAACGCATGCAGGAGACGCCCCTGTTGCTCGCGCCGGTGGGGGCGGTGGTGGCCTTCGCGCACGGCGCGCGTCAGGTCGAGGTTGACGGAGAGAGGGTCAACGCGTTTCGCGCCTTCGGGTATGCACAGGTGTGTAACGTGTTCGGGCTGCCCGCCGCGTGCGTTCCCGCCGGTCGCACGCGCGAGGGGCTGCCCATCGGCGTGCAGCTCATCGGGCGGCCATTTCAAGAGCGATTCATCCTGGCCGCCGCGCGCGTCGTCGAGTCTGCGCTCGGCGGGTGGCAACCGCCGCCCGTCGCGCTTCCATCCGGCGGCGACAATCCGCTATAGTCTGCGCGCACACAACTTCTGCCGGCGATCCGCCGCGTCACCTTGTCAAAGCGTCTAGCTCAACTTCGGAGGCATACACATGGAATTCTTTTTCTTGACCTTCCTGATCATCATCGGCATCTTCCTGCTCGTCGTCGCGGCGAAGACCATCAAGATCGTCCCGCAGTCAACGGTGCTGCTCATCGAACGGCTCGGCAGTTTCAACCGTCTCGGCAGCAACGGCCTCAACATCATCATCCCGTTTATAGACAAGCCGCGCGGCGTCTTCTGGACGAACGTGCGCCCCGGCCTCACCTCGATTGACCTGCGCGAGCAGTACATAGACCTGCCGCCGCAGCCCGTCATCACGCGCGACAACGTGACCATCGCCGTCGATTCGGTCGTCTACTGGCAGATCACCGACCCGGTCAAGGCCGTCTACGAAGTGACCGACCTCGTCGGCGGACTCGTGCAGTTGACCATCACGGGCATGCGCTCGGTGATGGGCGAGATGGACTTGGATCACACGCTCTCCTCGCGCGACCAGATCAACGCCAAGCTGCGCATCATTCTCGACGAGGCGACCGACAAGTGGGGCGTGAAGGTGACGCGCGTTGACGTGAAGAACATCAACCCGCCGGAGGATGTGCGCCTGACGATGGAGAAGCAGATGACGGCGGAACGCAACCGCCGCGCGCTCGTGCTGCAAGCCGAGGGCGACAAGCAGGCCGCCATCACGCGCGCCGAAGGCGAGAAGCAGGCTTCCGTCACGCGCTCGGAGGGCGAGAAACAGTCGGCCATCCTGTCGGCCGAAGGTGCGGCGCAGGCGCGCTTGAAGGCCGCCGAAGCCGAGGCCGAAGCCATCGAGCGCATCGGTCAGGCGATGTTGAATCAGAGCGACTCGGCGCAGTATCTCATCACGCAGCGCTACATCGAGAGTTTCAAAGAGATGGCGCGCGGCAATAATACGAAGGTCATCTTCATGCCGATGGAAACTTCGGCGATGCTGTCGAGCGTCGGCGCGATCAAGGAGATGTTCGCCGAGACGGGCGAGCGCAGCCAGCGCAAAAACGAGAGCAACAACCCGCCCCCGCCGCGCCAACTGCCCACGTAATCCGGTCGGCCGAACGGTAACGACGAGAGGCGGGCGGCCGTCGAATTTCATGTCTTAAACTTGA
>DASVVO010000096.1:0-37494 GCA_036386515.1 Pyrinomonadaceae bacterium
ACGCTTGATGAGTTAGAACAGACGGTCTGTACACGTTGTCAAAAGATCAGTGCCGCGCCTGAGCAAGTTACGGCATTAACGAATTACCATTGGCTGCCAACTACATGACCGACCTTAATCTGTCATGCAACTTGGTATAAGATGATTTATGATGACGCCGCCGGATGCGCGCGGCGAATCGCGCGCTTATCCGGCGCGGGCGGAGACTACGCGACCGAAAGTGTCGTACTTCAACTCTATGACCAATAATCACAGCACGCGACGCGGCTTTTTAAGAACCGTCGGCTCGGCAACATTGGGGCTGACCCTTTCGAGGTCTGTCGGCGCACGGGCGTCGCGGCCGCGGGAGTTGTTGCTCTACGTGGGCACTTACACGGCGGGCAAGAGCGAAGGGATTTATGTCTATCGCATGGATTTGTCCACGGGCGCACTGAAGCTATCGGGCAGCGTCAAAGCGGATAATCCCTCTTTTCTGGCGGTTGATGGGCGGCGGCGATATGTGTATGCGGTCAACGAGGTGACGGACTTCGACGGTCGGCCAAGCGGGGCGGTGAGCGCGTTCTCCATCGATCAAGCGACGGGAAATTTGCGCTTCTTAAATCAACAACCGTCGTTAGGAGGCGCGCCCTGTTACGTGAGCGTGGCGCGCGGCGGCAGGTTCGTCCTCGTGGCAAACTACGTGGGGGGCAATGTTTCCGTCTTGCCCGTTCGACCTAACGGAGAACTCGGGAAGGCGACCGACGTGGCGCAGCATCAAGGCTCCGGGGCGAACGCGGAGCGACAGGATGCGCCTCACGCTCATTCGGTCGTGCTCGATCAGGCTAACCGCTTCGCCTTCGCGGCCGACCTGGGAATCGATCGAGTGATGGTCTATCGCTTCGACGCGCGCCGGGGACTTCTCACGCCAAATAAACCGCACTGGTTCCAAACTAAAGCGGGAGCGGGGCCTCGTCATTTCACGTTTCACCCGAACGGCAGGCACGCTTACGTCATCAATGAGCTTGATTCCACCATCACGGCCTTGAGCTATGAGCAGGCTCGCGGAAGGCTCGGAGAAGTACACACCGTGTCCACGCTGCCGCCGGGATTTTCGGGCGCGAACACTTGCGCGGATGTTCATCTCGATCCTTCGGGGAGTTTTCTTTACGGGTCGAATCGAGGCCATGACAGTATCGTCGTCTTCAAGCTGGAGCGGGACACCGGCCGGCTTCGCTACGTGGAACACGTTTCGACCGCGGGCAAGACCCCACGCAATTTCACCATCGACCCGACGGGCGGATTTCTGCTGGCGGCGAATCAAAACTCGGATACCATCGTCACCTTTCGCAGAGATGCCGCGACGGGCAGACTTCGACCCGCAGGCCACGTCGCCGAAGCGCCGTCTCCCGTGTGTCTGGAGCTGATCCCCGCGTTCCCGAAATAAACTGTGTAGTGACGAGTCTCGCGTGAGAGGCGATCGAAGATGGATGCGTTGACGGCGGAGCGCAAGGGCGCACAACCCACGGGACGAATGGAGTCGCTCGATGTTTTTCGCGGCATCACAATCGCCGGGATGATCCTGGTGAATAACCCCGGAACGTGGGGCGCAATTTATGATCCTTTGGAGCACGCCGAGTGGCACGGTTGGACGCCGACCGATTTAGTCTTTCCCTTCTTCCTCTTCATCGTCGGCGTCTCCATCACCCTCGCGCTCGCACGGCGCGTCGAGAGCGAGGAGCCTCCGCGCGGCGTGTACGTGAAAATTATCCGGCGCGCGCTCGTCATCTTCGCGCTCGGACTCTTCCTCGCCGCTTTCCCCTTCGACCGCCTCGCCGCCATTCGCATCCCCGGCGTGCTTCAGCGCATCGCCGTCTGTTACCTCTGCGCGTCAATCATTTTTCTGAAGACCGCCTGGCGAACGCAAGGCCTGATCGTCGTTGCTCTCCTCACGCTCTATTGTCTGCTGATGACCTTGATTCCGGCTCCCGGCTACCGCGCCGGGAATTTGAGCCTCGAAGGCAACCTGGCCGCATACGTTGACCGCGCCCTCTTATCCGGCCACACATGGAAACCGCTCTACGACCCGGAGGGCATTCTGAGCACGCTGCCCGCGCTCGCCACCACGCTCTGCGGCGTGCTCACAGGCCACTTGCTACGCTCGCGCCGGACGGGCGTCGAAAAGGTCGCGGCGATGTTTGTCGCAGGGGCGGCGGGGATCGTGGCGGGCTGGTTTTGGAATTTTTGGTTTCCCATCAATAAGGCGTTGTGGACGAGTTCCTACGTGCTGCTGACGGCCGGGCTGGCCTTGCAGTTCCTCGCGCTCTGCTACTGGTTGATCGACATTCAACGTTATCGTCGTTGGGCTGTCCCGTTCCTCGTCTTCGGGTCGAACGCGCTCGCCGTCTACTTTCTCTCCGAGTTGTTCTCGCGCCTCATCTCGCTCCCCACCTTCACCGGCGCGGACGGCAACCCTGTGAGTCTCCAGGCGTTCCTTTACGAAAATCTCTTCGCGTCGTGGGCTGCGCCGCTCAACGCCTCGCTGCTGTACGCGGTCTGCACGGTGTTGTTCTGGCTCGCCCTGATGACGCTCCTGTACCGCCGGCGGATTTTCATCAAGGTGTAAGAGTTGAACAAAGCAACGACGGTGATCGCCTTAACTGAAGATTGTGAGCGGGTAGGCGGGGCGTTATACTGACATCCGACTTTGACATATCCGCGGAGCCGAGGAGATGCACTATGTGGAGCCGTTGTGCCGGGTTAGCTTTTCAAGCAGTGGGCATGGTCGGTGTGATGGTCGCTTACCTCGCCATTGCGGCCATCCCGGCCTTAGCTCAACAGGGAGGGCCGCCTCCGCGGATTGAGAATCCCAGCCCGTTTGCCGATCTGATTAACCGGCGGCAGCGCGAGACGGCTCTGCGCGGCGCGGAAATTATGCCGGGGAAAAAGGCGACCGACCAGCGCGCCTCTCAGCGTCTCATCGCTCAGGTGCAGGAAGACTACAAACAACTTCAGATCATCCGCAACGAGATGGTGCGCGCGCTGAAATCGAACGAGCCGCTCGACTACAAGCGTATCGCCGAACGTACCACGGAGATAAATAAACGCGCCGGCCGGTTGAAAGATGCCCTGGCGTTCCAAAGCCTTGAGCAAGAATCGAAGAGACCAGCGGCTCCGGCCGAACTCGACTCAGGCCAGTTGAAAGAAGCTCTCGTCAATCTGTGTAACGGGATCATCACGTTTGTCGAAAGCCCGATGTTCAAGTCGCCCGGCGCCGTCGATGTGCAGGAGACGAACAAGGCCGGTCGTCTTCTCTACAACATCATCGACCTCAGCAACGGCATCAAGAAAAACGCCGGGAAGCTCGGTAAGAATTAGCGTGCGTCTCTCCTGTGATGTCCCGACCGATGTTTCGGCCGCGACGGGAGATGCCGACCTGCCTCGCCGGAGGTCGAGCCGATAACCTTAGCCCGCTGCTACCTCCCGGCACGCGGAACCCTCGCCGGGAGTTTACAAACCTCTGCCCCTCCAAACTTGTTAAGCTAACCCGGATTTCTCTTTCGACGGCGCGTGCGGTAAAAGATTGACGCGTCCGTGCAATATGTTAAGAACAGCCGAAGCCTGCTATGCTCGGATGCCTCAGTGGGAGGCTTTAGACGCGTCGCCAAAAATTATATGCCTCCGGCGAGACGGAGTCGCCGCTCGCCCCTGCCCGACATGATGAGACGAATAGACCTCAAGAAAGCCAACGTCGCGCGCTCCAACACGATTCGCGATATCAATCGCCAGATCGTGCTCAACTACGTGCGCGAAAAAGGCCCCATTTCGCGCGCGGAAATCTCTCAAGAGACCGCCCTGCAACGCTCCACCATCTCTCTCATCGTTGACGAACTGAAAGCGTTCGGCCTGATCGAAGAGATGAGCGGAGAGTCGTCGGGCGGGCGTCCGCCCATTCTGCTCTCCCTTCGGACGGCGCACGCCGTCGCGGTCGGGATCGACATTCGCACCATACGAACGACCGTCGCCACCAGCGATTTAACGGGGCGGGTCATCGAGCAGGAAGACTTTCCCACCGACCCCGATTCCGAAAAGACCACCTCTCTCATCATTAATTGCGTCAAGAAGTTCATCAAAAAAAATGGAGGGACTATCGAAGGGATCGGCATCAGCCTGCCCGGACTCGTCGATTCCGAAAACGATAGCGTGATCTTCATCCCCCATTTTAAATGGCGTGACCTCGCGCTCGTGTCGAGAATTCAAGCCGTCACGGGTCTGCCCGTGATCGCCGATAACGACGCCAATGCCGCTGCGCTCGCCGAGTTATGGTTCGGTCGCCCGGAGATACGCGAAGTCCGCGATTTCATCATGGTGTTAATCGAGGCGGGGGTGGGCACGGGCATCGTCTTTGACGGCCAGGTCTATCGCGGAGAGGGCAGCGCGGCCGGGGAGTTCGGCCATATGACCATCGGTAAGGGCGCGCCCATCGCCTGCGCCGCCGGCAACCACGAATGCTGGGAAGCCTTCGCCTCGGAGCGCGCCGCGCTCGCGCGTTATACAGCCGCGACGGGCACTGGCGGCGTCGGCGACATGAGCTTCGCGCAACTGGTCGAACGCGCGCTGAAGGGTGAAACGGCAGCCCGAACCGCATTGCAGGAGACGGCCTACTATATCGGCATCGGGATCGCAAATTTGATTCAGGGGCTAGCTCCGGGCGCGGTCATCGTCGGGGGGACGATAGTTCATGCCTGGCCGTTGATCGCGGAAAATGTCAAAGCCGGAGCCGAAGCCACAATTTGCCGGGGTATGCCTTCGGCGCACATCATGGCCTCGACCCTGGGCGCCCAACCGACCTTGCTGGGCGCGCTCAGTTTAGTCCTCGCCACCAAGTTTTCCCTCACCTCTCGCGTCTGAAAACAGGTGATGAATTTTCAATAAAGATACGCGCCCCTCTCTACTCCATCAGCGCGCACTTCACCCATCCCACGCTAAAGACTCAGACATCTCGACCACTGAATTGTCACTCGCAACTTCATCCAATCGACACTCTCTTTCAACTCCCGCCGACGCGTAATTTGCCGCCCGGAAACGACGCCGATTGATGCCTGAACGATTGAATCTAACGCTCCGGGATTGTTGCCTCGCACAACAAACTTTCGTTTTAGAAAAATCTTGACAAGTAAGAAAAAAGGTGTAAATTCCTTTTGTCAGGCGTTACAACAAAGTACCCATAAACAGTCAATATCCGGTCTTAACCCGAAGGTATATCGCTGCGAAACGAATAGTCTATCTTGACGGCTATGTGGGCGATTGCCGCTATTCTTATATCCGGGATTACGTGCAAAACGCTGACGCGTCTGTCGCCCTGAGCAGCGTAGAAAACCGACCGCACCTTTAGTTTTTGCGTATCCTCGTTCAATTGTAAATTTAAGTTCCGCTATTCTTCCGGCGAGAGAACCGGGATCAAGTCATTTCATACTCAGTAAGGGTTTCGGTTGCCTGCAAGCTCCTCATGGGATGTTCAGGTGGGCGCTTTCCCAGGCAGTAATGACAGCTTTGGTATTTGGCAGAGAGACGAGGAGATGGACGAATGATTAGGAAGTTTGGACTGCAAGCCGTTCTGTTCTTGCTGGGCATCGGGTTATTCGTTGGAGTGCAAGCCCAGTCAAGCACGGTGGGAAACATTCGCGGCACTGTGCGAGACGCGCAGGGAGCCGCCATTCCGAATGCCGAGGTAGTCATTCGCGAAGAGACCACGGGGGCGGCGCGCACCGTCAGGACTGACGAGGACGGATTTTACCAAGCCCCCAGTTTGCCGGTCGGCCTCTACTCCGTGAGCACGTCTCCGCAAGGATTCAAGCGGACGGTCAACACCGGGCTGCAATTAAACGTCGCCGAAAATGCGGTGGTGAACTTAACCGTCGAGGTCGGTTCGATTGAAGAAGTGGTGACGGTGGCGGCCGACTCGCAGCAGATCGAAACCAGCAGCGGCAAGGTGAGCAGCTTGATCTCCGAGAAGCAGGTTACGGAGCTTCCGCTGAACGGGCGCAATTACGCGCAACTGGCTCTGATGGTGCCGGGCGTCTCGCCCGTCACCCAGGCGGGCGCGGGCGGCGCGTTCGGCACGGGCGGCACGGGACTCGATTCCGGCGTGGACATGTCGGTCAACGGCAACGCTTCGAACCAGAATCTGTGGACGGTTGACGGCGTCAATAACATGGACGTGGGTTCCAACCGCACGCTGCTGGTTTTTCCCTCCATCGACTCCATTCAGGAGTTTCGGGTCGAGCGCAACAGCTTCAGCGCGGAGTACGGGCAAGCGCAGGGCGCGGTCGTCAATCTCGTGACGAAGGGTGGCGGCAACGAGTTTCATGGCGGCTTCTTCGAGTTCTATCGCCACGATAAGCTGAACGCGACGCCCTTCTTTCTGAATCGGAACGGGCGCGACGCGGAAGGCAAACCGAAAACGCCGAAAGGGAAGTTGGAGTATCACAACTTCGGCGGCAACTTCAGCGGCCCCGTCTACCTGCCGACTTTCGGCATCGGCGACAAATCCTACTGGAGCGGCAAAAACAAACTGTTCTTCTTCTGGGCGGAAGAGTTTCGCCGTGAGCAACGCGGCGCCACGCTGACCGGCACCACGCCGAACGCGGCGGAGAAATTGGGAGATTTCAGTGCGTTCAGGATCGTCAATGGCCGGCGCGTGCCTAACCTGTCGGCCGGTACGTTGCCGCATATTCCGGGCATGACCTGCGATCCCAACAATGAAGCGAACGTCGGCCCCAACCCCGTCAGCCCCGGCTGCTACCCCGGCAACAGAATCCCGGCCAACTTACTCAGCCCGGCGGGACTCGCTCTCCTGCGACTCTATCCCGACCCGACCGGAGAGAACGGCCAGTTCGCTTCGACTTCGCTGCAACCCGTCAACACGCGCCAAGACCTCTTCCGGGTTGACGGAAATATCACCGACAAGATGAACGTGATGGTTCGCTACATCAATGAAACGTGGACGCACGGCCAGGCGTCCGGCAGTTTCTGGGGCGACACTCCTTTCCCCACCCTCTCGTCCGATTGGGATCAGCCGAGCTATAGTTTCGCCGTCAAGGTGGCGAATACGCTCAGTTCGACCATGGTGAACGAGTTTCAGTTCTCGCGCGCGGGCAACAGCATCTTCGTCAACACGAGTGAACAGAGCGCCGCGCTCGTCGCGGATGTCGGCTCGAAGTTTCCCACGGTCTTCCCGAGCAATCAGGGCACCGTGCCGAGTCTCTTCTGGGGGCCGGGCGGATATAGCGACCTGTGGCACCAAGCCCCCTGGAGCAACAAACAAGACCTGCTCATCTGGAAAGACGACTTCACCAAAGTGGCGGGCGATCACAATCTCAAATTCGGCGTGCTGTTCAGCTACAACAAGAAGAACGAAGAAGGCAACGGCGCGGGCGGCGGCAACCAACCCGTCACGATCCAGGGTTGCGGCGTCCATACCGGCAACTGTGTCGCCGACCTCCTGGTCAGAGACCTGCCGCTCGTCAGCTACCTGGAGCAGGACGCGCAACCCGTGGCGAACGGTCGCTGGCACGACTTTGAAGTCTACGCGAACGACAACTTGAAGTTGTCTCCGCGCGTGACGCTCAATCTGGGCATGCGCTATTCCCGATTCCCGCAGGCCTATGAGGCCAACAACCGCATCTCCAACTTCATACCGAACCTCTATAACGGCACCAACTATCTCAGCGCGCTGGTCACGGCCGACCGCGCCGAAGAATTCGGGCTGCCCCGCTCGCTGGTGAACACCTATAAGATGGGTTTCCAGCCGCGTATCGGCATCGCATGGGACGTGTTCGGCGACGGCAAGACCGCGCTCCGCGCCGGGTTCGGGCGATACATGAGCCGCTCGAACGTGATTGAAGATGTCAATCGCATGGCCGGCAATCCTCCCTTCACCACCACGGTGAGCAATCCGGGTTGGTCGGGCGAGACGGACACGCTGGCCGATTGCCCGACGTGCCGTAGTTTGGATACGATCAATCCCGGCCTGAAAGGCAACGTCGCGGGCGTCAATCCGAGCGCGGGTTTCGCCGCCGTCGATGTCGACTTCCGTCCGCCCGAGAGCTACCAGTGGAACTTGACGGTCTCGCGCGAGGTGTTGAAAGACACCGTGTTGGAAGCCTCCTACATCGGCAACGTCGGGCATCATATTTGGCGACGCAACGTTGACCGCAACGACATCGCCCCCGGCGCGGGACGGCTGGAAGTGGCGAACGCCATCTCGCTCGGACAAGACACGGCCGCGATCATCTCAAGGCTTCGCCCCTTGCAGGGTGTCGGCGCGATCACGACCAGCGAGTCTTCCGGCAACTCAAACTACAACGCGCTTCAGGTGTGGCTCAACCGCCGCTTCACGAATAGATTGTCCTACTCGGCTTCCTACACCTGGGCACATACTATTTCGGATGTCGCGCTGACGGCCTTCACCAATGCCACCAGCGACCCTTACAACTACGACCTCGACCGCGGAGACGCCGACCTCGACCGCAGGCACGCGTTTACTTCCAACGCCGTCTACGTCCTGCCGTCTTTCCGCCGTTGGGGCGGGCTGGCGCATAATGTCCTGGGAGATTGGCAACTCAACGGGATTCTCAATTACTTCGGCGGCACGCCGCTTGAGATTTCGTCCAACGTCAACACCATCGGCACGGCTTCGTCCGTCGGCCAACGACCGGACATCGTTCCCGGTGTGCCCATCTATCTCAACACCGGCGACCCGACGCAGTACATCAACCCGGCGGCCTTCCGGCTCCCGGCTCCCGGCCGCCTCGGCAATTTGGGGCGCGGCGTCGTGCGCGGCAGATCGATCACCAACATTGATTTCTCCCTGAACAAAAACTGGAGTATGCGCGAGCGTTACACTCTCCAGTTCCGCGCGGAGTTCTTCAATCTCTTCAACCACACAAACTTCGTGGGGTATAACACCGGCCTGAACTTTGTCGGAAATACGAACGAAGCCAACTACGGCCGACCCGCCAGTAGTTTCGGCGCGCTGACTTCGGCGCAAAGACCGCGTGAGATACAGTTCGGATTGAAGTTCAACTTCTGATACACTGCCGCGCAGGCTGAACTTAGACGGAGGGCTGAACGATTTACCTTCAGCCCTCCGTCTAGGTTTTTATCCACGTCCGGATTTCATTGAATCAACCAAGAAGTTAAAGCATCAATGTATTTGCGCGCTTCCTTCCTCCCGCTGCTCCCGCTGCTGCTGCTCGTCCTCTTCCAATCTCCAGACGATTCGATCCGCCGACACTACGAGTCGGCCGAGGCCGCTCGGCGCGCCGGCAATTTACCCGCGGCCGAGGCCGAATACAGGAATATTCTCTCGAAGGCATACCACCGGCTCGGTAGAATCTATTCCGCGCAGGCCGACTACCAGAGAGCCGCGACGACGCTGGAGGCGGCCGCCACCTACAAACCGGCCTCCACGGAAATGCTCGTTGACCTTGCGATCGCTTACTTTCACGCCGGGCAGTATCAGAAAGCTATCGAGCCGCTCGACAAGGCCGTAGCGACCGACCCCCGCAGCGTTGCCGCGCACCACATGCTCGGCAAGAGCTATTTCATGCTCGGCGAGTTTGAGCGTGCGGGCGGCGAACTGGAGGCCGCGCTCCGGCTCTCGCCGCAGGATTACGATGTAGCCTACACGCTCGGCCTGGCCTACTTGAAACAACGTCGCGTGCCTCCGGCCAGAGAGATTTTCGAGGGCATGATCGCGCGGCTCGGCAACCGCCCCCAACTCCGCGTGCTCATCGGGCGCGCGTATCGAGAGACGGGCTATCTCGCCGAAGCCATCGAAGAATTCAATAAGGCCATCGCGCTCGATCCCCGTTTCCCGCGCGTGCATTACTATTTGGGTCTCACCTATCTGCTCAAGGACGGCGCGGCCAGGCTGGGCGACGCCGAGCGTGAGTTCAAAATAGAGTTAGCCCGGCACCCCGATGAATACTTCGCCAACTTTTATCTGGGCATCGTCAACACTATCGAGAGAAGATGGGAGGCCGCCCTCGGCTTCTTACGGAAAGCCGCGCGCATCGAGCCGAACAATCCTGACCCTTATTTCTATCTCGGCCAGTCTTATCAAGGTTTGGAGCAGCACGAGCAGGCGATTGAGATGTTGAAGAAATCCATCGCCCTCAATCCGGCCTTGCGCCACAACGATAATCAGGTGACGAACGCTCACTATCGCCTCGGCCAATCGTTGCTCAAAATCGGCCGCCGAGAGGAAGGCCGGAAGGAGTTAGAGACGGCGGCCGAACTCAAATCCAAAGCCTTCAAGAAGGACGGGGCGAAGACCGAAGCCTTCCTCAACGCCGCACAATCGGACGAGTCGAATAAGTTGCCGGGGCTACTTTCGGCCGGGGGACTGGTCGCCGAGTCGAATACGATGGATGCCGGGATGAAGGAGGCTTTGCAACGCGAAGCCAGCTTCTACGCCAGGGTGGTTGCCACGGCTCACCACAATATAGGGTTGCTGCGCGCCGAACAGCAGGACTTCCGCGTGGCGGCCGCCCAGTTTCAAATGGTCGCTGAGTGGAACCCGCAGCACGAAGACCTCGATTACAATCTCGGGCTGGCTCATTTCAAATCCGAGTCGTACAGAGATGCGGTCGCGCCTCTCGAAAGGGTGTTGAAACAGCAGCCGGGCAGCGTCGCCCTCAAGCGTCTGCTGGGTCTGAGTTACTTTATGACGGACAACTTCGCGGGCGCGTCCGTGCTCCTCTCCGAAGTGGTCGCCGCTCAACCGCGCGAGGCCGCCCTCTATTTTCCGCTCGCCCTGTCGCTCAGCAAACAGGGGAAGACGGAGGCCGCCAATCATGTCGTCAAGCAGATGATGTTGATGGGCGGCAACAGCCCGCAGCTACACATCCTGCTCGGCCAGGCTTATTACGAACAGGGTGATGCCGCCAAAGCTTTGGCGGAAATTCAGGCGGCTCTCGCGCTCGACCCGAAAGCGCGCCTCGCGCATTTTTACGCGGGCGTGGTTTACCTCAAGATGGGGAAGCATGACGAGGCCGTCCGCGAATTCGAGAGCGAGTTGGCGGTGAATCCCGGCGACCTCCAGGCCAAATATCATCTCGGTTATGTTCTGCTGGCGCGCCAGGAAACCGTGAAGGGCGTGAAGGTGATGCGCGAAGTTATCGAGGCCAAGCCCGATTTCGGCAACGCGCGATTCGAACTCGGCAAAGCTCTGTTGCAACAGGGCGACCTCAAAGGGGCGGTGGAAAGTTTGGAGATCGCCGCCCGGCTTGAGCCGGATCAGCCTCACGTGCGTTACCAGTTAGGCCGCGCTTACATCGCCGCCGGACGCACGGCCGAAGGCGAGAGCCAACTCGAACTCTCCAAACAAATGAAAGAGAAGGCGCGCAGCCCCGGCAATCAATAAACGGGAGCGAGGTGTTTAGATTTGTCTCTCAGAAAAATCCGTCTGCTCGGAGCCGTGGCCGTCCTCTCGCTACTCTGCTCGCACGTCTCCGCCCAAACGCCGGCGGGCGCGCGGTTCACAGATATTACGGCACAGGCGGGCATCACTTTCAGGCACGTCTCGTCGCCGGAGAAAAGATATATCGTCGAGTCGATGAGCGGCGGCGTCGCGCTCTTCGATTATGACAACGACGGCTTCGCAGACATCTACTTCGTCAATTCCCTGACGATTGATCTGTACAAGTCTAAGGGCAAGACGAAAAGCGCGCTCTACCGTAATAACGGCGACGGCACCTTTGCGGATGTGACGGAGAAGGCGGGCGTCGGCGACATCGGTTGGGGCATGGGCGTCGCCGTCGGCGATTACAACAACGACGGCTTCGACGATCTCTACGTCACCTGCGTGGGGGCGAACCGGCTCTTAAAGAATAACGGCAACGGGACATTCACGGATGTCACGGGCGCGGCGGGCGTCGGCGACCCGCGCTGGTCGGCGGGCGCGGCCTTCATGGATTACGACAACGACGGCCACCTCGACCTGTTCGTGGCAAACTACGTGGCCTTCGATTTCAACAACCTGCCCGATGTAATCAAGGGTCGGCCGTGCCTGTATAAAGGAATCGCCGTGCAGTGCGGGCCGCGCGGCTTGCCCGGCGACGGCGACACGCTCTATCGCAATAACGGCGACGGCACCTTCGCCGATGTCACGAAAAAGGCGGGCGTCTCAGACCCGAACGGCTACTACGGGATGGGCGTCGTCGCCAGTGATTTCGACGACGACGGACTGGTGGACATCTTCGTCGCAAACGACTCGACGGCCAATTTCCTCTACAAGAACAACGGCGACGGCACCTTCAAGGAGATCGGCTTTATGTCCGGCACGGCCGTCAACGAGAACGGCAGCGAGCAGGGGTGCATGGGCGTGACGGTGGCCGACTTCGACCACGACGGCAAGTTCGACCTCTTCGTCACCAATTTCGACGACGACTACAACACGCTCTATCGCAACGATGGCCGTCTCGCTTTCACGGATTTTTCGCACCAGGCGAGAGTGGCCGCCGTGAGCCTGCCGCTCGTCGGGTGGGGCACAAAATTTTTCGACTACGACAACGACGGCTGGGTGGATTTGTTCGTCGTCAACGGCCACGTCTACCCGCAAATACCGAGCTATTACCAGCGCAACCTGGTGCATAAAAACAACCGCAACGGGACGTTCGCGGAGGTGGCGATGCAACTCGGCGCGCCCTTTGCCGAGAAGCGCGTCGGGCGCGGAGCCGCCTTCGGCGATATAGATAACGACGGCGATGTGGATGTCGTGATCAATAATCTCGACGGCGCGCCGCAAATCTTGCGCAACGACGGGGGCAATGCGGGCAACGCCGTCTTGATCAAAACCGCCGGGGTGAAGAGTAACCGCCGCGGCATCGGCGCGCGAGTGAAGATCGTCGCCGGTGATTTGACTCAGATAGACGAAGTGCGAAGCGGCGCGAGCTACATCTCGCACAACGATCTGCGGCTTCATTTCGGGTTGGAAAAGCGCACGAAGATAGACTCGCTGGAGGTGCGCTGGCCGAGCGGCGTCGTGGACAGGATCGCCGCCGTCGGGGTCAACAAAATCCTGACCGTGAAAGAAGGGATGGGGCTGGTTGAGCAGAAAGAGTTCAAACATGGCGCGCGTAAATAGTCGCGCCGGACGCGCCCGCCCGCGCCTCTGGTTGGCGGTCTTGCTGATGCTGGCGGGCACACAGTTCGGGAGTCGGCCGGTGGCGGCGCAGCAGCAGGGCGCGAACGATCTCTTAAAACGGCTCGAAGGCGCGGCCGCGCTCGTCAGGAATAATCGGATCGCGGAGGCCGAAAGGGAAATCGCCTCCGTCCTGAAGGTCGCGCCCACGGAGGCGGGCGCGCTCAACCTGCTCGGAACGATTCGCGCCCAACAGGGCAAACTCGAAGAAGCCGAGTCGCTGTTCTTACGCGCCGTCAGTAGCGACCGGGAGTTCTCCGGGCCGCACATGAACCTCGCCTACCTGTACTTGCTGAAGCGCGAGCCGGATAAAACGATCTCGGCCTTAAAGGAAGTGTTGCGGATAGACCCGAAGAACGCCGACGCGGCCGACAAACTTGCACAGTTGTTGTTCTCGCGCAATCGGATTGAGGAAGGCGTTAGCCTGGTCGAGCGGATGAAGGACGAGGGGCAGGCCACCGCCGCCCCGCTGCTGGTCGCCCTCGGCGACGCCTATGCGAGCAACAGCAACTTTGCGCGGGCGGAAGAGAATTATCTGCTGGCCGTCGCACGGCAGAGCGATAACGTGGACGCCCTGCTCGGCCTCGCACGAAGCGCGCACGCCAGGGGCGATGCTCAAACCGTGATCAGTCGCCTGACGCGCGCGCGCGAGTTGAGCGCGGGGTCGCCGGACGCGCTCTACAGGTTGGCGGTCGTCGCTTTGAAGTTGAACTTCGGCGGCGAGGCTTTGGCCGCCGTCGGGCGCGCGCTCGAACTCAAGCCGGAGACGCCTCCTTACCTGCTGCTCCAGGGGATCGCCTGGCTCAGAAAACCCGACATGTTCGAGGCCGAGAAATCCTTCCGGCGTTTCCTCGAACTTCAACCCGGCAGCGCGCAGGGGCAGATGTTCCTCGGCTATTCCCTGCTGAAACAGAAACGGACGCCGGAGGCGCGCCTCTGGCTCGAAAAAAGTATCAAGACCGAGTTGAACCTGCCGGAGCCTTTCTACTATCTCGGACTGATCGCGCAGGAGCAGAACGAGGACTTGCGCGCCGTCGAGCTGTTGGAAAAGGCCGTCAAGATATTGCCCGCGTATGCACACGCGCACACCGCGCTCGGCGCGAGTTATCTGCGGCTGAAAAATTTCGAGCGCGCCCGGCAGGAACTTGAGTCGGCGGTCAAACTAAATGCGGAGGATTCCAAGGCGCACTATCATCTCGCGCTCCTCTATGCGCGGCTCAAGGATCAGGCGAGGGCGCAGGAACAGATGCGTATCGTGGAAAAACTCAAGCAGGCCGCGCAGGGCAACGCCGCCGACCAGGAGATTTCCGCGCCCGCCCAGTCTCCGCCGCCCCGCTAACCCGACGATGATTTTCCGTCACCAGTCTCAGCCATCATCGTGAAACGCACACACCACATCCTCGCACTCGTCTTCGCGTTCGCGCTCGCCCTTCCGGCCGACACCCGCGCGCAAGCCTCCGCCGCGACGACGGCGCGCGCGCCCGTCACTTTTCAGGAAATCAATGCGAAGGCGAGCGGCATCGGTTGGACGCATCACAACGCACACTCGCCCGAACGTCATCTGCCGGAGACGGTGGGCGCGGGCTGCGCCTTCTTCGATTTCGACAACGACGGCTGGATGGACATCTATCTGGTCAACAGCGGCGCGGCCGATTTTTACGCCCCGGCCGCGCCTTTGAAGAACGCGCTCTACCGCAACAATCGCAACGGGACGTTTACAGACGTGACCGACAAGGCCGGGGTCGCCGGAGGCCGCTTCGGCATGGGCGTCGCCGCGGGCGATTACGACGCGGACGGGTGGCAAGACCTCTACGTCACCAACTACGGCCGCAATATTCTTTACCGCAACAACGGCAACGGAACGTTCACGGACGCGACCGAGAAAGCCGGCGTCGCCGCTCCCGGCTGGTCTACCTGCGCCGTCTGGTTCGACTACGACAACGACGGCAAGCTCGACCTCTTCGTCTCCAGCTTCGTGTTCTACGACAAATCCCAGAACCCGCTCTGCACGGATAAAAGCTCCCGGCGATACTACTGCGTTCCGAGTCTGTTCAAACCGACGCCGAGCCGCCTGTTCCGCAATAACGGTCAGGGCGCGTTCACGGACGTGAGCCGCGAGACGGGCATCGCCGGTTCGCCGGGCAAGTCGTTCGGCGCGGTGGCGACCGACGTGAACAACGACGGCTGGCTCGACCTCTTCGTCGCCAACGACACGATGCCCAACTTTCTCTTCATCAATAAAGGCGGCGTGAAGTTTGAAGAAGCGGGCTTGGCGGCGGGCGTGGCTTACGGGGAGACGGGCAAGCCGCGCTCGGGCATGGGCGTCGATGCCGCGGATTACGACGGCGACGGGTGGCAGGATTTATTCGTCGCCAACATCGATCAGGAGTTTTTCAGTCTCTACCATAACGAACGAGATTTGACCTTCATCGACGAACCCGGCGAGGTTGCGCCCGCCACCCAGTTGTTGAGCGGCTGGGGACTGAAGTTTTTTGACTATGACAACGACGGCGACCCGGATTTGTTTCTCGTCAACGGGCATCCGGACGACCTGATCGAGATGCGCCTGGCGCGGGTGAAGCATCGAGAGCCGCCGCTCTTGTTTGAGAACACCGGGCGCGCTTTGAAGAACGTCAGCGCGCAATCGGGCGCGGTCTTCTCCAGAAACTTTTCGGGGCGCGGCATGAGCGTCGGCGACTATGACAACGACGGCGACCCGGACGTGCTCGTCTCGAACAACGGCGAGCCGCCGCTCCTGCTGCGTAACGAAGGCGGCAGCCGCCAACACTGGCTCGGCCTGCAACTCGTCGCCGTTAAGAGCAACCCGGCGGCTGTCGGCGCGCGGATTTCGTGGCAGGCGGGAGGCGTGAAACGAAGCCGCCTGAAAACCGGCGGCGGCAGCTATCTCGCTTCACACGACCCGCGCGAGGTGCTGGGCATCGGCGCGGCGACGAAGATTGACAGCCTTGAAATCCGCTGGCCGAGCGGAAAAACGGACAGGCTCACGAATCTGCCCGTCAACACTTATCTCAAGGTGGTGGAGGGCGAGGGCGTGGCGCAGACGGGCGCAACGTCGCCGCTTAAATGAGCGTCGGGCGATTCAGCGGCGGTAGACGCACACATACATCGACCGACATCATTTGCGGGAACGACGTGGACGCGTCGGGGTTTACCACGCCACATTACGCTGACCGCCGGGTTCAGGATGATGAAGAACGGTTGGTCGTAAACACAACGCCCGCTGCTCATCCGGCGCGGCTAATTGTTGGCCGGTCGTCCGGCGCGGCTAGTTCTTGGCCGGGGGCGGGGAAGCGAGTTGATTGACACGCTCCGTCCATGCCCGGCCGGTCATAGTCTTCAGGCGCGGCAGTTCGTAAGCCGCCACGACAAGTTGCCGGAGGCTGCGGACGGCGGGAAATTCAAGCGCGGCCTTGGGCTGTGCCGCCTGTTCGAGCATGGCGAGCCGCGTGTCGCGCCATTCCGTCGTCGGCGCGACGCCCTTCGTCAAGAAGGCCAACGCTTGGAGTCCGGCCGTTCCCATCTCCGCTAAATCTTTCGCCAGCGGTCTGGCCTCGTGCAGCGTCGGCGACTTGTCGATGACCGCTTGAAGTTCCGTCCCGGCATCGCGCCAATCGGAGAGAGCGGCGTGAATTTTGTGCGCGTGCGGCTCGAAGCGCGGGGCGTCCGCGAGCATCCGCTCGACCATGGCGGAGAAGCGACGCGCGGCCTGGCTGTCGGGGCGCGCCGCGTCGATGAGTCCGGTGAGCGGGCTGAGCATGGTTTGCGGGCGCATCTGATAACGTTTGTAATCCTTCACCGGCTCGACGAGCGCGACGAGCGTTTGGAGTGCGGCGATGTCCTGGCCTTGCACCATTCGCCTGAGCATCATGGAGACGTTCTTCTCGTGCGTGAGGCCGAGTTCTTCAAGTCGCACGCTGACAACCGCGAGACGGCGATACATGTCCTCCACGTCATTGACGGCGCGCGGCGACCACAAACGCTCCGCGATGGCCGCCGTGCGCGGCCAGATGCGCGAGTCGATGGTTTCGGCCGTCACCCACTCGCTCCACATCGTCGCCTCGCCCCCGAGCACGTGCCTGGCCTCGGCCTCCGTCAGCCCGCTGTCGGCGGGCACAGGGTCAACGACGTAATGCTTCGAGGCGGGATGGCTGAGGTCGATATAGTAGCCGTTCGAGAGAACGCCTTTGTAGCCCTTGCGCGCGGCTTCGGCGAGCGCGGCCGCGCCGCGCCACGAGTGGATGACGACGCCTTTGGGCAAATCCGGCTGAAAGATTTCGTCCCAGCCCATCATGGTCTTGCCGTGCTTCTTGAGGATTTGCAGGAGTCGCTGATTGAAATAGGTCTGGAGCGCGTGGTTGTCTTTGATGCCTTTCTCTTTCATGAAGGCTTGAATGCGTGGGTTCCTGTCCCACTGCTTGCCTTCGTTCTCGTCGCCGCCGATGTGCATGTAGGCATCTGGAAAGAGCGCGGCCATTTCGCCGAGAAAGGCATCGAGGAAGGTATAAACTTCCTCGCGCGTGGGGTCTAAGGCAGGCTCGAAGATTCCCGCGCCCCGCTCGATCGTATACGGCCCCGGCGCGCTGCCGAATTCAGGATGACCGACGAGCCAACTCGTCGCATGACCCGGCATGTCGAACTCAGGCACGACGCGGATGCCGCGCTCGCGCGCGTAGGCGATGATCTCTCGTATCTCGTCCTGCGTATAGAAGAGACCGTCGGAACCCATCCCGTGCAGCTTCGGGAATTTTTTGCTCTCGACCCGAAAACCCTGATCCTCCGTGAGGTGCCAGTGCAGGACGTTGAGCTTAACGGCCGCCATCGCATCGAGATTACGCTTGAGCACATCCAACGGCTCATAGTGCCGCGCCACGTCGATCAACAACCCCCGCCAGGGAAAACGCGGCGCGTCCTGAATCTGGACGGCGGGAATAAAGTAGCCGTCGCGGTCGCTGTCGAGCAATTGCAGGAAGGTTTCGAGGCCGCGCAGCGCGCCGACCACCGTCGGCGCGTTGAGCGTGGCCTGCTGATCCGACACGGCGAGCGTATAAGTTTCGTCCTCGTCCAACGCCGGGACAGTTTTGCCCGCAGCCCGGCACTCCACCACGAGCGTCGCCGTCGTCGCATCGGCCGCCGCTTCGCGCGAGAACTCCATGCCGGTTCGCCCTTCGAGCCGACGGGCGAAGCGCGCCAGGTAAGAGCGCAGGCGGTCGTCCGCGTGCCCTCTCACGGCGACCTTGAAGGACTTCGTCACCGTCATCCGGCCTTGATTGAATTGCATCCGGGCGGGCACCGGCATCAGGTTGTGCGTCGCGGCGGGCGGCGCGGATGGTGCGGCCGCCTCCTGCGCCGAGCCGACCGGGACAGAGCAGAGAAAGAGTGCGAGCGAGATGAGCGTGCGTATCCTCATAGAGTTTCCGGGAACCGTGCGTGGGAATAGTTTGAGCGCGCTTATTGAAGCGTGAACTTATCTTTTAATGCGCCGACCATGACCTCGAAGTCTCCGGCCTCGGTCGTCGGCTTGTTATCCGCCCCGATGAAGGAGAGGTCGTCGCGGTTCAGCCTGAAGGAGAGCGTCCGGCTCTGCCCCGGTTCGAGGTGGATTTTAGCGAACCGTTTGAGACGCTTGCCCGGCGGCGTCAAAGATGCCACGACATCGCGCACGAACAGGTGAACTACCTCTTTCCCAGCCCTGCGCCCGCTGTTCGTGACGGTGATGCTGACTTGCACGTCGCCGTTGGCCGGAACAATTTTCCGGTTCAGTTGCAGGTTGCTGTAAGCGAAGGAGGTGTAGCTGAGTCCGTGCCCGAAGGCGAACTGCGGCGTGAAGGCGGTGTTACCGAAGGCGGTATCTTCCGTCTCGAACAGCTTGTGGTCGTAAGTGAGCAACCCGTTCGGCGTGCGCGGGTAGGTGAAAGGGAGTTTGCCGGAAGGGTTGTAATCTCCGTAGAGCACATCCGCGATCGCCGTGCCGCCTTCGTTGCCCGGATTATAGGCCAGCAGAATCCCCCGCGCCTTATCGGCGATGCGGCTGATGATGCGCGGCCGCCCCTCGACCAGGACGAGGATGACGGGCTTGCCGGTCGCCTGCATGGCTTCGGCCAATTTCAGTTGCGGTTCGGGGAGCGTCAGGTCGTTGATGTTGCCGGGCGTTTCGGTGTAGGAGCCTTCGCCGAGACACAACACCACCACATCCGCATCGCGCGCGGCGCGTGCGGCGGCGGCGATGTCAACCTCTTCGTCCGTACTCGTCGGCGTGCTGTTGGAAGAGCTGCCGGCCGGTCTGGTGATTCGCGTGCCCGGCACGTATGTGACGTTCGCCGCGCCCACTTTCGCTTCGATGGCCTGCCGGATCGTCGGGCGGTCTTTCGGATACAGCGACGGCTCCGAACCCTGCCAGACGTATGTCCAACCGTTGTTGAGCGAGATCAGAGAGTCGGCGGTCGGCCCCGAGACGAGCACCTTCCGATTCCTGGCGAGCGGCAGAATTTGACTCTCGTTCTTCAGGAGCGTCATCGTTTCGCGCGCCGCTTCGAGGCTCACGCGCCGCGATTCGGCCGTGCCCACGCGCGCCGCCAACGCCGGATTCGGCATCGCGTTTTCAAATAATCCCAGTTCGAACTTCACGCGCAAAACGCGTCTCACCGCCTCGTCGATTCTCGACATCGGCACCTGATTCTCTTTGACCAGCGCGACGAGGTGATCGCTGAAACTGTAGTCGCTCGGCACCATGCTCATGTCGATGCCCGCCATGACGGACATGCGCGTCGCCTCCTTTTCATTGGCCGCCACCTTCCACTGCGTGACGAGTTTCTTGATGTCCTCCCAATCGGAAACCACGAAGCCTTGAAAGCCGAGTTCTCCGCGCAGAATGTCGGTCAGGATTTGACGGTTGACGTGTCCGGGCACGCCGTTGATCTCGGCGGAGTTGACCATGATGGTACGCGCGCCCGCTTTGACCGCCGCGGCGAAGGGGGGCAGGAAGTATTCGCGCAGGTAGTTTTCGGGAATCCACGCGGGCGTCCGGTCTCTGCCGCTCAGAGGGAAACTGTATCCCATGTAATGCTTCAGACTCGCCGCGACATGTTGCGCGGAACTGACATCGTTGCCTTCCAGCCCGCGCACGAAGGCCACGCCCATCACTTGAGCGAGATACGGGTCTTCGCCGAAGGTCTCCCAAAAGCGCGGCCACGCGGGTTGGCGTCCGAGGTCGAGGACGGGCGAAAAACTCCACGGTATCCCCGCGGCGCGCGTCTCGATGGCGGTGATCTCCGCCGCGCGCTGCATCAAGGCAGGATTCCAGGAGGCGGCCATTCCGATCTCTTGCGGAAAGAGCGTCGAGCCTTGCACGTAGTTCGCGCCGTGAATGGAATCGATGCCGTAAATAACCGGAATTTTATGGCGGGTCTTCTGCGCGGCTTCCTGAATCTGCCTGATGATCTCATGCCACTTGCCGACCGTTAACGCCTGATCTTTGACGTTCAAGATTGAGCCGACGCCATACTGCACGATGGCCTTTTCGAGTTTGGCCGGGTCGATGCGGATATTCTGATCCTGCCCGGTCGTGACCATCCCGATCTCAAGCTGCGTCATCTGCCCGACCTTCTCCTCCACAGTCATGCGCGCCAGCAGTTCGTTGATTCTCGCCGTGTGGTTGCGCGCGGGCTGCGCGGCGGTGCGAAGCGCGGCCTGATAGTAGGTATCGCTGTCGGCGATGTCGGTCGTGGCCGTCGTCGCCGTCGCAGCGTTCTCTTGAAACGGGGCGGCGTAGGTTTGTTGTAGTCGCAGGCAAAAGGTTTGTGCGAGCATGACGGCTGTGAGAGCCAGAGCAGTTTTTCTCATAAGTTTGTTGTGTAGTCCGCCGGAAATTCTTGATTGAAGAAACAGGTCGGGACATTCTGCTCAATCCCGCGCAGATGTTCAAGTGTTATTTTCGGAGCGGATGATAATTCAAACTCGACCCTCGTCGCGGCTCGCTTAAAGCGGGCGAGAGGTTGTGAGACGGCGGTCGAATTTCTGTTTAAATGCTCCTTGCTCCCGCACCTCAATGCGCTATTTGCACCTGACGGCGCGATTGAGAAGCGACGATGGCAAGGACGCGTTTAGTAAGCCGAGGAGCGAACGGCTGTCGCCGTGGACGGGACGGGGCGAGGCGTTGAGGATGTGGCGGGCAACTTAGAGGCGACTGTCAGGCGGCTCTTTTTTCTTCGCGGATGATGCGCGCGACATCGCTCGTCAGAGCCGCGCCGGTCTCGACCAATTGCGCCCGCTGCGGTCGGAGCGTGCGGGCGACCTCGCGCAGATGCCGCGCGTCGTCGAGCGTGTCACGCACGAGTTCGTCCTCACCGTGATCGGCGAGCAACAACATGATCTCGCCTGCGGTCGCGGCTATCTCGTCCGCCAGTTCGGGCGGCGGCGCGTCTTCCAGACAACCCCGGAGGCTGTCGAACAGTTCTTCCAAGTGAAGCGAGAGTTGTGAGAGTTTGTCTAAGTGGAAATGGTGTTGGGTCATAGTGGAGATGGATTCTATCATCTGGGGTCGTAGAGGGATAGTATTATTTGTGCAACCGTGTGCCATGCACGACATAATCGGCATTATCGGACGCCCGAGAATCGTTCGGATGCACGAGGCGCGGCACAGTTCCCGGTTGAGCCTCGCACTTTAAATAGTTTGATGGGCGGCGCAACACCCGGTACTTCGACGGTCGCGCTCGATCATATACTTCACATTGCATCGGCGGAGGTGAACATCGAGTGGTCGAACTAAACGGCGGCTTGCAGGGCGCGCGGGAACAGACGGCTTGCAGGGATAAACAGGGCTGAGATGGTTTAAGCTGTAGCGATGAATGAGAGCAAGAATTCGACCCCACAAGGTTTGACGACCGGGCAGCCGGCGGAAGCACGGATTGAATATACTGAACGACGCGAGGCGCGCCTGGCGTCGGCGGCGGAGCGCGAGCGACGCTTTCGCACGGTCGGCATCGCGCGCCTCGCGGTGATGGCCTTCGGAATAACGCTGGCCTGGTTCGCATACAGCGGCGTGGTCGCGTGGTGGTGGCTGGTTCCGCTTGTGATCGGCTTTCTCGCTTTGGCCGACTGGCAGCAGCGCATCACACAGGCGCGCCGTCGCTGCGAGAGTGCGGCAGCCATCTACGAGCAGGGCTTAGCCCGGCTCGATGACCGCTGGATGGGGACGGGGACGACGGGCGAGCGTTTCCTCGACGAGTCTCATCCTTATGCCGCCGACCTCGATCTGTTCGGGCACGGTTCCTTATTTGAACTCCTATCGAGAGCGCGCACGCGCGTGGGAGACGAGACGCTGGCTCATTGGTTGCTCACGCCCGCCGCGCCGGAGGTGGTGCGCGCGCGCCAGACGGCCGTGGCCGAACTTCGTCCACGGCTCGACCTGCGAGAAGACCTTGCGTTGCTCGGCGCGGGCGTCCGCTCAGGCGAAGACGCGCAAACGCTGGCCGAGTGGGCTGCCGCGCCGCCGTGGTCAATCTCGCTCGCCACGCGCGTGCTCGCGGTGTCGCTCGGGTTGCTGGCGTTGGCAACTCTCGTCCTCTGGATCATGGGATACGGCGCGATTCCTTTTCTCGTGACCTTCGTCATCGGGAGAGTTTTCTCCTTCCGCATGAAGGCCGAGGTCGAGCGGGTCGTCAACGCCGTAGACGCGCCGGGGCGCGACCTGATGCTGTTGTCAGAAGTGCTGCGCCGGGTCGAGCGCGAACGCTTCACGAGTCCGCGTCTGGTAGAGGTGCGCGCCGCGCTCGATGTCGAAGGCTTGTCTCCCTCACAACAGATCGCGCGGCTCAACCGGCTGATCGATCTGCTCGACGCGCGACGCAACATGATCTTTGCGCCACTGGCCGCCGTTCTGCTCTGGCCGCTCCAGTTCGCCATCGCCATCGAGACGTGGCGTCAGAGTTCGGGCGCGGCCGTGGCGCGTTGGCTGGCGGCGGTGGGCGAGTTTGAGGCTCTCGGCTCACTGGCCGGTTATTCCTACGAGCATCCCGAAGACCCCTTCCCCGAACTCGTGGAGGGCGCGGCCTGCTTCGAGGGCGAGGGGCTGGGACATCCGTTGATCCCTGCGGCGCGCAGCGTGCGCACAGACTTGCGCCTCTCGGATGAGCTACAGCGCGTGTTGGTCGTCAGCGGCTCGAACATGTCAGGCAAGAGCACGCTGCTGCGGACGTTGGGCATCAACACGGTGTTGGCGTTAGCCGGTGCGCCGGTGCGCGCGCGGTCGTTGCGGCTCTCGCCGCTTCAGGTGGGAGCCTCGATCCGGGTTCAAGACTCGCTCCAGGCCGGAGCCTCACGCTTCTACGCCGAGATCACGCGCCTGCGCCAGATCGTGGAACTGACCAAAGGGACGCTGCCCGTGCTGTTCCTGCTCGACGAGATTCTTCACGGAACGAACTCGCACGACCGCCGGATCGGAGCCGAGGGCGTGGTGCGCGGTCTACTCGAACGCGGCGCGGTCGGGTTGATCACGACTCACGACCTCGCCCTGGCACGCATCGCCGAAGGTCTCGCGCCGCGTGCGGCCAACGTTCACTTTCAGGATCATCTCGAAGCGGGCAAGATGACTTTCGACTACCGCCTGCGTCCGGGCACGGTGCAAAGAAGCAACGCCCTCGAATTGATGCGCTCGGTGGGGCTTGAGGTTTAGGTCAACCGTGGGCAGGCACAACTGTTGCCCTCACCTCGATCAAAGATTTTCGCGGCCTGCTGTTAAGATGTGGCGAAAGGCGTCACAACTTGTTGCCCGGCCAACGACCCGGAGCTTGCGTCCATGAACGATCTGCCGCGCCACACGCTCTCGCGAATCATCCTTAAACACGGTCGCGGCATTTGCGACGCGCCGAAACGCGTGGAAGCTCTGCTGCGTGACTTATCCGGCGCGCACCGGCGCGAGATTAACATCATCATCGGCGCGCTGGAGGAGCGCGTGGCGGCCGACCTGCTTGCGGCAGGCCGGACGGTTCCCCGCGACGTGTTGCTGGCGCGACTCGCGGCGCGGCTGCGCGACAATCTTGCCTACACGCCCGAAGCCGCGCGCTGGGGAGTCGAGACGTGGGCGGTCGCGCTCGGCATCATGTCCGAGGTGGAAGTCATCGAGCGCGCGCGGGCGGAAGCGGCGGAGGCGGCGCGAAGGGCTGCGCCGCCTCCGCCCCCTCAAAAGGCGGCACCGCCGCCACCCGCTCAAAAGGCGGCACCGCCGGCGGCAAAACCGCCGCGCCCCGCTCCAAACCCATCTCAGCCGCCACGCGGAACGACCCACACGCCCGCGCGGCAGCCGTCGCCATCGCCGCAGGCTATCCCGCCGCCGCCAATCTTCCCGCCCCCCGCGCCCGCGCCGCGCCGGACGCCCACGACGCAACCGCACGCGCCCATGACTCGCGCACCACGGCAGAACGTTCTGCCGCCGCCGTCTCCCGCCCGAGACGCTTCGCGGCGCGGTCTCACGCTGCGCGGTTGCCTGATCGGCGTGTTGTTGGTGATCGTTCTGGTCGTCGCCGCCGTCTTCGTCGTCCCGGCGGTCATCATGGTCTTGAAAGAGGAACAAGCCCAACCGAGTATCAATGATCCGCGCATCCGTTGATCTCTCGCGGCGGGCGCGCCCAACGGGGCGGACGGCTCATCCCTTCCCCGGCTCAGTTCAGATTCAAGTCTCCGTCGCTTCCTGCATCTCCATGCGATGGTGTATCTTTTCTGTAATTTCTAACAATCATTTGAACGGCAACCCGACACGATTAGGGGGAGGACTTTCGATTATGAGCAGACGACCGGGCGGCGAACTCGCTTCGCGTCCACTACACTTCATCTGGATCGCCGACGCATCCGGCTCCATGCAGCAGGACGGCAAAATTCAGGCTTTGAACAACGCGATTCGCGAAGCCATTCCGCACATGAAAAAGGTCGCGGACGATAACCCGAACGCGCAGGTGCTGGTGCGCGCCGTGAAGTTTTCGGACGGCGCGCAGTGGCACATCTCGCAGCCGACGCCCGTCGCGGACTTCGCCTGGAACGATCTTCCGGCGGAAGGCGAAACCGACATGGGCAAGGCGCTCTCGCTCGTCGCCGAGCAACTCAAGATGCCGCCGATGTCCGAGCGCGCGCTGCCCCCCGTGCTCGTGCTCATCTCCGACGGCCAGCCCACAGATGATTTCGACAAAGGGCTGAAAGAACTGCTCGACGAACCGTGGGGCAAGAAGGCCGTGCGAATAGCGATCTCGATCGGGCAGGATTCGGACGCCGACGTGCTGCAAAAATTCATCGCGCACCCGGAGATGAAACCGCTCTCGGCGAATTCGCCCGAAGCCCTCGTCAAACATATCAAGTGGGCTTCGACCGCCGTGCTGAAATCCGCCTCGTCGCCCGCCGCCGGCGGCACCGATCACCCGGACGCATCGCCCGCCGCCGCCGGTTCGCCCGTCGGCGCGCCCGCGCCCGGCGCGACCGCACCCGACCCTAACGCCCCTGCCGGTACGACGAACGCCGCGCCCGTCGCCGCCGGAGCCGCCGTGCCGACCGCGACCGACCCGGCCGACGATCAAAAAACAGTTGACGACGTTTGGTAGAGGGATCGCGTCATGACCGACACGACGGAAACCGCGCCCGTCGGACAACCCGCCGACGCCGCACGCGATACTGCGCCCGCAGCGCAGACGCACGCGGAGGCGACAGGGGCGAGCCAGCCCGCGCCGTCAAACGAGACGGCGCGGGCGGCGGAAGCCGCGAACGCGCCAAGCGTCGCCGCGCCCCTCGCACCGAGTGTCGCCGCGCCCGCCGCGCCCGCGCCGGTGAGCGACGCGCTCATCGCGGCGCGCGCCGCGGCGGAGTGGCGCGTGATCGGCGAGACGGTGCCCGGCGCATCGCACCTGCGCGCGGGCATTCCGAATCAGGACGCGATTTTTCACACCCGGCAATCGAGCGCGCGGCTGCCCGTCATCGTCTCCATCTCCGACGGCCACGGCAGCAACAAGTGTTTCCGCAGCGACCGTGGCTCCCGCTTCGCCGTGCGTATCGGCGCGCGCCTCCTCGACGAACTGATCAACGGCAGGCACGCCGCGCTCGCTCCCGCCGAGATTGAAAGCAGGGTGCGCGCGAGTCTTCCCGCCGAGTTCATCAAGCGTTGGCGGGCGGCGGTCGAAGCCGACATAGAGCGCGAGCCGTTCCGGGAAGAAGAGTTCAAGCGGATGGTCGAGAAAGACGGCGAGAAAGCGCGTCGCCTCGTCGAAGCCAACCCGTATCTCGCCTACGGCGCGACTTCGCTCTCCTTTCTACTCACGCCGACCTACGCGCTCTACCTGCAACTCGGCGACGGCGAGATGATCAACGTCTCCGCCGAAGGCGAGATCGTTCAGCCCTTGCCCGAAGACGCGCGCCTGCTCGCCAACGAAACCACTTCGCTCTGCCTGGATAAAGCGGCCGACGATTTTCGCTTTGCGATCCGGCCGCACGACGCGGGCGACTTGCCCGCGCTCATCATCTTGACGACCGACGGCTACTACAACTCTTTTTCGACCACAGCGGGCTTTCATCAAGTCGGCGGCGACTTGCTGCACATGCTGCGCGAAGAGGACGGCTTCGACACGGTCAACCGCAGCGTCAAAGGCTGGCTCGAAGAAGCGACGGCGGCGGGCAGCGGCGACGATTGCACGCTCGCCATCATCTGCCGCATGGACGCGCTCACGGCGTCGCCTTCATCAAGCAACCCGACATCAAACACCGCCGTCGCGTCCGACCCGTCGCCCGCCGCGTCGGCGCAAACGTCGCCCTCCGCGTCGGCGCAAGGCGCGTCGTCGCAAAGTCCTCCGGCATCAAGCGACGCGCCGCCGCACAAACCCGACGCGCCCGCTGCGCCCGACGCCTCCGCCGCCTCGACTCCCGTCGTCTCGCATGAACAATCTGCCACGCCAAAAACTGCTTGAGATCGTCCGCCGCCACGGCCGCGAGATCATCACCGAGCCACGGCGTTGCGAAGGCTTGATGCGCGACAACTTTCCCGCGCATCGCCGCGAAATCGCCGTGCTCAACACCGCCCTGCAAGAGCGCATTCCCGCCGACCTGCTCGAATCCGGCAAAGGACTGATGCCGCGCGCCGCGCTGCTCGCCCGGCTCGCCGCGCGTCTCCACGATGAAGTGGCAATGGAAGCGAGCGCGGCGCGCTGGACGGTTTACACGTGGGCGTTCGCCCTCGGCGTCATCACGCCCGCCGAACTCGACAATCTCGAAAGAGCCGACGCACAGACGAACGAACCGGCGAGCGAACCGGCAGACGCGCCGACCGCCCGAACAGCCACGCGCACGACGCACCGGCAAGCCGGTATCTCGACGGCTCAACCCGCGCATGCGTCGCCATCCGACATCGCCGCGCACGCGTCGTCGTCGCCGTCTCCCGCTAATCCGGTCAGCCCTTCCACGTCGCCCGCGCGCCAGTCGTTCGTCGTCGCCCTCGACGGCAACGGTGATTTTCTGACCCTCACGGATGCCGTCCGCCGCGTTCCCGCAGGCTCGCGTCTGCTCGTGCGTCCCGGCATTTACAACGAGGGTTTGGTGATCGACAAAACGCTTGAGATCGTCGGCGACGGCACGCTCGGAGAGATCATCGTGCGTGCAACCAAGTCCAGTTGCCTGTTGATGCGCGCCGACGTGGCGACGATTCGCAATCTGACTTTGCGCGGGCAGTCGCGCGTGGGCGGCGCACATGACGACGGCTTTTTCGCCGTTGACATCGCGCACGGGCAACCGCTGCTCGACGGCTGCGACATCAGTTCCGATTCGCTCGCCTGCGTGGCGATCCACAACCCGACCGCCGCGCCCACGATTCGCAACTGCCGCATCCATCACGGCGTCGATTCCGGCGTCTTCGCCTTCGACGGCGCGCAAGGCTTGATCGCGGCGTGCGACATCGCCGAGAACTCCAACATCGGCATTGCCATCACGGGCGGCGCGAGCACGAGCGTGCGCGACTGTCACATCCACGACGGCGCGGACGCAGGCATAGTCGTCTGGAATCACGCCACGAGCGCGATCGAGGGCTGCGATATTTACGCGAACCGGCGCGCGAACGTCGGCGTCAGCGACGCGAGCGTCGCCGCCCTGCGCCGTTGCCGCATCCACGACGGCGACAACACAGGCGTCTTCATCCATCGCGACGGGCGGGCGACGATTGAAGCGTGCAACGTCTACGCTCATGCCGAAGCGGAGATCGCCGTGACGAGCGGCGGCGAGGTGCGTCTCAGCAAATGCCAGATTCACGATGGGCAATCGCACGGCGTCTTCGTCCACGAAGCAGGCCACGCCTGGTTGGAAGGGTGCGACGTTTTTCGCAATCGCGGTTCGGGCGTGCATGTTGATCCGGACGGCGGCGCGGTCGCGCGCGCATGTCGCATCAACGATAACGGACACGTCGGCGTCAGTTGCGAGGCGGGCGGGGCGGTCGAGGTCGAAGGCTGCGACTTGACGCAGAACCGCGTCGCCGCGTGGGAGACGGATCACGGGTCGCGGGTCAAGAGTCGTAACAATCGTTTGGGTTAAGAGCGGCGATCGTCGTTCGGGAGCCGGGAGGGAAAGTTATGGAAGACGGGCAACAGATTTTACGCGAAGGCCAAAGCGTGCGGACGGAACCTTCGGGCATGACCTGCACGGCGGAGAAATTGCTCGGCGCGGGCGGGCAGGGCGAAGTTTATAAAGCCACCCTGGGCGGCGAGGCGGTCGCGCTCAAGTGGTTCTTCCCGCAGATGTCCACGCCGGAACAACGCGCGGCGATCGAACTGCTGGTGCGGAAAGGCGCGCCGAGCGAGCACTTTCTGTGGCCGCTCGAACTCGCCGTCGAGGAGCGCGTGCAGGGCTTCGGCTACGTCATGGGCTTGCGCCCCCCGCGCTTCAAGAACATCGTCGATTTGATGAAGCGTCGCATCGAGCCGACGTTTCGCGCACTCGCCACCGCCGGGTTCCACCTCGCGCACAACTATCTTCTGCTTCACACGCAGGGCTTCTGCTACCGCGACATCTCTTTCGGCAACGCCTTCTTCGACCCCGACACGGGCGACGTGTTGATCTGCGATTGCGACAACGTCGCGCCCGATGGCCGGGGCACGCTCGGCGTGCTCGGCACGCCGCGTTTCATGGCTCCCGAAGTCGTGCTCGGCACGGCCGTGCCGAGCACGCAGACCGATCTGTTCTCGCTCGCCGTCCTCATCTTCTACATGCTGACCGTCTCGCACCCGCTCGAAGGAAAGCAGGAGACCGAGATCAAATGCCTCGACCTTCCGGCGATGAACAAGCTCTACGGCAGCCACCCCATCTTCATCTACGACCCGGCGGACGACTCGAATCGCCCCGTGCCCGGCATACACGATAACGCGCTCGCCTTCTGGCGCATCTACCCGCAATTCTTGCGCGACACCTTCACGCGCGCCTTCACAGAGGGCATCCGCGATCCGCTGCACGGGCGCGTCCGCGAAAGCGAATGGCGCGGGCTGATGATCCGGCTGCGTGATTCGATTATCTATTGTTCACATTGCGGGCTGGAGAATTTCTACGACTCCGAACGCCTGCGCGCGACGGGCGGCAACGCCGGCTTATGCTGGTCGTGCGCCGTGCCGCTCGTGCTGCCGCCGCGCATCCGCATCGGCAGCCAGGTCGTGATGCTCAACCACGACACGCAACTCTTTCCGCATCACACGGACGACGACCGGCTTTACGATTTCTCGCGCCCGGCCGCCGCCGTCGCGCGCCACCCGTCGAACCCGAACATCTGGGGACTCAAAAATCTCACGGACAGCAAGTGGGTCGTCACGACGGCCGACGGCGCGGTGCGCGATGTCGAACCGCAGCGCAGCCTCACGCTCGCCGTTAAAACCCGCATCCAGTTCGGCAAGGCGGAGGGAGAAATCCGCGTTTGATCGTCAAGGCCGCAGCCCGTCGCATCGCATTGCGGCGGGCTGCGGCCGTGGCCTTGAGAGATCGCCTAAGACACCTCGCGTGGCGTCCGGGAGGGCGACGCCCAGGCGTGCCGTTGGGAAGTTAATAGACGGGCGACGCCGGATGCTGACGCGCGAGGTTGCGTTGCGGCGCGTCTGTTCAGTTGTCGATTTTGAAGTCGATCCAATTGGTCGCCGTGCTCTGCTTTCCCGACGCCAGGGTATCCGTCACGGTCAGGTGCAAGACGTATTCGCCCGGCGTCAGCACCGTGCCCAACTGGAGCCGCTTGGCGACGACGAGGCGCGTCATGTCCGTCTGTTCGCCGATCTCCAGGGGCAGCACCTCCCCGGCGAAAACTTCCTGTCCTTCACGAAAGAGCCTGATCTGCGTCGTCAGTTGCGGACGTTTCGCCCCGTCGCCGCGCGCGTTATAGACGATGCAGGCGTAGTTGAGAAACATGCCCTGCCGGAAGCGACGCGAGGCGGGGCCTGCCTGCGGGTCTTCCAGTCCCATCATGCCCTCGCCTCCGGCCATCACCCGCGCCTGCCGTGGCGCGGATGAATTGGAGCCTCCCATGACCGACCTGATCATGTCGTCGGCGATGAGCGTCCTGTCCGCGCGTGGCTTGTCGCCGCTGATCACCAGACTCGACAGCGCGAGCCGATCCTTTCCCACCTTCGGCACTTCGATATACTGGCTGGCCGACCCGACCCGACCCGTCGCCGCGTCTCTCACCGCGATGCGCAACTGGTACGCGCCCGGACGGGCGACGGGAACGGTCACTCCGTAGGCCATGCCTTCGCGCATAAAGCGTTGCACGGTTGCGGGGCGCGCGCGAATCGTCTCGATCCGGCTCACCTGATCCACCACCTGCCCGTCCTCGCCGATCGTGACGCCGATGATGTCCAGCACGGACTGTTGTTGCCCGTCAGGCTGCGGCGTGAAGGTGAGGTTGCGGGCGTCCATCAGGATCACGGAACGCACGGTGGAGCCGCTGGCGGCCTCGTTGATGAAGAACGAAGTCAATTGCACGTTGACGCCGCCGGCCGAGAAAGGCGAGAGCAACGCCGCCATCAACTGCTCCGACCGCGAGCGCGTTTTGTCGCGCGCCAACTCATCCGCGACGCCGAGGAAACCGCCGCGCGTGCGCACGCGCAGGTTGGAGCGATTCTTAACTTTGATCGACAACGTATGGTAACGCCGCTTGCCCGTCCCCTGCTCGAAGGTGGTTTCTTCGGGACGATAGCCGAGCAGGTAGTAGCCGCTGATGTCGTCGAGCGCGCGACGGATGCCGCGGTTGAGATTGTTGTTGTTAAAAAGCGTGAGGCCGCCGGTTTCGCGTGCGAGATAGTTCAGGCCGTTTTGCCCCTCGAACATTTCACCGCTGCGCCGGCTGAGCACCTCCTGCCCGATCATGTCGGGGCGCATGCCGGCGATGCCGCTGATGGTGCCGCCGGGGCCGGTTCCGCTCGGAGCGGCCGGGCTGCCGCTGGTATTATCCGCCGCCGTCGGGCTGTTCGGCTGCACCCCGCGCGTGTCGATGGGATAGAAGACGACCGACGCGCGGCTGGCATGATCCACGAGTTGCCGCAAGGCGGCCAACACGCGTTCGTTGCGATCCTGCGAGTCGGCATTGGTGTCGAAGATCGAGATGCCGTCGGAGAACAGGACGACGGCCTTGCGACCCGGCAGCTCTCTCAGCCCGCGCACCACGTAATTGAGCGCGCCTAGCGTGCCGACCGTGAACAGCGTATCGCGAAACTCATTCAACCCGATCGCGCGGCCGCCCCTGTCAACCCCTCCGCGCTGCGCTCTCGCCGCTTCGGAGCCGGGCACATTGCCGGCGGATTCCAGGGGCGGGGCGGTCGTCTGCGTTTCGAGCTGCTCAAGTGTGTTGACCGAAGTGAACGCGCCGACCCGCGACCCCGAACGGGTCAGCATGCGGACGCGCTCGATGGCGGCGTGGAGTTGTCGCCGGTCGCTCGTGAACTGTTGCAACGCACCGATCCCCGCGCTCGTGCGGATGATCGCGACCAGATCGCCCGGCTGCAACTGTTCGTCCACGTACTTCCGCAAAGCGTTTCGCGTCGAGGAGATTCCTTCCGCAGACATTCGCAGATCATCGACGACGAGGGCGATGGCACGCCTGACCTGATCCGGCCGTAATCGCGCCGGGGGCACGATCGGCGTAGCTCCGCGACCGGACTTAGGAGTCGTCGCGGCGGCGGGCGAGGCCGAAGCCATGGCGTCGGTCTTGGTGGGGGCGGCGGTCGTGATGTATGAAAAGTTGGTGATGGACTGTGGCCGCCCGTTCTCCATGATCTCGAAATCCCCTGCCCCGAGGTCGCTTACCTGATTGCCGTCGCGGTCTGTGACGACCACGTCCACCTGCACGAGATTGGTCGTGATGCGCACGACATCGTCGTCTTGCTCCTGTCTCTGTCGGGTGGGTGACGGCTGCGGAGTCGGGACGGGCGCAGGCTGCTGTTGCGGCTGTTGCCCGAAAACGTTGATGAGCAAGGTGGAAGTCAAGACGAGAGCGAGTCTTTTCAACGCTGAGACCATCCTTTCGTGTCAACATTCAAGCTGCTTGTATGTTGCTGGTTGGAGCGCATGCCGGGATTATGCGCCATCGGCGACTTCCGTCAAAGGGTGCGGGGCTGCTTTGACTCGTTCGAGCATCGTCTGAGATGCGGCCGACCGTAGCGGTGATCGTTTCAATGTTCCGAGAGACGCGGCGCACGCGTGGGCAGATGGCGCGTGCGCCGCATTAACTTAGGCCGCGCGGAGGCTGGCCTCTCGATGCCGGGCAACCTTCACTGACCTTTACCGTAGTGCTTCTGCAAAGCCTCTTGAAAAGCAGGTATGCCGGGCAACAGCGTGGTGGTGTCAACCTTCGTGCCGGTCAGCACTTCGCGTCCTTTCATCCCGTAGAGCGGCTTGTTGATGTTGTTGTCCGGGTTGAGACCGAATTTGCTGAGGAAGCCTTTATTGAGCGGGTCGCCGTTCAACTTACCGTTGTAATATGTATAGGCGAGGATGTGCGCGTTGGCTAACTCCTTCCGCTGCTCGTCCGTTATGACTCCCACCGGCCCTGCGACCGCTTTCTTTTCGCCCTTAAATTCCACGCCGCCTTTCTCGAAAGCCGCGACGGCGTCTTTGGTCATAAACAACAGAATGACGCCCGTGTCGCCATCTTTCTTAAACGGGTTGCCGAAGCCGCTTCCCCCGAACGCATAAAATGCGGGCAGCGTCCAACCGCCCTCCTGCCGCGCGCTGATCACGCCATAGCCCAAACTCATGTGCGTAAAGAGCGCGGTGTCTCTCTCGACCTTGGGGAACACGCCGATAGCTTCGGCTCCATCCACCAACTCCTGAGGCAAGCCGCTATCGGGCAGCAGAGCCAGCAGCATAATAATTCTCCCCGCGTCCTGCGACCGCTCCACGGCGTGTAACAGCTTTTTCGCCACGGGCTTTGGCGTGGAGACGTTCGCCTTTTGCGCGAGCGTCCCGGCGCACGCCAGCATGATTATCGACAAAATTCCGAGTGGGAGCCTGATTAGTTTCATTCGTGTAAATCTCCTTTAGGTAAAGACAACCGGGCGCGGCAGGCGAGAGTTGGATTCGTTCTCATTGCTTTCTATCTCGACGACGGCCATCTCAAGGCGCGGCCGTAGACGGCTCGATCCGCAGGGGCGCGCTGTTGCTCGCCGCGCCGCCCGCCGTGACGCTGACTTGCACGTCGCCGCCGGCTGCCAACTCGTCCGGCAGCCTGACGGTCAACTGCGTCACGCCCGCCAGTCCCGGCGTCGCCCAAGCCCCTTCCGGCTTGAGCGCGAACACACGCTGCTGCGCATCCGTGAAACGCACCTCGACCGGCGACCCAATTTTGAGCACGGCGGCGGGGTCTAGATTACCGACCAAAAGCAAGACGCGCGTGTGCCCGTCGGGGCTGAAATTTTTGTCCGTGTAGACCGGCAACGGGTCGCGCATGAGAGCGACCGAATCGAGCGCGACCGCCCGCCCCGTGCCCTGCTCCGTGAGCAAGACCGGCGCACCGGCCGGCGGCGTGGGGCTAATAGCGGGTCGCCAGGTCGGCGATTGCGGGGACGAGGACGACTGATCGGTCAGCCGTTGCTGATTGCTGCCATCGGCGCCCACCAGGTAAATCGCGTAGTTCTGGCCGCCTGAGCCGACACTGTGCCGGTTACTGGTAAAGGCGATGCGCGAGCCGTCCGGCGACCACGTGGGATGCCGGTCACTCGCGAAGTTGTTCGTCACACGCGTCTGCCCGGTGCCGTCGGCGTTGACGGTGAAGACTTCCGAGGGGCCGAACTGAAAGTCGTTTTGGTAAGCGATGCGCGTTCCGTCCGGCGACCAGGCCGGGGCGGTGTCGCTGCCGCCTCCCGTAGTCACCTGGGTGGGAGCCGTGCCGTCGGGGCGCATCACGAAGATGTGTGTGTTGAAGAAGTCAGCCCCGCTCGCATAAGCGAGGCGCGAGCCGTCCGGCGACCAGGCCAAATCACGATAGATGCCGCGCGTATTCGTCAGTCTCAAAACCCCTGAGCCGTCCTGGTTGATCAGAAACACGTCGTAGTTCTGCTCGGCGTTCCCGACGTAGGCGATCTTCGTCCCGTCGGGCGACCAGGATGGAGCTTGCGTGATGGCGAAGCCGATGTTGTGGGTGAGAGGACGCAAGGTTTTGCCGTCGGCGGAGACGATGTAGAGATTGCTGCCGCGGTCGGCGGAGACGACGAGTTGCGAGCCGTCCGGCGACCAGGCGAAAGCCGAGATTCCCGACAGCCTCCCCTTCGTGATGTTGACGAGCGATGAGCCGTCCGTGGTGGTGAGGTAAATATCCGGGGTGCCCGCGCCCGCTTCGATGAAAGCGATCTCGTCCCGCGTCTGCCCCGCCACCATCGTCGGCAGGATACAGAGACACAGCAGTAGCCCCGAAAATAGCGACAACACTCTATACATTACATACTCCAGAAGATTCCCGCTGCGGAGTCGCGCAAGGACACAAGCAAAGTTCGGTTCGACTAGTTCATTAGGCGCGCGTGTGAGGCTTTGCGGAGCAGCAGCCGCTAGCTTAAGACCGCGGTCAACACACTTACAACGACACCTGTGGCGAATTGTGACGAAGCCCGGCCGGGGAAAAACAAGGCATGTTAGATACGGAATAATAAAGATCGGAAAACGTCGAGTCAATCCACGGCCAATCTTTTGTAGCGGCCTCGGACTCACTTCTCTGAGGTCACGCTTTGATGCGCGGCCACATGACGGACGTTGCTGCCTCCGCACCCAAGCCCTGTCCCACGGAACATCTCTGGAAACCGACCGTATCAATGAAGAGATGAGCTTCAGAGGCGGTGACCATAGCCAGTGAAGGAGAAGACAGTGAAATCACGATTGCTAACTACTGTTGCGGCGTTTTGTTTATGCTTCTTAGCCGCGTCTGTGACCGGGTCTGCCAACCTGAACGCTTCGACTTCCGACTGGCCTCAATGGCGCGGCGCGGGACGCGACGGGATATCGCAGGAGCGCGGCCTTCTTAAACAATGGCCGGCTGGTGGGCCGAAACTTCTCTGGCAAGTGAACGACCTCGGAGACGGCTATTCGACGCCCGCGATCGTCGGAACGCGTATCTACCTGATGAGCAACCGTGGCATGGAGAACGAGTTTGTTCAGGCTCTCTCAACTCAGGATGGAAAACCTATCTGGACAACGCGCGTCGGGAACGTCGGCAACCCGAATCAGAATCCGCCTTACGCGAAAGCCCGGTCTACTCCGACCGTTGACGGAAGTTTCATCTACGCGCTGGGATCGGATGGCGACCTCACCTGCCTCGAAGCCAAAACCGGCAAGATTCGCTGGCAGAAGAGTATTCGTAAAGAGTTCGGCGGCCAGCCGGGCGAATGGGCTTATGCAGAGTCTCCGCTGGTTGACGGCGATGTCGTTGTCGTCACCCCCGGCGGCGCGCAGGCCACGCTGGTTGCGCTTAACAAAAAGACGGGCGCGGTTATCTGGAAGTCGGCCGTGCCCGGCGGCGACCCCGCGGGTTATGCATCGGCCATCGTCGTGCAAGGCGGCGGGCGCAAACAATACGTGCAGCTATTGAGCAAGGGCATGGTTGGGATTGACGCGAAGACCGGCCAATTCCTCTGGCGTTACAAAGAGGTTGCCAAGGGGCCGGCGCAGTATTTCACGCCGGTCGCCCGTGACGGACATGTGTACTGCGGAGCGCTCGGCGTTGGAGGCGCACTCGTCCGTTTCAAGTTGGACGGCAGCGGAGTGGCCGCCGAGCAGGTCTACTTCGAGCGCGGACTTCCAAACGGTATGGGCGGCGCGGTGGTGATCGGTGAAAATCTTTACGGTACGGAAGTCGGTCAAAAGTTGGTGGCGGCCGATTTCATGACGGGAAAAGTGAAATGGCAGGCTGAGACTATCGGCTGGGCGTCGGTAGCCTACGCCGACGGGCATTTATATCTTCATGGGATCAATGGAGAGGTTGCATTGGTGGAGGCGACCCCCGACGCATACCGGGAAAAGGGACGATTCACTCCTCCGGCTCAACCGAAGAAGAAACAGGTGGGGCCGTATCCCGAGGGAGCATTTGCGTATCCGGTCATTGCTCACGGGAGACTCTACATTCGCGACCTCGGCACCTTATGGGCTTACGACATCAAGGCAAGTCGCTAGGCACTGGTACTCGTTGGAATCTACCTCTCGCTGCCCTGTCTGCTTGAACGTCGTTTCGCTCCCAATAAGACACCGGGGCGAGGAAGAACGCCTTCGTAAGACTTATTTCACGCCAAGACGGCAGTCGGTAGTGCCTGTCGGGAACGGGACGACATAAATATAACTCGCATTACCTTAAATAGGAGGAGGTAGTGGAAATAGACTCAGTTCAATTCTCCTTACCTTCCCTTCTGACATTATTTGCCTTCTGTGAAACGACGTGAAACGTGCCCCTTCCCGCTTCACTTCCCGTTGCTTCCCTTCACGCCTCATCTCTCTACTCGGCTTGCCGACGCCTGCCCCTCGCTCGCTCACATTACTTTGAACCTGAGCTATCTCGCTCACTTGCGGTCACATAAGGTCAGTTAAGGTCTCTTGAGGTCAGTTGAGGTCAGTTGAGGTCAGTCAGGGTCGGTCGAGGTGCCGGGAACCTCCGCTGCGTCGTGTGCGGCCTCATCTGCGGTCAGTGTCGCCCGTGACTGCAAAGCTTCGTGCTTGCAGCGCGCCACGCCCTTGTCCGGTTCGTGCGGGTACCACCAGCCCGTGTTATTGCAATCCACACAGGTCTGCCCGGCGGGGATGAACTGAGCGGGCGAGCGCGTTTGGTCGGGCAG
>DASVVO010000097.1:0-12504 GCA_036386515.1 Pyrinomonadaceae bacterium
CTGGATCACAGTCGCGCGCGGACGCGCCGCACCTGATACGTGAACGTGGGAGACAAATGCGTGTGCCGCCTCTCGTCTACCTCAACTGCGTCGGCGGTGGAGGCGGCGAAGGGAGATTCTCGCTGCGCTTGCCCGATAGGCCGTGACGGCCGACGTAGTAGAGCGTGGCGACGAGCACGCCGAACATGATGATGCCAATAATCATGCTGTCGTGCAAGGCTGCGGGCAGGAAGCGCCCGACGTTGAGCACGTTGCTGTCCAACGCCTGCGGGATGGCGAGCAGCAAGCCCGCAATCGCGCCGCCCGCGATCAGGCCGGAACTGTAGAGCACGCCGGGGCCGCTCTCTTCCTCCGCCAGTGAACGCTTGCCGCGCGCGACGCGTTCGACGAGCGCGCGCACCGCGCCGCCGACGAAGATCGTGGCCGACGTGGCGAACGGCAGGTACATGCCGACGGCGAACGGGAGCGCGGAGATGCCCACGATCTCCAACAGGATCGAGATGAACGCGCCGATCAGGATCAGCGACCAAGGGAGTTTCTGCGTCAGCACGCCGTCAACGAGCACGGCCATCAGTTGCGCTTTCGGCGCGTCGAACTTGGAACTGGGGCCGGTTTCGGTCTCGGCATATTTCGCCGCGCCCGCATCGTCAACGTAAAAAGTTTTGGTCGTCTCGCCTTCCGTGACGGTGGCGACGCGATAGAGTTGGCCGTCTAGTCCACGCTGGCGCGCTTCATTGATGGCGACATTGCCGCCCGCCGTGAGCGGCGCGGTCGGCAAGCCCTCGGTCGTGATCGCCGTACGCACGCCGCCGACGCCGGGGTTGATGCGATAGTGAATATCGCCCGCTTGGTTGACGAGATACTGACCCGAAGGGATCACCGCGCCGTCGGCCGACTTTTGATCCTCGGCCAGACGGTGGATGTAGAAAGGGCCGCCCGCGAGTTGCCCGCCCTTCGTCCACTGGTCGTCTGTCGCGTTGACAGTCGCCTTGTAACCCTCGTAGTTGCGCGGCAACAAATTCGTGTAGGAAGAGTTGAGCGCGGAGAGCGTGTAGGCGATGAGCAGGGCGGAGGTGGTCGCGCCGACCATCAACCCCCACTGCATGCGCGAGGGCGTGCCGCCGACGAGAAAGCCGGTCTTCAAGTCCTGCGAGGTGGTGCCCGCGTTCGAGGCCGCGATGCAGACGATGGCGCCGACCGATAGAGCCAGCACGCGCGAATCCGCGCCGCCCCTGCCGAGCAAGAGGAAGATGAGCGACGTGATCAAAATCGTCGCGATGGTCATGCCGGAGATCGGGTTCGACGACGAGCCGATCTCGCCCGTGATGCGCGACGAGACGGTGGCGAAGAAGAAGCCGAACACGATGACCAGCAGAGCCGAGAGGATGTTCATGACCAGACTGCTGCCCGGCGACCCCTGAAAGATGAGCCACGCCATGATGGCGAAGAACAGCACGACGATGCCGCTGAAGACGAACGACATCGGCATGTCGCGCTCCGTGCGCGGGACGGCTTCCGTCCCGCCGGCCTTACCGCCGCCGAAGCTGCCCATCGAAGACTTGAACGCGCCGACGATGGTGGGCATCGAGCGCGCGAGGCTGATGATGCCGCCCGTGGCGACCGCGCCCGCCGCGATGTAGCGGATGTAGAGGTCTTGCACCTGCCCCGAAGACATCGCCGAAATCAAAGGCCCGCCCGCGAGCACCGGAAAGAGCGGCTGGGAGTAGCCCGCGCCGAAGAATTTCACCATCGGGATCAGGACGAGCGCGGACAGGAAGCCGCCGCCGAGCATCATCGCCGCCACGCGCGGCCCGATGATGAAGCCGACGCCGAGCAGTTCGGGCGAGATGTCGGCCTGCACGGTCGCGCGCTGGTAGCCGCGCATCACGTAAGACGGAGCTTCGTTCCAGAGTTTCGCGCCGCTCATCAGAAACTTGTAGAGCGCGGCGACGCCGAATCCGGCGAACACGGTCTTGGCGTCGGTGCCGCCCTTCTCGCCGACCACGAGCACCTCGGCGCAGGCCGTCCCCTCCGGGTAAATCAACTTGCCGTGCTCGCGCACGATGAGCGCACGCCGCAGCGGAATCATCAACAGCACGCCGAGCCAGCCGCCGAGGAGCGCGACCCAGGTGATGCGCGGAATTTCCAGGTCGTAGCCGAGAATCAAGAGCGCGGGCATCGTGAAGACGATCCCGGCGGCGATGGATTCGCCCGCCGAGCCGGTCGTCTGCGAGATGTTGTTTTCGAGGATCGAGGTGCGGCCGAGCGCGCGGAAGATCGAGATCGACATCACCGCGATCGGGATCGACGCCGACACCGTGAGGCCGACGCGCAAAGCGAGATAGACGCTCGACGCGCCGAAGATGATCCCCAGCACCGCCCCGACGATGACGGCGCGCGCCGTGAACTCCGGCAGGATGGTGGAAGCGGGCACGAAAGGCTTATGCACCGCATAACTTTCGGCGACGGGAACGCTTACCTCGTCAACAATATCTCGCCTCGTAGTGTCAATGGTTCCACTCGACATTTTCGGTCTGTGACCTCCGACAGATGGTTTGGTTAAACGGGGAGCGGGCTATAAGGGATTTCCGTCGCTACTTTACACGCGCACGCGCTTGGAGGGCAAGGAATAAGCTCAGGGGCGGAAGCGAGGGCAGAAGCAAGGGGCGAAAGGTTGCGCGCCGTTCGTGTTAAACTCGCCCGCGCACGAACCAATCGCCACAGTTTTTCGCAGACACTTCTCAAGCCGGAGTTGTAACACGACATGCGCTCTCGCCTCTACGCCTACGCGCTCATCTGCGCCCTCGTCGCCGCGCCCCTGTTTTCCCATCCGAACCGCGCGCAGACCCAACCCGACCGCGACCGAATCGAAGCCGCCAGGGGGCGCGCCCTCGAACGCCTGGATGTCGAGCCGGTCTTATTCCCGCCGGCCGTGCCCGCGCCCGAAGAGGTGATCGGCTTCCGCGTCGGCGACGACCGGAAATTGGCGAGTTGGGCGAGCATCGTCGAATATTTTCGCCGTCTCGACGCGGCGAGCGAGCGCGTAAAGTTTGAAGAGTTGGGCAAGACGACGCTCGGCGCGCCGTTCGTCATGGCGACCATCAGCGCGCCGGAAAACCTCGCGCGGCTCGCGGAGTTCAAAGAGATTCAGCGTCAACTCGCAGACCCGCGCACGATGAGCAAAGGCGGCGCGGGCACAGGCGACGAACGCGCGCGCGAACTCATCGCGCGCGGCAAAACCATCGTCCTCATCACCTGCGGCATCCATTCGACGGAAGTGGGTTCCACCCTCTCAAGCATGACCATCGCGCACCGCCTCGCGTCGTCCGACGACCCCGCCGTGCGCCGGGTGTTGCAGAACACCATCGTGCTGCTCGTCCCGTCGTTGAACCCGGACGGCGTTGACATCGTGAAGAACTGGTACGACCGCACGCTCGGCACGCCCTACGAAGGGACAAGCCCGCCCGTGCTCTATCACAAGTACGTCGGCCACGATAACAACCGCGACTGGTATGCCTTCACGCAGGTCGAGACGCAACTCACCGTTGACCTCATTCACAACGCGTGGCATCCGCAGATCGTCCACGACATACACCAGCAGGGCGAATACGGCGCGCGCCTCTTCCTGCCGCCCTACATGCCGCCCGTCGAGCCGAACGTGCCGCCGAAACTCGTCGAAGGCTACACCGAACTCGGCAACGCGATGGCCGCCGAGTTGCGCGCTGCGGGCTTTCAGGGCATCACCACCAATTCCACCTACGACGCGTGGACGCCCGCCCGCGCCTACTCGCACTACCACGGCGGCGTCCGCATTCTTTCCGAAACCGCCTCGGCCAGGATCGCGACGCCGCTCTCCGTCGAGTTCAAACAACTGCGCTCGCGCGAGGGCTACGACCCGCAGCGGGAGTCGGCCAACTTCGCCCCCGTCTGGCGCGGGGGCGAGTGGCGGCTCAGAGACATCACGAACTACATGACGGCGTGCGCGTTCGCGCTCCTCAGCCACGCCGCCGGGAACCGCGAACGCTGGCTCACGCGCTTCTACGACATTGGGAAGGAAGCAGTGCGTCCGAGGAGAAAAGGTGAGTTGTTCGGATTCAAAATATTTGCATCATCTAACAGCCAACAACTGGAAGAGATTTTGCAGAGCGCGGGCGTCGAGGTTGTTACGATTAAAGCCAACATGGTTGACGGAGCGCCTCGCTCCGAAGTGGCTTTAGTGCGAATGGATCAACCTTACGGGAACTTTGCTAAAGCGCTCTTAGAGGTACAACGTTACCCTAACTTGCGCGACTCATCCGGCCTCCCGATCCCACCCTACGATGTTACGGCACACACTCTGCCGCTGCTCATGGGCGTTCAAGTCGAACCCGTCTATGCCCCTTTCAGATATACCAAAACCAGTGTCGTTCCTGCCGTTCCTCCCGGCGCTCAGATTCTGCTCGAAAAGCCCCCCGCTATTTACAAGTCGTATGTTCCTTCAATGGATGAAGGCTGGACTCGTTTTGTATTTGAGCAACGCGCGTTCGCCGGTCTTGCCAGAAATCAGTTTGTGACGCTTGAAGATAGTGATATCCGCCTGCGTAACTTTCGCGCTCGAACTAAACTGGGGAAAACATATACGCTCGACACCATCATTTTCCCCGATCATTCACCGCGCGCGATCATGGAAGGTCATCGTAAGGGCACGATGCCGGAAGAGTTGACGGGCGGGCTGGGCGTCGAAGGCGTGCGCGCTCTGCGTGAGTTTGTCGAGGCGGGCGGCACGCTCATCTTCCTCAATCGCGCTTCCAAGTTCGCCATCGATCAACTCAAACTTCCCGTGCGCGACGTGACCGAAGGACTCAGGGAGACGGAGTTCTACGTGCCCGGCTCGATCCTGCGCACGGAACTCGACGCCTCGCACCCGCTCACGAAAGGCATGCCGCGCGAGTCGATCGCGTGGGCGGAAGACTCGCCCGTCTTCGAGTTGAGCGATGCGGCGGAGGCGGCGCGCGTGCGCGTCGTCGCGCGCTACCCGGCGACGGCCGACCCGCTGCTTTCCGGCTGGCTGCTCGGCGCGGAGAAACTCCGTGGCAAGGCCGCGCTCGTCGAGATCACACAGGGCAAAGGCCGCATCTATCTCTTCGGCTTCCGCCCGCAATACCGCGCGCAATCGCTCGCCACCTACCCGCTGCTGTTCAATGCCATCGCGCAGGCAGCGCAAATTAAGCGTCGGTAAAAAAAGGCGTCGGTAAAAACGAAGGAGGCGGCGCAAAGTGAACACTTTGCGCCGCCTCCTTCGTTGCACCTCAAGCTCTCCGCTTTACTTGTCCAGATACGACTTGGCGGCCATCTTCGCCAGCTTCCACATCTTGCCCCATTCGATGCGCCCGTCTTCGTTGTCGCGCCCCATGAATTTATCGAGGATCAACTTGCGAAACTGTTTGCCCTCGCGCCTGAGCATAAACTCTTTGGCGTAGGGCTTCGCCGTCTCGAAGAAGCTGAAGCCGGGGTCGGTGACGAGGCCGATGCCTTCCAGCGTCATCAGCGCGCGCATGATGTAGGTGAAGTTCGACGGCAGGCGGAACGGGTACTCATACATCACTTCCGCCAGTTCATACGTCAACTCCTTGAAGTTCACTTCGCCGAGCCGCAGATTAAGATAGTGCTCGAACAGCCCCTCGACGACGGGGCGCACGAGTTCCGGGTCAACGCCGGGTTTGAGAAAGTTGAGGTTGATCAAATCCTGCGCGAGGCCATGCACGTCGCGCGCGACGACGTGGAAGAAAGCGTCGATCATCTGCGATTGCAGGCGCGGCGTGATGCGGCCGGTCATGCCGAAGTCGAAGAAGGCCAGCCGCCCGTCGTCCATCACGAGCAGATTGCCGGGATGCGGGTCGGCGTGAAAGAAGCCGTCTTCGAGCAGTTGCTTCAAGTAGGTGCGAATCAGCAGGCGGTTGACCTTGACGGGCGAGATGCGGCGGGCGCGCAGGGCTTCGAGTTCGACCACCTTCGTGCCGCGGATGAATTCCATCGTCAGGACGCGCGCGGTCGAATGCGTGAAGTGAATGTGCGGGACGTGGACGACGCGCCACGTCTTGAAATTCTCGCGGAAGCGTTCGGCGTTTTGCGCCTCCTGCGTGTAGTCCATCTCCTCGTGGATCGTCTCGTCGAACTCGTCGAGCATCCCCTGCCAGTCGGCGTTCTCGTTGAACGAAGGATAGCGCGAGAGGCGCGCGACGATGCGCCGCAGGACGGCGATGTCGAGGCTGACCGTCGCCGCGAGATTCGGGCGTTGCACTTTGACCGCAACCTCTTCGCCCGTGTGCAGCCGCGCGCGGTAAACCTGACCGAGCGACGCGGCGGCCACGGGCGCGGCATCGATCTCGGCGTAAGCCTCCTGGAGCGTGCGGCCGAGTTCCGCCTCGATGCGCGCGTAAGCCTCGGTCGTCGGGAAGGGCGGCACCTGGTCTTGCAGGAGCGAGAGTTCTTTGACGTAAGCGAGCGGCAGCAGGTCGCCGCGCGTGCCGAGCGATTGCCCGATCTTGATGAAGGTGGGGCCGAGTTTGATGAGGCGCGTCTTCAACCACACGGCCTGTTCGTGCAGCCGCGCCTCCTTGCTGCTCGATTCGTCCGCCCCGCGAAAGACGAGGTGGCGCACGAGCCGAATGAAGCGTTCCACCGCGCGCCCGAAAGACGCCCGCGCCCGCGCGCGCCGCAACGCGAAGCCGCCGCGCACCCGCGCCGCTTCGACGCGTCGCGCGCTCATGCGGCGGTTAAAGTTCGCGCGCGCTTCGTAGTTTTCCAGGAACAGGTAGAAGCCGAGCATGCCGAGCACGCGCGCGACCTGGAAAGTGCGCCGCCACCCGCGCCAGCCGCTCGCCGCCCGCGTCGCTTCATCCGCCCGTGTCCCGTTGGCGAGAGCGGGTGCGCCCGGCTGCGTGCGCGCGTCGTCGTCGTGGGTGGCGGGCTGCTGTTGCGTGGCGCGTGCGGCAGGCGCGAGGCGCACGGCGGGAGTTGAATGCCCGTCGCCGTTTTTAGACGTGCCGCCGTTCGAGTTGTGCCCGTTGCCGTTTAGCGGAACTAAGGAATTGGTTTTTTTCTCTGTCGTTGCCATGTTCACTTTGATGATAAAGGACACTTGTCGCAATCTTGTGACATCCCAAGTACATTCGTTGTACGTTACGCGATAGTTATTTGATGCAGCTTTGGTTTACTGTGCCCGCTCGAAGATGCCTTCCGGCGTTCCCGCTGTTCATTTAACAAGGGGGTTTGTTTGCGTATGGGTAGGAGAGACAGGGACGGCCGCACGGTGCTGGTGGTGTCGGCCGACCCGTGCCTGCGCCAGGGCGTGATGCGGATGCTGGCGGCGCGCGGCTTTCGCACGATTGAAGCGGCCGACGAACGTGAACTGGTCGATTGTTGCCGCGACACGCGCCCCGCCTTAGTGCTGCTCGACCTGCATCACTCGCCCGATAACGACGCGACGAGCGCGCGGCTCGTTCGCGAGCGCGCCGGCTTGCACGATACGCCGCTGCTCATCATCTCCGACGAGGAGCAGAGGGAGCCGGGCGCGGAGGAGCGCGGCTGCATCGCCGAAGTCTTTAATTTCGATCAATTAAACTTTCTGCTCGGACGCCTCTTGCCGAAGCCGCGCAAGCCGAAGCCACCGGCACACTCCGCGCTCGCCGCGTTGCCGCGCGCCTGAAGCCTACCAGCCTTTAAATGATCGCCAGCGAACGACGCACGCTCGGGTGCGCGAAATAGCGCGCCGCGCGCGCGACATCCTTGTCGATCTGCGCCTTCAACTCGGCGACGGCGGAGAATTTCCGTTCGTCGCGCAGGCGATGCAGGAAGCGCACGCGCACCACGTCGCCGTAGAGGTCGCCGCTCCACTTCATCACGTAAGTCTCGACGGAAGGCGCGGCCTCCTCTTCGGCCGTGAAGGTCGGCCGCGAGCCGACGTTGGTTACGCTGCGCCGCCACGCGCCGTCGATCAAAGTGGCCGTCACGTAGACGCCGCCGCGCGGTATCACGCGGTTCTGCGGGTGCAGGTTGGCCGTCGGGAAGCCGAGCGTGCGCCCGCGCGCTTCGCCCTTGACGACGCGCCCCTCGACGCCGTAAGGCCGCCCCAACATGCGCCGCGCCAAATTCACGCGCCCCGCCGCCAGCAGTTCGCGAATCCGGCTCGAACTGATCCGACGCCCCCGCAAGCACACTTCCGCCACCTCGTCGGCGTGAAATCCGAGCCGCCCGCTCGCCGCCCGCAAAAACTCGATGTTCCCCTCGCGCCCACGCCCGAACGCGAAGCCCCGGCCGAGATACACTTCCCTCGCCTGCAAACGATCCCGCACCACGTCGCGCAGGAACTCCTCCGCGCGCAGCAGCGCGAACGCCTCGTCGAAACGGACGACGATGGCCTGTTCGATGCCCAACACGCCGAAGGCTTCGAGTTTCTGGTCGAAGGTTTGCAGTAAGGGCGGGGCGGATTCCGGGTGCAGCACGGCGCGCGGGTGCGGGTCGAAGGTGATGACGGTCGGCACGCAGCCCGTCGCCCGCGCGCGCTCCGCCACCGTCCGCATGATCAACTGGTGGCCGAGATGAAGACCGTCGAACACGCCGAGCGTCAGCACGGTCGGCCGCGCGATCTCCGCGTTGTCAGTTCCGTGAAAGAGGCGCATAAGCTGAGGGATGAGGGATGAGGGATGAGGGATGAATGAAGAGAAGCATTCAATCTCTTGAGTGCTTTCTTTCATCCCTCATCCCTTATCCCTCATCCCTTATCTCCAATCCGTCGTAGCCGAACTCGACGCCGCGCGGGAGCAGCGCGGAATCGCGCGCGTGTTTGATGTCGTGCGCGATGTGGGTCAGGTAGGCGCGGCGCGGTTTGAGTTCTTCGATGTAGGCGAGAGAGCGTTCGAGCGAGAGGTGCGTCGGGTGCGCGGTGAGCCGCAGGCAATCGAGGACGAGCACGTCGAGGTCGCGCAATCCGTCGAGCGTGGCGGGGGGAATCTCGCTCAGGTCGGTCACGTAGGCGAAGTCGTTGCAGCGATAGGCGACGACGGGCAGCCGCCCGTGGATGACTTCGAGCGGCGTCACCCGAAAATCTCGACTGAGGCAGAACGGCGCGCCGTCAACCACCGTGTGCGCGATGACCTGCGGCAGACCGCCGCCGAAGTGCGACGGCTCGAAGACGTATTGAAAGATGCGGCGGATGTCGCGCCAGGCGCGCTCGTTGGCGTAGACGCCGAGCGCGCCGTGGCGGAAATTGAGCGGGCGGATGTCGTCGAGGCCAAAGATGTGATCGGCGTGGCAGTGGGTGATGAGCACGGCGTCGAGCCGTTTCAATTTTTGCCGGAGCGCCTGTTGGCGGAAATCGGAGGAGGTGTCGATGAGCACGCTCTGCCCGTCGTGCTCGACGAGGACGGAGACGCGCAGCCGCCGGTCGCGCGCGTCGTCGGACGTACACGTCTCGCACTCGCAGCCGATGGAGGGCACGCCCGTCGAAGTGCCGGTGCCGAGCAGGGTGAACTTCATAAGAGTTTCAAGTTTCAAGTTTCAAGTTTCAAGTTAAAGACCCGAAGAATCTGTCAGTCCTGAAACTTGAAACCTGAAACTTGAAACTTACCGCCCCCCCGTGATGTCGCTGCCGGTGAAGCCGCGCGGAGGCGCGGGCGGGCGTTGCGCCGAGGTAAGCGAGATGTACTGCATGCGGAGTTCGGCGAGCAGCCCCTCGATGATTTGCCCCTCCTGCGTGCCGAGATTCCCGCGCGTCTTCTGTTGAATCGTGCCGAGCAGATCGATGCAGTGCTTGGCGAGCGGCAGGTCGAGTTCGCCGGGCGCGAGACCGGGATGCTCCGTCATCCCCATCGCCGCCGCCGCGGGCGAGGCAATGAACATGACGAGATTGGCGAACGGCGTCGGGTCTTCGGCACCCGCCTGAGCAGTTCCCCCGGCAGCGGTGGCGGTCGCCGCCTCAGCAGGGGCGCGCGCCTCATTCGCGGTTTCGGCCGCGGGCGAAGACGTTGGCTCGCGCCGCGCGGTTTCAGTGGCGGGCGGCGCGGCGGCGTCGGAAGCGGCGTCGGGTCGCGTGGCGGCCGTTTCCGTTCCGGTCGCGGCGGGCGCGCCGGTGTCGGCTGTGGTGGTGGAGGTGGCCTCCGTCTCGCGCTCGATGTCGCGGGGCGTGCCGTCTGGGTTGAACAGACGCCGGTCTGTAACTTTGAAATGTGGTTTTTCTTCGCTCATCTCGTCGCTCAAATTCGCGGCGGCGACCCGCGCACGGGAGCCGCACCAGCCAGGAGTTAAATTTTGTGATCTTTGAGTTGCGAGAGGATGGTAGCACCGAGCGCGAGGTGGCCGCAAGAAAGGCGTCGGCGACGGGGGCGGGAGGGGTTGCGATTCGTGCGGGGGTTAGACGGCGTGCTCCCGGCCGGGGCGTTCGGAGTCGCCGCCCGCGCGTTCGAGCAGCGCGCGCCGCGTTTCCTCAAACCGGTGCGTGTCGGCCTCGATGCGCGCACGCAAGTCGGCCTCAAGTTTCAACTGCAATTGCCGCTGCCGCACCCAGGCGTGTTGATTGCGCCGCCAGGACTTATTACTGTTGATGTAGCTGATCAGGAAGAAGACCGAGATGGAGAAGATCAGGATGCCGAAGAGAAAAGCCGCAACTATCATAAAACCGCTCCGCGCACTGGAATTCATCGAGGAGAATTGAGGCTCATTAAACATCGCCCGGCTCGCACTTGTCCATTCGCCAACGCGCCTTCGGGGGTGAACGGCGACTCCGATACCTGCCCGGCGAAGACCGGCGGCGCGGCGGCGAGTTTCTTCAAGCCGGCTTGGAACCTCGCGCTATAAGTTTTAGACTTGAGCCATCAACGTCCGTGACAACAAACTTTGACTTTTTCAGTTCCGACTTCGGATAACTCTATGCCCGTGACATTCACCGATCTCGTTGCGCTGATGGCGCGCTTGCGCTCGCCAGAAGGTTGCCCGTGGGATCGCGAGCAGACCTACGCCACGCTCGCGCCGATGCTGTTGGAAGAAGCCTACGAGGCTTTCGAGGCCGTCGAAGAGGCGCGCGAGGGTCGCCCGGAGGAATTGCGCGGCGAACTCGGCGACCTCCTGTTTCAGATCGTCTTCTACGCGCAGGTCGCCGCCGAGCGCGGCGAGTTCACCATCGACGATGTGGTCGAAGCGATCCACACGAAGATGGTGCGTCGCCATCCGCACGTTTTCGCGGGCGAGAGCGCGGCCGATTCGGCCGAGGTCTTGCGCAACTGGGAGGCGATCAAGGCCGAAGAGAAACGCGCCGCCGGAAAGCCCGCGACCGCCAAAGATTCATCGCTGCTGGACGGCGTCTCGACCAAAGCCCCCGCGCTCATGGAGGCGCACCAGTTGACGACGAAGGCCGCGCGCGTCGGCTTCGACTGGCAGAACGTCGAACAGATTTTCGACAAGCTGCACGAAGAAGTTGACGAACTCAAAGCCGCCATCGAAGAAAGCAACGCGAGCAACGATGCGAACGACAGCGACGCTGCTACCGCTACGAGCGAGGCCATGCACGAGCGCGTGCGCGAAGAGTTGGGCGACCTGCTCTTCGTTGTCACAAACATCGCGCGCCACCTGAAAGTCGAACCCGAAGCCGCTCTCAAGTTGACGAACCGTAAATTCCGTCGCCGCTTCCGCCACATCGAACGCGGCCTCGAAGCGCAGGGTCGCACGCTCGACGCCGCCACGCTCGACGAAATGGAGGCGCTCTGGCTGGAAGCGAAAACTACCGCCGGTAAATGAGCCGGAAGAAGACTGTGCAAAAATCAAATCAGAGATAGATCAGTTGGTTCTGCATCTCGTCTGCGGTGTTGTGATTGAGTATCGGTAGCAGGCGTTGAGTAAGTTCCAGCGGTGGGCGGCGTACAGCAATGACGATCCCGTAGTGAATTTCTCCGGCTGCGAAATATTGGCGCGCAAGGTGCTCAAAGTCAGCACGATTGTGTGTGAGAAGAGTCTTTTGTTGACTCACGGCAAAACTTAATTGACGTGCATCACTGTTGCCACGGTTCCCCGCCTCTAGGGTCGTCATGGCACTGAAGCCGCGCGAGCGGAGCAGGTCTGCGACGAGCACGCTTACGTCTTCGTCAAGGTAAAGTTCGCAGAAGAGCCGGCTCAAGGATTTTTCGTCGCAGGGGTTAGCAACTCATCCGGGATTCGGTTGCGTTCAATGTGGGCATTGATGTCGTCCGTATGATCGCTGTAATAACTTAAGGCGTCGAAGACCTGAGCCAGCGTGAGGTGCGGTAGATGTTCAATAATCGCTTCGGGCGCAAGCGGTTGTCGCCACAGTTCGACGATAGCCCGCACAGGCGTTCGCGTGCCCTTGATGATCGGCTCGCCCGCTAATATCTCTTCGTCGGTCACAATGTAGAGATGTTCCGTCGCTGTAGCCATAGTCAAAACATTAACCGAGGTAGAAGTGTGAAGTCAAAAGTAAGAACAGGCTGGAAGCGCTCTGGCTGGAAGCGAAAAGCA
>DASVVO010000098.1:0-31665 GCA_036386515.1 Pyrinomonadaceae bacterium
CGGAGCCGAAATTGTCCGACACGTGATAGCCGACGGTCACGTCCCGCATCTTGTGATTGGGTGAAGACAAGACAGCGGGACTCACGGACGCGCCGCTGATGTTCGGCGGCGTGAGGTCTAGCTTGATGACCCGCGTGGCGACGTGGCTGACGTTTCCGGCGTTGTCTATGGCGCGCACGCTGACGGTAGTGACGCCTTCGACATTGACCTGCACACTGGCCGAGCCGCCTTCGACGACCGAGACGCCGCCGTCGTTAATCCAGAAGCGCAACTCCTTGATACCGCTGCCGCCGTCGTCCGTCGCACTGAGATTGACCGTCACGGGAGCGGAGCGATGCCAGCCGTTCGCGTCAGCAAGCGGGTTGACGTTGACGACGGCGGCGGGCGCGGTCGTGTCAACGGGCGCAGCGGAAGCATCGAACAAGGCCGCGCCGCTGCGGGCGGCGAGCGTGAGGCTCACCTGGCCGCCGTTGACGACGTAGGTCGCACCGCTCAAGGCGTCACGAAGCTGCGTCCCGTCCGCGAAATAAGCGGCGACCGGGACGCTCGCCGTGTTGCCGCCCGCGCCGTTGTTGAGCACGACAACGGCCGTCTCCTCGACGCTGACGCGCGCGAAAGCGTAGGAGTTGTCGTCGGTCGTCGGGGGGCTGGTGTCGCCGGTCAACAGCGTCTCGAACGAGCCGGTGCGGAGCGTGGGGTGCTGCTTACGCATGTGCGCGAGCGTCGTGTAGTAGCCGACGACGGTTTGATCGGCGGGGCCGTACACGTCCGGGTCGCCCGACTCATCCGCCCACGGGTAAGGCGCGCGGTTGTAAGGATCGTCCTCCGCGCCGTTCGCGCCGCCCGCGAGCGAGGGCGCATCGAGCGCGGCCTCGTCGCCGTAGTAGACCATCGGCGCGCCGGGATAGGTGAACTGGAAAAGCGCAGAGAGCTTGAGACGTTCTTTCGCCTGCGCCAGCCCCGCGTCCCCCGTGACGGTCAGCACGTAGAGCGAGCGGTTGGTGTCGTGCGAGTCGATCAGGTTGAGCATCGCGGCGGTCGCCGCAGACGGGTAATCCTCGCGCACGGAGCGAAGCGCGTGATCGAACTGGCTGGGGCTGAGGGCGACGATCGTGTTCCCGCCGCTGTTGTCGTTATCGCTCCAGTTGAACTGCCCGCGCGCAAAGCCGAGGACGTTCTTGCGAAAGCGGTAGTTCATCACGGAGTCGAGTTGATCGCCCGCAAGCCACTGACTCGCGTCCGGCCAGATTTCACCGATGAGCGGCCCGTCGGATTTATAGCCTTTGGCAAATGGCCGGTACTCTTTCCACCAGTCGTGCGAGATTTCATTCGCCACGTCGAAACGCCAGCCGGACGCTCCGCGCTCATACCAATGCTGCGTGACGTTTGCGCCGGGCGCACGATAGAAGAAGTCGCGCACGCCGGCGGAGTCGTCACGGAAGACGGGCAGGCTGCCGAAGCCGAACCAGGCTTCATAATCGCCGAAGGCGCAGGGGGCGTTCGAGTTGAAGAAGTTGAACCAGCTTCGATACGGCGAGGACGCGTTCTCGCACCCGCCGTCGGCCTGACTGTAGCGTTGGTAGAGATCGAAGTAGACGCTGTCGGAAGACGAGTGATTGAACACGCCGTCGAGGATGAGACGCATGCCGCGCCGCTCCATCTGCGTCTTGAGCGAGGCGAGGGCGGCGTCGCCGCCAAGCGCGGGATCGACTTCGAGGAAGTTGTCCGTGTCGTAGCGATGGTTGGAGACAGCTTTGAAGATCGGGTTGAGATAGAGCGTATCGACGCCGACCGATTGCAGGTAGTCGAGTTGCTGCTCGATGCCTTTGAGGTCGCCGCCGTAGAACTGCGTGCCGTACTGATTGTTGAACTCGCCGGGCTGGCGTGGGTCGCCGATGGCCGTGTTCCACGGCTCGCGCAGCAGCGGGGTCTGGTCTCCGTAGAACGTGGGGCAGCCGGCGGTCGAGCCGGGGCGGCAGTAGTCGTTGGTTAGGTCGCCGTTGCGGAAGCGGTCGGGGAAGATTTGATAGACGTTGGCATGGTGGAGCCAGGCGGGCGTCTGGAAGTTCGGGTCGTAGGCCGTGATCTGGAAGGCGGGGAACGGTTCGCCGTCGGAGGCCGCGCCCGCGCCGCCCTGGTTCAAGTTGTCGTGATCGTCCGTGTAGGCGTCGCTGTAGAAATCCTCGTCCGACCCGTCCGTGATGCGGAACTTGTAGTAGAGAATCGCGGGCGCGGCGGGCGTGGAGAGCGTGTGCGTCCAGATGTCGTACTCGGCGCCGCCCTCGGTGCGGTTCTCCAGGAAGGACATCGGGTGATCGACGGGGCCGGTGGTCGCGCCGGTCGCCGGGTCGAGGGTGTAGACGCGGACGTAAACGCCGTCCACGTCGAAATGCGCGGTGCGGAAACGCAGCGTCACATCGTCGCCGGCGGCCACCGCCCCGAAGGGGCTGCGGTAGTAGCTGTCGAACGTGTCATGGCGCAAGCCCTGCCATTCGACGTTGCCGGCGGGGGGCGGAGTGTCGGCCGTCTCGATCGTCAGGACGTGCGTCGCGGGGTTGTAGCTGAAAGTGACCTGCGCGTTGTCGGACGACACGTTGAACGAGATGTTGGCTCCGTTCTGCGCTCCGCCCGCGCCGTAATTCTCATCCCAGCTTTCGTTGAGGGCGACCTTGCTCTCGTAGTTTCCGGCGGGCAGCGATGTGGTTTGAAACGTGTACGTGCCGTCGCCGTCCGGGTCTTGCAGCCACGAGCGGAGGCAGGACGGCTCCCAATCGCCGGAGCAGCCGAGTTCCGATTGGAAACTGCCCGGCGCGACGGCGATGACGGAATTGCGGTTGCTGGTAATCCAGTGCGACTTGTGGTCGTAATAAAATTTGACGCTCTGACCCGAGCCGAGCGAGAGCGGGATGTTGGCGCCGTTCTGCTGCGCGTTGAGACCGTAATTCTCACCCCAGTTGTCATTGAGCGGAGCTTTGTACTCCCAGTTGCCGGCGGGGATGGGGAACGCGCCCTGCCATACGTCGTCGTTCGCGTCGTAGCTCAAATGCGTCGCGCCGCATTCGGGTTGCCAGTCGCCGGGGCAACCGAGTTCGCTCTGAAGACTTCCGGCGACGGTGACGCTCGTCGGGGCGGGCGTGTGCGACGCTATGACCGTGGGAAAACTGTAGGGGAGCAGCAGCAGGGCGCAAGCCGCGAGACCGAAAACCGCGAGCCACGCACGCAGGCGCAGAGATTTGGGGAACAACATGACGAACTCCTTTGAGGTAGACCGAGGCCGCCCATTACAGCGACCATAGTCTCGGGCTGGGATACGTGGTGAAGTCTATTTTTATACGGCTCGGCGAGGCTGGGAAGAAGATCGCGGGCAAACGCAGACTTTGGCAGCCGGCCTGACTTTGTTCGACGCCGCAACATACTTTAATCCACGCGGAAAATCAAGTTTTGCTCCGACGCAGGCGACACTCCGGGGAAATAGAGGGATGAAGGTTTCTGTCGAAGTCACAGCACAGGGTCGGAGTCCGATAATCAAATTTATGTTGTAAATGCTTGCAGGGAAAGGGAGTTATAGTGTGGATATATTGAGTAAACCTTAAGCTGAGTCGCAGCATTTTGTGCTGACCTGAGACTTTCCCGCGCGGCCTGGAGGTTGTGTTAGTTGTTATCGGACTCTACGTACTCAATCACACCCCGGAGTTATTTTGTGGCATCCATGAGACGGCTCAACGCTCATCCTTGGCTGCTACTAATAAGCGAGTGGTAATAGCCTGTTATGCCGTTGATTACGCAGACCTGCCGCTCGTCTTCGACGCTGTCTCCACTTCATCCCAGATCAGCACGTTCTTCGTCTCGCGGAGCATCAGCGAGCCGATGATAAAGGTGATCGAGGCGACGATCATCGGGTAATAAAGTCCGGCGTAGATATTGCCCGTGCTGGCGATGACGGACAGGCCGATGAGCGGCAAGAGTCCGCCGAACACCCCGTTGCCGATGTGATAGGGCAGCGAGAGGGCTGTGTACCGGATTCTGGCCGGGAACGCCTCGACCAGGTAGGCGGCGATGGGGCCGTAAACCATCGTCACCCAGAGAACTTGAATGAAGACGAGCAGGATCAATCCCCGGGCAGCGCGTCTGCCGAGCAAATCGCCGAAGGTTGTGTAGGTCAATACCTTCGGCGCGTTCTGTAAATTACCATTGGAGTCCCGCGTGCGGGGTGTCAGGCTGATCGCGCCGGTGACGGGATTGCGCTGCGATACGGCCGTCACCACGTTCGAGCCGGCCACGGCCTGCATCCCTCGATAGATGGGCAAGTAAGTGATGACGGCCAACAGGCACCCGGCCATAATGATCCACTTGCGCCCGATGCGATCCGAGAGCATCCCGAAGACGACGAAGAACGGCATCCCTAAGAGCAAGGCGATGGCGACGATATAATTGGCCGAAGTCGCGTCCACGTTGAGAATCGATTGCAGGTAAAAGAGGGCGTAGAACTGCCCGGTGTACCAGACCACGCCCTGCCCCGCCGTTGCGCCGAACAGGGAGATCAGCACGAGTTTCAGATTACTCCATCTGGTGAAGGCTTCCGTGAGCGGTTTCGCCGAAGTCATTCCAGAGCTTTTGACGTGCTGGAAAATAGGCGACTCTTTCATCCTCAGCCGGATATAGAGCGAGACGCCGACGAGAAAGATCGAGATGATGAAGGGGATGCGCCAGCCGGCGAACGAGCCGGTGCGCCCGGCGAAGGCGTCCGCGCTCATCAGGTTCTGCACGCAGAGGATGACGGCGAGCGAGACGAAGAGACCGAGCGTCGCCGTGATCTGGATGAAACTCGTGTAGAAACCGCGCCTGCGATCGGGCACGTGCTCGGCGACATAGACGGCCGCGCCGCCATACTCGCCGCCGAGCGCAAGTCCTTGCAGGACGCGCAGCAACAGGAGAATGAGGGGCGCGGCGATGCCGATCTGTGCGTAGGTGGGCAAAAAGCCGATGACGGCGGTCGCGCCGCCCATGATCAGCAGCGTGACGAGAAAGGCGTATTTCCGCCCCACGATATCGCCGATGCGCCCGAAAAAGAGCGCGCCGAAGGGGCGGACGATAAAGCCTACGGCGAACGTGGCGAGATAGGCGATGTAAGCGAAGGTGTCGTTGCCGGGCGGATAAAAGAGTGGAGAGATGACCGCGGCGAGGCTGCCGAAAATATAGAAGTCGTACCATTCGATCATCGTGCCGACGGCCGAGGCGGCGATGACCTGCCAGATTTTATAATCGCCGGAAGTTCGCTCGTAGCCGCCGGTTCGACCCGCATCATCGGTTAATAAACTTTCAGCCATCGATTATTACCCTCTCGCAGATGTTCGGCAGGATGCCGCACGCGCTCTCGCGGAAACGTAGAACCCGGCGAAGGATGTCGCAAGTTTTCTTTCGACCACGGCCGCCGTCGTCGTCTTTCGGTTCAGGGTCTCGAAAACGCTCGCTGCCCGCACGCGTCGGGAGCGGCCGTTTGTCCTGTCGGCGGCTCGACGAGCGGCAGGTCAACGAGCATCGGCCGGTGGTCGGAGACGCGGTCTTCGACGATGCCGTTGACGGCTTTGAGCGTGCGCCCGAAATGGGGCGCGAAGCGGTATGGCTGCCCTTCGTCGTGCGGGTGCCTGAGCGCGCCGGGTTTGACGAAAATCCAATCGAGCTTGTAGTCGCCGACAAACTTCACGGAGAGATTGGCTTGATAAGTCGTGACGAAGCCCTTGCCGTCGCGCTCGTTCGAGTTGCCGAAAGTCTCTCTGCTCCCGCCGGTGGAACGCTCCGGGTCGCCGCGAAAATCGAACGCCCCGCCGTCGGCGAAACGAAAATCTTTCAACGTCGTGAAAAACCTGCTGCCCGGATTAGGCGCGATGAACGGAAGGTGGCGCACGGTCGGGTCGGAGTGGCGGCGCGCCCGCGAGATGCCGCCGATGGCGATGTCGCGGATGAAGCCGAAGCCGAGGGCATAGCTGATGCCCTGCTTGAGCCAAAAATTCCTGCTCCCCACGCGCTTCGTGATCTCGCGGCGCACGGAGGTGGGCGTTGCGTCTTCGGTCGAGGTGTTCATGTCGCCCGCGAGCACGACCGGGTGGCTGATGTTTTTGATTTGGTCGAGCAGTTCTTCAAGCTGCCGCACGCGGCCTGCGGGCGCGGTGCGGTTCTCTAAATGCGTCGCGACGATGCTCACGCGGCCATGCGGAAAGCGCGCGTCTGCGATGTCGGCGACGAGCATCGTGCGCCCGCCGCGCCTGACTTCGCGCAGGGTCTTTTCTAAAAAGACCCTGTGTGCGATTTGACGCTTGCCGCGTTCGAGCATGCCGGGGCCGCGCTTCTCTCGCCCGTACCAATCGTAGGGCTGACGCTCGAACGGCACGAGCCGGACGTTCTCAAGCGGAAAGCGGCTGAGGATGGCGAGGCCGTGCAAGCCTTTATAACGCGCCGGGTCAACTTTGACGAGACTCAGGATTTCGTTCTCTTCCCTGTCCGCGCCCGGCGACTCGCGACTCAGAGCGACGGGGCTGAGTTCGATGAACTGCACGCCGAAGGCGTAGTTCATCCCCAGGCGCGCGGCTAAATCCGCGGCGATGTGCCGGTAGCCGGTGCGCTTCATCCCCAGGTCAACTTCGTTGAGCACGATCACATCCGCCCCGCGCAGGCTCGCGGCTTCCTCCAACGCCTCGCGCCGCGCCGCGCTCCCCGGCGGGTACTTCTCCGGGTTCAGCAACGCCTCGAAGCGCGTCGCGTCGCCGAGCGCGGCTTCAACCGCTTCGCGCTCCAGGCCGCGCTCGATGTTCCAGAAGGCGACGCGTAGAAACTCGCCGAGGCGCGGCGCGCAGGCGAGCCTGACGGGTTCGGCCTGCGCGTAAGAGTTATTAACGAACGGCATGGTCAGCAAGCGATTCAACTTGCCTTCGAGCAGCGCGGGTAGTTTGTCCCGTTCATAGAGAGCCGAGAGTTCCGCGTAGCTGAAGAGTTCGGGAATTGCCTGAGCTTGCGCGCCGGGCGGCGCGGCGAGGCAGTTCCCGACGAGCAACACGACGGCCGCGCACAGCCCGCGCAACTTCCCGTAACGCGCGGGTGCGGACGACATCGAATGCCGCCCGCCGGAGTGGATTTGTCGAGTCATCTTTGATTCGTTGACGAGCGGGAAACTTTCGCGTTTGGTCTTTGCGCGGGCGGGCGTCCGCCGCGCCGGGCTACGCCGTCTCAAGTTCGCTTGATTCGTTTTGCGCCCGGTATGTCCTGGCGTACAACGCTATTCCATCCGCAACGCTTTGGCTTCGTCCTGATCGTCATACGGGTTGTGCAGTTGCACCGGCGCAGTCTTCGCTTTCCGCAGGCGCAGATTCAAAATTTCGACGAGCACAGAAAACGCCATCGCAAAATAGATGTAACCTTTCGGGATGTGCTGGTCTAACCCTTCGGCGATCAGCGTGACGCCGATGAGAATCAGGAACGACAAGGCCAGCATCTTGATGGTCGGATGTTTTTGCACGAACGCGCCGATGCTCCCCGCAAAAGCCATCATAAAAATGATGGAGACGACCACCGCCGCGATCATGATCCAGAGGTTGTCCACCATCCCGACCGCCGTGATCACCGAATCGAGCGAGAAGACGATGTCGAGCAGCGCGATCTGAATCAGCACGCCGACGAACGACGGGTAAATCTTCGCCGACTTATGACCCTCTTCGCCTTCGAGCGAGCCGTGAATTTCGTGTGTGCTTTTCGCCAGGAGAAATAAGCCGCCGATGAGCAACACCAGGTCGCGTCCCGATATTTCCTGCCCGAAAACAGTGAAGATGGGCGCGGTCAGGCCGATCACCCACGACAAAGAAAACAGCAGGATGACGCGCATCCCAAGCGCCAGCCCCAACCCGATGTAACGCGCTCTCGACTGTTGTTCGGCCGGCAGTTTGCCCGCCAGGATCGAGATGAAGACGATGTTGTCGATGCCGAGCACGAGTTCCAAGACCGTTAGAGTTAAAAACGCGATCCAAAGTTGCGGGTCGGCCAGCCATTCCATATTTGCTCAACTCTCCTTTAGTCAATGCTTGAGAAATTCTCGCTCCAAATCAGAGCGGCAAAGATCGCCGCACGCCTCGTGGAAGCAGCATACTTGTCAACGCCCGTCGCCGCATTAAAATTTTGGACGCGTCCACCGCGCCGCACCGTGCGAGTTAAGCGAAGCGGGGTTCATCGCTGTTCAATTTTGCCGACGACCCGCGCCCTTCGTCCCGCGAGTTTCTCACATAATACACGCCATTCACATCAAGTCGCGGCGACGCTAGCGCGTGCCTCGTTCCCTGTGCCGCGAGCCGTTTGCCGCCGCGGAGCCGCGCATCACCGCTCACGAAGCGTTGAAGTGTTCGATCGCACGATCTATTTGCTCCGGGCTTCCCAGCAAGACCATCACGTCTTCGGCCTGGAGCCTCAGTTCGGAACCGGGGTTGATGTCGGTCTGCCCGTCGCGCACGACCGCGATGATCGTCACCCCGGTATCGCTCCTCAGTCTCAAATCGCCGATGGTCTTTCCGGCCGCTCTCGAATCGGCATCCACCACGAGCGTTTCCGTCGAAGCCCCGGCTAACGCTTCGGCGATCTCGCTCATTTGCACGTGGGGCAGCGAAGGCGCGCGCAGCATCCTGTAGCCCTCGCTCCTGACCGCCTCGACCTGCCGCCCGATCACGTTGCGCGCAATCCCGTACTCCCTCAGCACCCGCGAGAAGATTTCGATGCTCGTCTCAAACTCCTCCGGGATCACTTCGTCCGCGCCGAGTTGCAGCAGGTCTTGCAGTTCCGCCATGTAGCGCGAGCGGACGATGACATGGATGTCCGGGTTCATCTGGCGGGCGAGCGACACGGTGTGCCGCGTGGCGACGGGGTCGGAGATGGCGAGGACGAGGACGCGCGCGCGCTCCAGCCCGACGTGGTGCAGCACCTCCTTGCGCGTCGCGTCGCCGTAAATGATCCGCTCCCCCTGCTCGCTCGCCCCGCGCACGGCCTCCGCGTTCAGTTCCAGCACGAGGTAGGGGACTTTGACCCTGCGGAGCACGCGCGCGAGGTTGCGGCCATTCAGCCCGTAGCCGACAATCACGACGTGCCCTCTCAGGTCAGGCTCGTCCGCGTCGAAACCCACCACCGAAGGTTCCAACACGGAGCCGGGCGCGAAGGCGGATTGCACCGCGTAGCCGATGCGCGGCGCGGCCTTGATCAGAAACGGCGTGGCGATCATCGAAAGGATTGAGGCGGCCAGGAATCTCTGATAATCAGCTTCCGTGAGCAGTCCTTGTGGGAGTCCCGCGCGGGCGAGGATGAAGGAAAACTCGCCCACCTGCGCCAGCCCCACCGCCGCCATCGTCGAGACGCGCAAGCTGTAGCCGAGCAGTCGCACGACGATCAGCACGACGGCGGCCTTCCCCAGGGTGAGAGCGACGACCCAGGTCAGCACCAAAACGAGGTCAGCCCACAGCGCGCTCAAAGAGAGCAGCATCCCGATGGAGACGAAGAAGATGCTGTTGAACACGTCGCGGAACGGGAGGATGTCGGCCACGACCTGGTGGCTGTACTCGGATTCGGAGAGCACCATCCCGGCGATGAACGCGCCGAGCGCGAGCGAGAGACCGAACTGCGAAGTCAGCCAGGCGGTGCCGAGGCTCATCAAGACGATGAAGATGATGAACAGGTCGGGGCTGCGCAGTTTGACGATGTGATAGAGCAGGAACGGCACGGCCTTGCGCGCGGCGACGATGATGAGGGCGACGGCGGCGAGGGCTAAACCGAGCGTGAGCGCGACCCGCGCGGGCGATGCCCCCTCGCGCCCTCCGAGTATCGGCACCAGCAGCATCATCAGCACGATGCTCAAGTCCTGAAAGAGCAATATTCCGACGCCCGCACGGCCGTGCGGCGCGTCCATCTCCGCGCGGTCGATGTAGCTCTTGAGCACGATGGCGGTTGAGGAGAGCGCGAAAAGAAAGCCGAAGAAGATCGCTTGATTGGCGGGTCGCCCCCACAGATAAGCGATCCCCGTCACCAACAGCGTCGTGACGGCCACCTGCGCGCCGCCGCCCGCCAGCACCATCCGTTTCATCTCGACGATGCGGCGCAGCGAAAACTCCAGCCCGATGGTGAACAGGAGCAGCACCACGCCGATCTCGGCCAAGACCTCGATGGCATGCACGTCTCTAATCAGCCCGAGGCCGTAGGGGCCGATCACGATGCCCGTGATCATGAAGCCGACCGTCGTCGGCAGCCGGAGGCGATGAAAGAGAAAGGCGATCGGCACGGACGCGAGCAGCAGCAGGAGCAGGTCTCCCAACAAGGGAAGGTCAGGCGGCATAGTCGGAATCTCCCGGCGACGATCGCAGGCTCGGCGAAAAAGATGTGCAACCCGGTTGACCCGCACGCAGGGCGGGCAGCAGTGTCAGCGGAACTGTTTGAATGAAAAGGGCGGTTGAGTTGTCCGGCCGACGAGCCAGGCGAGAAGCGGAGGGGCGCGGCCGGCCTGCATCGAGGCTGACGCGGCCGGGTTGAAGCCTCTCGGCCATTCCGCCCCGGAGAAGAGGCGCAGGCTGGCCGGGAGTGGAAGGCCGCAAGGGGAAGCCGGGGCGCACTGCGCCAGTTTACGCTTCAGGTTTTTCTGTGCCTGCGGGGGTTGGGTGAGCGAGCCGGTCTGGAATTGAGGCAACTGCGCGACGCCCTGATTCGTCAGGCGCGGGCGTTCATCGACACGCTCGTCCGGCCGGGGCGACGTTTGCGGCAAAGGCAGCAGGCGCAGCCCTTCGCCTACCGAAAAGCACAGGCTCGCAAGCACGCCGATCAACAACATCATGCGTAGCCAACGAGCCGCACCTTCCGGGAATTCTCTCTGCATCTAATTTTTTAATCGTATCAGCCTGCCCGGCCTGGCGGCAACCATCAGTTTCTCGCCTCCCGCCCTGATCGCCCGACGCCGCGCCGAATTTGCGCCGTCGCGGCGAGCGTCGTTCCTTACAAGTAAGTTTTATCAGGATAGCACCAAGCCCAGTCTTCATCCCGTTCGAGCGATTTGATGATCGGGTGATCGGTGGCGGGGTAGTGTTTCGAGGCGTGCTTGTTCTTCGACGAGTCGCAACAGCCGACGTGCCCGCACGTCATGCAGATACGCAAATGCACCCACGTGTCGCCCATCCGCAGGCATTCTTCGCAGCCGCGCGCGCTCGGCCTGACGGCGCGCGTCATCCCCAGATGCCCGCAGGCGGAAGGTGACGCCGCCGCTGCGCCCGGTTTCAACTCCAACAGTTGCCCGGTGTCTATCCCATTGTCACGCGGCATTGCGGGCGCGGGATCGACTTCGACCGCGCTTGCCGCCTGCGTGCGAAACAGGGGCGCGCTTTGCGCGAAGGCGTCGGCCGCGCCGTAGAGCACCACTTCGTCGCCTGCCTGCAAGGCGAAGTCTTCCGGCGGGTCGTCGATCACTTCTCCGTTGCGGCTCAACGTGCGGAGGGCGATGCCGTATTTGGCTTCGAGCGCGAGCGCGGCGAGCGGCGCGGCGGTGGCGGGCGCGCCCGCGCGAATGGTGACGGTGCGCGTGTCGAGGCAATCTTCGAGCAGTTGACACTCGACCACCGCCGCCTCGCCCTCCGGCGGGTCGCGCAGGAGCGCAACGTAACCGCCCCGCCGCAACGCTTCTTCGTGCGCGTCGATCTCCTCGGCCGCGATGCGGTAATCGCGCAGCACGTCGGCGAACAGTCCGACGATCGACTCCAACTCTTCGGCGATCACGCGGTCAACGCCGGCCTCCGTGAGCGGTTCGATTTCAGCCATATAGCGAGTTCGCACGAGTATGCGCATCGTCGGGTTCGTGGTGCGCGCCACGGCCGCGATGCGCCGCGCGGTCGCCGGATCGTCGTCGGCGATGACCACCATCTTGGCGCGCTCGACCCCGGCCAGTTGCAGCGTGCGCTGGTGGCTCGCGTCTCCGCGCAAGACGGCCAGACCTTCGGCTTCCGCTTCGTTCGCGCCCGCCGGGCTGAGCGTGGTGATGATATACGGAATGCCGGAGCCGCCGAGGACGCGCACCAGTCGCCGCGCCGCTTCGCCGTAACCGGCCACGATCACGTGGTCTTCCAGTTGCGGCAGATGCTCCGGCAACGGTTGTGCGGCGATGGTCGCGGCTTCGCGCCCGGCCTGCCGTGTTTCCAGGCGGCGTGAAATCAGTGACCCCACCCGCATCAGGAGCGGCGTCAGCACCATCAACACGACCGTGGCGGCGATGAAGGTCTGCGAGCCTGCGGCGGAGAGTCCGGCGGGCGACAGCCCGACTTCCCTGCCCGCTCTCTCAAGCACAAACGAGAACTCGCCGACCTGCGCCAACATCAGCCCCGATGCCGCGGCGACCGGCAGCCCGTATCCTAACGCCAGCGCGCTCACGCCCGTCGTGGCGACCTTCACGACGAGGACGAGAGCGACGACGCCGAGCACGAGCGGTAAGTTCTGCACCAGGAAACTCAGGTCGAGCAGCATCCCGACCGAGACGAAGAACGTCGCGCTGAAGAGAATCTGCAACGGCATGATCTCGCTCAGGGCGTGTTCGCTGAAACGGCTTTCGCTCACCAGCAGCCCGGCCAGAAACGCGCCGAGCGACAAACTCACGCCCGCCAGACTCGTCAGGTAAGCGGTGCCGAAGCAGATGGCGATCACGGTCAACAGAAACAGCTCCGGCGAACAGGTGCGCGCCACCATCTCCAGCATCTTCGGCATCAAACGACGTGCGAAGAGGAGCACCCCGGCGATGATCGCGCCCGCCTTCAGGAGCGCCCACCCGATCCCCAGCGCCGACCCGCCGGAACCGCTCAGCATGGGCACCAGCAACACCATCACGATGATCGCCAGGTCTTGGAAGATCAGGAGTCCTAAACCGACCTGTCCCTGCGGTTCGTTGGTCTCGCTCCGGTCGCCGAGGAGTTTGAGCACGATGGCCGTCGAACTGAGCGCGACGAGAAAGCCGGTGAACAGACCGGCGCGCCAGTTGACGCCGAACAGGGTCAGCACGCCCATCGTCAGCAGCGTCGCCAGCCCCACCTGCAACCCGCCGCCGCCGAAGATGAGTCGTTTGATCCGCGCCAGCTTCTGCAAGCTGAACTCGATGCCGATGGTGAACAGCAGGAGGATAACGCCGACTTCGGCCGCCGCGTCCACGAGTTCGCGGTCGCGCACCAACCCGAGCGCGTTCGGCCCGATGACGACGCCCGCCAGCAGAAAGCCGACGATGGGGACTAAGCCGAAGCGGTGGCACACGTAAGCGATCAACGCGCCCGCGACGAGCAGCGCGACCACTTCCGTTAAAAACGGCGGAATCGTTCCGGCGGCAAAAGTAACTGGCATGTCTGAATGTTAATGTGGAAACCTACCCGAGTGGAAGTCCGTAGCGAGACGGTCGGGGAAGAAAGCGCGCGAACGCTGCACGGCCGGGCGTCTTGCCCGCCGCCGCAACAGGCGCGCCCGTGCGACGCCCGCCGGGGCGTTACGATTGCGCCGTCGCGTCAGAACTGAGCAGCCCCGCGGGCACGAGCAGATCGCCGGTTTGCGGATCGATCAATCCGTTATCCTCTTCCTCGATGCTCGTCGCCTGCGTGTAAACGTCGCCGGCAATGGCCTGGCGGCGAAGCTCGCGTTTGAAGGCTCGTATCCGCGCCGTCTTGTCTTCCTGGTCGCCCGGCCCGCCGTAATCGACGAAGCCGAAGCCGCCCCACTCGCTCACCACGAGCGGCACCTGCCCGACGTAGAAGTATGGGTCGCCGATGATGAGCGGCTTCACCGCCACGCCCTCCGTCTCGCCCCGCGCCAGCCGGTCGAGCAACGACCGCCAGGCGTCGAGGTCTGGAGTGTAGAGGTGCGCCGTCAGGAGATCGGACTTGAGCCTGCCCTCCGTCGAGACGTGCTGCCAGCCGTCGTTATCCACCACCAGCAACTGCGGGTGATTCAGACGCAGGTAGTCATAGGCTCCGGCGATATAACGGCGGGTTTCCGGGTTGGTGGCGATATCTTCCGCGCCCCAGTCTTCGTTGTAGAGGCTCCAGATAACGACCGAAGGGTGCGAGCCGATGTGGACGAGCATACGCATCATCTCCGCCCAGTGATTGTCGCGGCTCTGCTGGCTCGAACGGTGCGGGCTGGGCACTTCCACCCAGAGCAGCATCCCCGTCTCGTCGGCCAGATCATAGATGCGCGGGTCGATGCCGGAGATATGCACCCGCACCAGGTTGCAGCCGAGCCGCTTCATCGCCAGCATGTGCCGCCGCATTTCTTCAAAGGTGGCCGTGCCGGGTTGGTAGAGGATGCCGTCCAGATACAAAGGCTCGTTGTTGAGATAGACGGAGCTTCCGCGCGCCTCCATCGTGCGGAGTCCGAAGTGCGCTTCGATCTGCGAGACCACCCCCGACGCCCCGCAGAGTTGAGCGACCAAATGATAAAGGTGCGGCGTGGCGGGCGACCAACGCAAAGCATCCGGCAACTCCACCGTCACGCGCTGCCGCTTCTCGCCCGTCTCCAACGGCAACCGCACTTCCCGAATGGCGATTGGCTGCTCGCGCCCTCGCAGGGCGACCACGATCCGTAAAGAGTAGAGGCCGGGGTCGTGTATGCGCGTCGTCAGGTCAAACGAGACGAAGCTGTCCCTGAAACTGCTGATCACGTTCAGGCGAGAGCGCAGGCGGTTGCGCCCGACCGGCTCCAGCCAGACGCTTCTGACCGCCCCCGTATAGGTTTGATACCAGATGCCGCCTTGCTTATAGACGGTTGATTGCTGCTTGCCGCGCGGTATCTCGGCGTCGTAGGAATCGCTGATCCGCACCGTCAGCCGGTTGACCGGTTGGAGGTGTTCCGGCGGCAACTCGTAGCTGAACGAGGTGTACTCGCCGAGGTGCGCTTCCTCGCCCTCAATCGTCGTGAGCGGATGACCGTTGAGCCACACGCGCGTCTCGTAGCCGCACGCGCCGAACGTGACCTGCACCAGGCAACCGGAGTCCGCGCACCAATCTTCCGGGATCGTGAACTCGCGCTCGTACCACGCGACCACCGTATCCTGCCACGCGGGCGTACCGGCCAGCTCGCCCTTGGCCTGTGCCAGATGAGCTTCTATCGAGCCAGGCCAGATCGCCGTGCCGGGGTAGCGATGCCCGAGGAACCAGTTTTCGCTCAAACCACGGTCTTCGAGGTCGAGGCCGAAGCGCCATTCCCCGTCGAGCAGTTCGTACTTATCGGGGCGGACGATGGAGCGCGGCAGCGGATTGAGATACTCCGCGACGACGCGCGCGTCTTCCTTGTCGCGCGTAAAGCTGTAATCCTGGTTCACCGTTTTTGTTTCTGACATGGTAACTACAGATGCTAGTGCCGCGAAAAATTTCTGTCCACGCCGGAGACCGAGCCGTCCGCCCAAAGCTCGGAAGCGGCATCAATCCGCCCGCCCTCACAATCGCGTGCGACAGTATCTTTTGTAACACAATCGCCCCGCCGGGGTGGGAGCGGCGGTGAACGTTCGCACGGTCGGCCTCACATTCTTCATGGGAGGGGAGACGAGGCACTATTCAGACGATTAACCTCTCTCACCTCCTTTTGCCTCCGACGGAAACTTTGCCCCCGGTTCGTGACTTTGACGCGCGAAAGCCTTCGTCTATTCGTCCGGCGTCGCGTCCGCGAATAACGAGCGACGGGTAACGAGCGACGGGTAACGGGCGACGGGTAACGGGCGACGGGGGCGGAAAACTATTTCCGCCCCCGTCGCATTGGGTTCGATTGAGGCGGGCGGGGCGCGGGTCTATGCCCCGCGCGCCCCTGCCCGCACCGTCCAGGACAATCCGGCCGCTTAGAAGACCGGGTTGACGAGTTTACTGTTCAGTCCGTGGGTGTTGTCGCGGATGAAGTTCGCGCCGTTGATCGGGTTGCCCGGCTCGCCCACGTTGACGCGCCCCTGCGCGTACTGGCCTCCCTGATCGTAGAAACGCTCGACCGCGCACTCGTAGATCGCGCCGTAGGCGTAGTACATGGCGAGCAGGCAGGCGACATCGTTCGCGCCGAATTGGTAATCGAAGGTCGATCTGTAGCAGGTGTAGCTGACCCCTGCGACGATGCCCGCGATGATGTAGTCGGGGACGAGCGAGATGTAGTCGGGGTTGAAGGTGTAGGTGCCATGCTTGGACATGGAGAGCGCGAGGTGAATGTGATTCCCCGCCGGGATCGGGTTGGTCGGGAAATCGGCGTAGCGACTCTTGTCGTTCGGCTCGCCTTCGTGCGCGGCCGTGTAATAGCTGTACGCGCTGTAGGCCGACGGGTTGAGGTTGTAGGTGTAACCGCCGACGGGCGCGGCCACGAGCACCGCCGAGCGTTCGTTGTCGAAGTCGTGGGCGACGACGCCCGCGAGGCCGTTGAGCGGCGGGAAGATGGAGCAGTAGCCGCCGGTCACCAGGCCGCTATCGTGATTCCAGAGCGTCAGGTAGTCGATCCGCAGCACGCTGACGAGTTGCCCCCAATAGTTATAGGCGAAGCCGAGCGGCTGCACGCGGAAGTAGCTGAAGGGGGTTTTGCCCAAGACCTGCTCGACGATCTGCGTGTCGGAGTTGGCGAAGGTGGCGAAGTTGTCCGGCTCATAGGCCGAGACGTGATAGAAGGGCGTAAACGAATCGCCCAAAGCGTTCTCGAAAGACTCCGGCAGGCCGTCGGCGTCGGCATCATCGCCGCCGCCGGGCACGGGTGTCGGGACGGGGGTCGGCGTCGGGGTCGGATTCGGAGTCGGCGTGGAGTAAGGCGTGGGGGTCGGTTCGGGGTAACAGTCGGGGCAGGGGTCTTCGATAATTTCGCAGTCGTAGCACCTTTGCGCCCCGATCACCTGCTCGCGCTCCTTGGCGCGGACGACTTTGGCGTTGCCGCCCTGCTTATCCGTGAAGTAGAGCGGCGTGTCGGGCAGCGACTCGCTCGGCTTGCCTTTGAGAATGTCCTTCCAGTTCTTGGTCTCGGCCTTCTGCTCGCGCTTGGCCTGTTTCTCTTTCTCGTGCTTGGCCTTCGCTTCGCTGATGGCTTTATCGATGGTGTCCTTCACCATTGCGCGCTGCTCCGGCGTCGCCTGCTCCCAGGCGGCCTTGGCTTCGGGGGACGCGCCGCGACGGATGCTCGCGGGAATTTTGTCCGTGTAATCTTTTTGCTTCGCACGCGGATTGGCGAAGTGGTCTGAGGGATTTGCGGCGGGGTTCTGGGCTGACGTGGGAGAGACGCCGACCGTCATCGCAAGCATGATGCTCAACGTAATCATTATGCTGAGAAAGCGTTTCATTCTTAATATCTCCAGGGAATCTATGGGGAAGTAAAAGGGCTTAAGCCCGGAGCCGGGGCGGCGCATGCGGCGGGGTGGCCTGCCTCTGCGCCGTCGGCGTTGTCAACCGCTTTGTATGAGACCGGGTCTTTTGACGAACTGCGGCTGAGTGCGCGAAAAATTGTTACTTCAACTACGCAACTAAGGCGGACATGGCGGCCTCGCCGACGAGTTAGCGGCACACTTCATCCGGGAAGGCCGCCGCACCCTTGCACGCGGGCGCAGGGGTGCCGCGCGGACGCGTTAGTTGCGATCTGTTTCGGAGCGACGAATCGTGAGCGATTCGCCTCGGTTAAACTGAATGGCTGATGCGAATGAGTTGTCGAGACTCTCGCGGAAACCCGTGCGGCCGGGTTTCCTACCGGAAGCGAGCGAGTGGAGGTATAACAGTTGTCGGAGGGTGTTGTCGGCTACGCTACAGACTCAGTCGGGCGAGCGACATTGTCTGGCGACAGACATAACGGAAGGCGGTCTGGGGCGAGGCCGGGCGGCGAGAATTAAGCGACGAGATTCTGGCCGATCTCTTTCCTGATAATCGTGTAACACTCGCAGGCGGCCGATTCCAGCCCCGGCCGGTTGAGAATAGTTATCTTGCCGCGCCGATAGCGGATCAGCCCGGCGTCCTGGAGCGGGACGGCGGCCATGGTGACGCCGGTGCGCGCCGTGCCGAGCATTTGCGAGATGAACTCCTGGGTGAGATTGATGGTGTCTGATTTCACGTGGTCGCGGCTGATGAGGAGCCACCGGCAGAACCTCTCCTGAACCGTGTGGAAGCTGTTGCAGACGGCCGACTGCGTGACGTGTGTGAGCAGCGCGTAAGTGTATTTCAGGAGCAGGTCGTGGAGTTGTTCGCCGCGCTCGAACTCTTTCCTGAGTGCGGTCGCGCTGATCCGCAGAACGTCCGACGGGATTTGCACCACGCTCCAATACGGCGCGACGCCGACCCTCAGAATAATGGGGACGCCGCTGAAGCCTTCGTGCCCCACCATGGCGACTTCGATAGCCCTCCCGGCTTCGGTGGTGGAAAGCAGGGAGATCATGCCGTTGGCGGGAAAGTAGGCATAGCGGATGGCGTCTCCGGGATAGGCGAGAGTTTTACCCTGGGGCAGGTGCATCGGCTCCAGGTGCGGCGCGAGGCGTTCGTACTCATGACGGGGCAGAGCGGCGAGCAGTTGATTTTTTGTGATCAGTTGAGCCGTGGTGGAGATGGGCATGAGAATTCCCTTTGGGTCGGTCGTCGCCGGGCGGATGAGAAGGCGTTGACGTGGTTGTTTGCGGGGTTGCTGCCCCGCCGGTCGGCGCAAACGAGCGTCAGACTCGTACTGAGCGTCTGACAAACGTGACGTGTCGTGCATGTCGCGGTATCATCACTGAGGAGTCAAGCCAACGGCAGCTTGTCGTGAGGAGACCCCGGGAGATGCGCGGAGTATAAACCCATCTCCGCGAGTTACCAAACTTACTATACCTCACCGCACGCCGCATTGCAGGGCGGCTTCCGGCTCCGGCCGAACGTCGCCAGGCCACAGCGCGCGAAGGACGCAGACCCTTGGATCGGATCATCGCAATCATCCCGGCGCGAATGGCTTCCACCCGTTTTCCGGGCAAGCCTCTCGCGCCCCTGCTCGGCCGCCCGATGGTCGAGCACGTCTTTCGCCGCGCCGCGATGTGCGCCGAACTCGACGCCGTTTACGTCGCCACGTGCGACGAAGAGATACGCGCCGCCGTCGCAGGCTTCGGCGGACTCGCCCTCATGACCTCGGCCGCCCACGAGCGGGCGAGCGACCGTGTCGCCGAAGCCGCCGAACAAGTCGAGGCCGACATCGTCGTGATGATTCAAGGGGACGAGCCGATGATCACCCCGGACATGATCCGCGCCGCCGTGTCGCCCATGCTGCGCGACCCATCTATCGCGTGCGTCAATCTGGCGCGCCGGATCGTGCGCCCGGAAGATTACACCGACCGCAACACGATCAAGGTCGTGATGAACGTTGAGGGGAACGCACTCTACTTCTCCCGCGCGCCCATTCCCAACGCCGACTTTGGGAGCGACGAACGCCCGCCCGTGTTCAAGCAAGTATGCGTGATCCCCTTCCGGCGCGAAGCCCTGCGCGAGTTCGCACGCTTGCCGCCGACGCCGCTCGAACGCGCCGAGTCTATCGACATGCTGCGCCTGATCGAGCACGGCGGCCGCGTGCGTCTGGTGGAGACCGAAGCGGAGACGCACGCGGTGGATACGGCCGAAGACCTGCGCGCCGTCGAGGCTCTCATGCGGGATGATCCGCTCGTCCGCCGTTACGGGGGGAGCGTCGAGCCGTCTGGCGGCGAAAGGGTGCGGCGATGAGGTGGCGTGTCTTGATCAGCGCGCCCTACATGCTGCCGGTCGTTGAGGAGTTTCGGCCGCGCCTTGAGGCCGAAGGCGTCGAGATCATCACGACGGACGTGCGCGAACGACTCTGCGAGGCAGAACTCATCCCTCTCGTCGGGACGATTGACGGCGCCATCTGCGGCGACGATCAATTCACCGCGCGCGTGCTGCGCGCGGCCACGCGTCTGAAAGTTATATCGAAGTGGGGCACGGGCATCGACTCCATCGACCACGAAGCGGCGGCGCAACTCGGTATCCGAATTTTAAACACCCCCGACGCCTTCACCGATCCCGTGGCGGACACGACGCTCGGATACGTCATCAGCTTCGCGCGCCAACTGCACACGATGGACAGGGATGTCCGCCGCGGCTTGTGGGTTAAGCCGGACACCGTCTCGCTGCGAGAATGCACGCTCGGAGTGGTTGGGGTCGGCCACATCGGCCAGGCCGTGGTGCGCCGCGCGCGCGCTTTCGGGATGAGGACGCTCGGCGTCGATCCCATCCCGCCGCCCGCGCGCTTCGTCGCCGAGACCGGCCTCGAACTCGTCTCCCTGCGGGCGCTGCTCGCGGAGGCCGACTTCGTCTCGCTGCACTGCGATCTCAACCCGACCTCATTTCACCTGATCGGCCGCGAAGAACTGGCGCACATGCGCTCCACCGCCTACCTGATCAACACGGCGCGCGGCGCGGTGATTGACGAGCCTGCGCTCGTCAGCGCGCTCGGCGAAGGCCGCATCGCCGGGGCTGCGCTCGATGTCTTCGAGGTCGAACCGCTCCCGGCCGATAGCCCGCTGCGCGCCTTTCACCATTGCCTCTTCGCGCCCCACAACTCCAACAGCGGACGCGCCGCCCGGAGACGCGTCCACGAGTCAACTATTGCCAACCTCCTCGCCGCGCTTCGTGCCGCGGGGTAACGCGCGCACCACGCCTCCGGCGGCGCAGACTAAGGAGTGTTGATGTCACTTCGTTCACACACGCGAGCCGCGCGGCGTGCCGACCCGGCCACCGTCGTCGTCGCCGACGCCGCAGCGGAGAGCGATCCGGCGTGGCTTCTCTTTCGCGGCATCAAGAGCCTGCTGCGCTGCGACGAGGCCGAAGTGGTCGAGGGCATCGCCCGCTACGTGATCTCGCAACACAGTAGTTTGCGGATCGGAGCGGCGTTGATGGAACGGGCGCGAAACACTCCCCTCCCGGCCGCGACGGCATTGCTCGGCGGGCTGTTGAGATTTCTCGAAGTGCGCGCCCCCGAACGAACTGAAGGCGCGGTCTGGATCGCGCGTCTCAGCAACGAGCGACGCGCGCTCGAAACGTTCCCCCCGCTGCTTCCCGAACCAGGCTGGACGGAGTTGAAGTTCCGCCGCCGTCCCGACGCCGCCAGCCTCTCCGCGCTGGCGCGCGCCTTGCGGGCGGGCTTCGGCCAGACCCGGCGCATCTTCGGCATCGCGCGCCGCCTGCACCGGCGGCGCGATTTCTTCAAGGCGCTCCGCGTGGTCGAACTCCTCGGCTATTACGCACGCTACCTAGACATCTTCCGGCGCACGCCGTTGCGCCTGGCGTTGATGTCGAGCCACAGCAACCCGCACGGCATCGCGTTCAACCTCGCGGCGCGAAGGTGCGGCGTGCCGGTCGTCCTGATCACGCACGGGATGCCCGTGCGCCCCGTCGCGCCGCTCTCCTACGATCTGGCGGTGGTGCATTGCGAGGCCGCGCGGCGGATTTATCTTGAGGCGGGCTGCCGCATGGATCGCGTCCTCGTCCACGGCCGCCGACAAGCTCACGCGCCGATGCCCGCCCGCACGCTTCCCGCGCGTCTCACGGTCGGCGTGTTTCTTTGCAAGGACGTGAACGAGACGGTATTGCGCGCCCTCGTCGAGAGCCTTCTCGGCGAAGCGCGCGTGTCGCGCGTCCTCATCCGCCCGCACCCGAAGAACCTGTGGGTGGGGCTTGACGAATGGATCGCCGCGCGTAATGAGCCACGGCTGCGGCGGAACGCGGGAGACACGGTCGCGCGCGACCTGGAGGCCGCGGACATCGTCCTCGCCGGGAATTCCAGTGTGCTGGTGGACGCGGTGACCGCCGGACGCCCGAGCGGTTACGTGCCGGGTATCGACTACGGTTCCCCAGACCTCCACGAGTTCGTCGCGCGCGGGCTGATCTATCCGGTCGGCGAGTTTGGCTTCGACCCCGACGCCATGCTCAATTTCTACCAGCGGCCTGAGTGGCCGACCGCCCTCCGCCTCTTTGCCAACATCGACGAGGACGAAACTTCGGTGGCGGCGCAGGCCGCCGTCGCCATGCGTGAACTCGTCACGCTTCACACGCACAACCGTGCGGTCGCCTCGACAAGTCGAGCGGGCAACCCGTAGGTGCGACGCGACGAACTTCGCGTGTCTTCACTCGCGCCTTAAAGTAATTACCGCGAGAGCCTGACCGGCAAACCCGCACGCAACAGAGCTAACGGCGTCCAGAGCAAAAACTCGGTCGGCGCGGTCGTCAGATAGAGTCGTGCAGACCGTCGACGAGTCCGGCGACGAGTTGCTGCACCTCCGCCTCCCTGATGACCACTCTGAGTTGCCTGATGTACTGGCGCGCGAAGGCGCGCAGTTGCGCCTCGCGGCGTTGCACTTCGAGCAGTCCGCCGCCGTCGCCGTCGCCGTCGCGCGGCGCGCACCTCAGCCACAGATGGAGAGCTTCCAAGTCTTCCATGAAGACCCACGGGCTTGGCTCGACGGGGAGCAACGGTGTGAGCGCGGCAAAGGAGGCGGCCGGGTCGCCCCCCTCATACTTTTTGAGCGCGGCTTGCAACCCCGCGCGCATGGCCGCCTGCCGATCCAGAAACGCCGACGCCTCGATGCCGAGCCGCTGCGCCTCGATGCCGATCTTCTCACCGCGCAACTCTTTATCGATGAGCATGAACATGTACTCATGCGCGAGTTTGGCGGTGGCATACCAATCGTGCGCGACCACGCCGTCGCGCGCGAGCCGTTCATGCTCAAGGAGGTGTTTGTTCTGGCAGAGCACCTTGACGTATTCCAGGCGGTAGTTCTTCGGCGAGTCGGGTTCGTACTCCATCAACAGACGCAAGGCCTCCAACTCGTGGCGGTCAACCTTCTTCTCTTCCGAGAAGTAGAAGCGCACGGCTTCGAGCAGGTTGACGATCAAAGCCCGCGTCTGCGCGGTGTGGCTGTAGGTGAGGCCGTAACCCGCGAACGCGCGGGCGATCTCGGCAAAATTGTTGAGGTTAAACCAATCGAGTTGCGCCACGGCCTTAAGCATCTGGACGTGGAAAAGCTGTTCAGGCAGCGCGGCCACAGAAGCTGCGTGCATCCTCGTCGTGATGAGGTCGAGGTAACGGAGGAAAGGCGACCACTGCGGGAACTCATCATCCGCGCTGATTCTTTCGCGCCACTCGACATGGTTGATCAGGCTGAGCAATTGGTAGAAGCGAAACTCGAAGCGGTTTTTCAGTTGCAGCGCGGACGCGCCCTCGAACCACTCGGCCGGCAAAGAGAGGGCAGGATTGTCTCTATCTTCGTGCGGCTCCGCGCCCGGCGGCGGCCACGGGTCGTCCGCTAACTTTTTGTGACGCTCGATCTCGAACATCGCCCTGAGCACGACGCCGCACTCGCGGTCGGCGCGGCTCATGACCGCCCACGTTTCCCACATCGCCCGCTCATAATCGTCTTGCCGCTCCTGCGCTTTGCGAATCCACGCGCGTTGAATCTTCAAGCTGTTTTTCAGGTTGCGCAGGTTCTGCGACTCCGTGCTCGCGCCGTTTTCGCCCGCTGCGGCGGCGACGAGAGCCTCCGCTCTATCGAGCAACTTGTCGGCCGGGTCGAGTTCGTCTATAAAGCGGCGCGCCTGCGCGGCGAAGCTGAGCGCGCTCGCCTGTTCGAAGTTGAGCGTGTCGAAGTTCCAGTGTTCTTTCGCCTCCGGGAACGCCGCCAGCGTGTCAGCCCATTCCTCGTTCAGTTCGGCATCGCGGCGTCGGTCTTCGGCGCTGTCGCTGTGGTCTGTGAGTTGCTTGCTGACCTCCTTGTGCCAATGGACGATCAGCCGCCGCGAGTAGTTTGCCCGCTTGATCGACTGGAGCGCGTTGTAGGCGTCTTCGACGCTGCGCTCCTTATCCTGACCATCGGAGAAGAACTGCCAGCGGATGCGGTGCATGATGGGGGTGTGGATGATCCAGTCGAACTCGCGTTCGAGGTTGAGCGCCTGCCAGAACAGCCAGTCCCAGCGCGCCCACCACGGCTCGCCCCCGGCCAAAGCCTTCCGGCGGGCGTCGGGAGTGTGCGCTTCCAACAGTTCGCCCTCTCGGAAACTGACTTCCAACACCAGCGGTTGGTAGTTCAAAAAAGTTGCGAGTTGGAGTGAACGCTCATAAGCCGCCAGCCCTTCCAGCCACAGGTAAGCTGGCAGCGACGCGGACTCCGGCGGCGGCGGCTTCAAGCAGAAGGGCAGCACGCGCTCGAACAATTCCGCCTCCGCTTGTTCCTTCTCATCATGGGGGATGTTCCTGTCGTTTTTGATGCGTGAGACGCCCGCGCGACACACGTCGGCCAGCGTGTGCCAGTAACGCCCCTGTTGATAACAATGCAGCGCGTCGTCGCCGAGCGAACCGGCGACCGGCTCCGTCTCGACCAGACGCGCGCGCCAGGCCGCGAGAGAGCGCGCGAGTCCCGCCTCGTCTTCGCGCACGAGCAGCGCGGCCGCCTGCAACTCGCGCAGACGCGATTCGTGAAAATTAACGCCGGGGGCGGGCAGCGGCTCGCGGAGGCCGAACTCGGGGTCGCCGAAGGCGAGATAGACCAGCCCGTAGTTGTGCCTGATGTCGTGCAAGGTGTCGGTCAGACGTTGCAGGTTACGGAGTTCGTCGGAGAGCAGAGTCTCGTCGGGGGCGGGCGCGAGCGGTACCTCGCAGCGCAGCAGTTGTTCATAACGGCGGCAGGCGCGCCAGAGCGCGCTATCGGCGAGGCCGGGGGAGTGTGCGGCGAGGTCTGCGAGGCTCTTGACGGCCGCCGCGCTGCCCGTGAGCCAGAAGTTTTGCCAGAGGTGACCGGCCGCGTGTTCGAGCCATTGGCGGCGTCGTTCGCCCTCGGGGAGCCATTCGAACGCTTCGATCACGAGTTCGTTCGACTCCGTCGTGTTCCCTTCGCTGCGATAGATCGCGGACGCCGTGAGCAGCACGGCGGCCACCGTGTACCGACACTCCTCGCGCCCGGCCGCGTCAAGCCCCGCGGCCGCCGCCAGCACCTCGCTCGACTCGTCCAGATACTTGTTGATTTGAAAGACGTGCCAGGCGGCTTCCTTGATCTCCTGCCGGTCGGCGGCGGACAGTTTGGCGGCCGCGACGGGCGGCGCGCCCGTCGCGGAGAGCTTGGACGAGAGGTGCCGGAACCAGAAGTAGTGCGCGCGCGCGAGCAGGCGGCGCGGCTCGTCGGAATCGCCCTTGCGCACCCAGCGCGACAACGCCTGACAGCGCGCGAGGTCGAAGAAATAGACTTGCCCTTCGCGCCGCGCGAGCGTGGTTTGGGGAAACTCGTTGACCAGGCGCGGCAGACTCTCCACCTCGCTCAACCCGAACTCGCGCAGGTGGCCGCCGGAATCGAGCGCGGCCAGCCACTCCTTCATCTCCGTTTTACTGACCGATGTGGCGCGGCTCACAGCCCAGTAGGCCATCAGGTCTTTGCGGTCGAAAACGTCTGGGAAGCCCTCCGCGCTCGCCGCCTCGAACAGCCGCCCGACCTCCTTGTCGAAGGCTTCGACGCGGCCGGCGAACAGCGCGTTGATGTTCCCCTGCGCCTTCAGCAGCAAGTCCTCCCGGTCAACCTCTTTCATCCGCCCGAAGCCTTCGAGTTGCGTCCAGGCGATTCGGCCGAGCGCGTCCACCGTGAAGTCGGGCACGTCGAGCGTCTGCACCGCCGCGTCCGGGCGTTGCGGCCACCTCACCTCGAACGCTTCCAGCGTGACGACCAACAGGCGACGCCGTGCGACAAAGCCCGCCAACTCCGGCCGCTGCGACGGCGGGGCGACGAGGTCGGCGAGCAACTGCTTCTCGTCGTCGGGCAGACGCTGCGCGTCGTCCACCAGCAGGATGAGGCCGCGGCAGTTGCGTGTGATCTCCAGGAGCGCGTCCACGAGTCCGTGATCCGACTTCAACGCTCTCAAGTCTTTCTCCTTGACGCGCTCGCGCTGCAACTTGTCGAAGAAGCTGCCGCGCGACAGGTAGATCACGAGAGACGAGAGCGCGCCCGCGAGGAAGACGCCGGAGAAGGCGTCCGTGATCAGCCAGATCGGGAGCTTGTACCAGTGTGCGGGCAGGAACCCGAAGACGAAGCCGCTCGTCCAGAGGCGCAGGCTCGTCCAGGGGGCTTCGGGCGACTTGTTGTATTCGGACATTCCCGCCCAGAGGCTCAGCAGCGCGAGGAAACAGATCAGAACCGCGCCGGCCGTGATCTTCCGCGCGGGCGGCGCGTGGCGTAAGCCCTGCGTGAGGCGTTGCCGGCGCGTGCGTCGGCCGGCCAGTTGGAGTTGCGCGATTCTGACGAGGAGCGGGCGGCCGAGTGAAGAATTGAGATTGGCTTCGCCCCGGATGTGCAGGGTCTTCATGTCGTCGAAACCGGCCTGATACTTTCCCATCCACTCCCGAAAATGCTTCAAGAGCGCGCTGTTCCCATTACCGGCTTTCGACTTCAGCGAAATCCAGCGCAGCTTGCTCGTCGGCCTGAGCCAGCCAATCGCGGCCTTCTGCAACTGCTCGTCGATCTCGCGGAACTCGTACTCTTGTGTCGCGTTTCCCGAACTCATTTGGCGTCCCTCCTGCCGTCCGTGGCTTTCACGCCCGACAAACGCGAGGCGTGAAGCCGCTGCAATGAACGCGATAGGAAACCCAATCCTCTTGGTGAGTGAAAAGCGACCGGCTGACCGCCGCGCCGGAGCTACGGTGATTCGGAATGAGTGGCGAGGTTTGAAACGTCAGCGGCGCGCGGAGACGTTCGCGCGGGCGTCGTTTAGCGGCGAGCTTCAACCGTTCGGTGCGGGCGGAAGAAGCCGTCGGAACGACTCTGTGCGAGGAAGCGTTGAACCCCGGGAACAGCAGCTACGGGCGTCGTGTGATTCTTCAGACCGCGCGGATTGAAGGGTGGCGTGAGCCACGTCACGGGGGGTTTATAAAAGTGGGAAATCCCTGTGAGCTTCGGTCGCGCGGCGGCTGCACATTATACCCGGATGGCGGGGCTGTCAACATAATTTTCGGCCGAACGCATATCCTTTCGCCCCGCCGAATGACCGGCTGATACGACCCGCCCTGCGACGACGCTCAAGCGACCGCTTTCTCAATCGAAGCAAGATTGCCGTGCAAGTCTTGAGCATACTTCGGCCAACGCTCCGCGCTCAGGACGCAGTCGAAATAGTTCAGACCCGTCACTTTGCCTTGCGTGTTGCGGAGCGCAAGCTGCGTTGCGCGCAAGCGTTCGATCCGTTCCCGAAAACCGTGCATGTCGAGATAGAGATCAGGTAAGGGCTGGAGGTCGGGGCTGAACTGTTCTTTGATCTCGCCCGCAGCGTCTCGCCTGGGCAGCGGCGACAAATAGTCTTTCCACAAACAATCCATCAACTGCTTAAAGCGCGCGAGGTAGACGTTAATCACGTTGCGACAATCAAACCACTCTCGGATGGTGAGCGGGGAGGTCTTGGCTTCCGACCCTTGCGTGATGCGCTCCATTTGCGCGCGCAGCACGCCGCCCGTGGCGAGAAAGATATGCATGAAGTTGGGGATGCCTTCGGGCGGCTTCTCGGCGACGTGACGTTGCCGCCGTTTGAAATGGCGGTCGAAGAATTCGAGCGTCGCTTGATGGGGGTCGAGATAAATTTTCAAGTTTCGCCCGCCGAGACTTCTCATCCCGAGGCCGCCGTCCCACGCCGGTTTCATGTGACGCAGCACAGGCCGGCGCGATATTTGGTCGAGCGGAATGTTGCAGTAACTCAGGAAGGTCAACAGCGCGCGGTCGGTGCTGGTGATAATGCCGGATAGGAGAAAGTCTGTGATGAGAAACGGCACGCGCGCGAGTCCGAGCGGGTCGCGGCCTCCCGTGTCGGCCGCGACGCGTTTCGTCCACATCGGCAGTAATTCGGCGTTTGACATCTGCATATCAAATATTTTTTATCACTCTAACCCGGCACTTGCAGGTGCTTGCATTTCGCCACGCCATGCTCCGTTCCGTTCGGATACCACCAGCCGGTGCCGTGACAGTCGGGACATCCTGCGGGAGTTTCTTGGGGCGTGGAAGCAATCTGATCCGGTAACTCCTTCCCTTCCCGGGCGGCCTGTTTTTTGTCCATCTTCCAGAGGCGGCGTCGGAGATGTTCGGCCATGAACGCGGGGACGTTCGAGACGGTCGTGCGTCCGGCGGAGATGCGCAGTTCCGCGATCAGCACTTCGGCGAGTTCTTTCCACTTTGCGGACTCGGCCGCGGTTGGCGATTTGCCGGTAAGCTCCGCGGTGATTTGCCGGAAGGCTCCCACCAATTCGGCGAAAGCCTCATCATCAATATTTTGATCTTTAATACTTGTCTTTAATTCTCCGGTAATTTTTGACCCCAGTACTGCGGTATTTTCTACCGGAGTACTGGGGTACTCCGGTACTCCGGTATTACCGGAGTAAGCCAATATTTTATACTCATCTCCGAGGGGACTGTTTCTCGCCGAGAGCCGCGCGATCCGCCCCTTTAACTCTAACCCCCGGAGCGCGGCGCGCACCGTCTTATCAGAGTTATAACCGGTGCGTTCCATCAGCACGGAAACCCGCACACGGCATATCTCTTTATTGAAGCCGATCGACAATCTGATCAATTGCTCGAATACTTTGCTCTCGGCAGGCGACAGCGTGCGGTCTATGTGGTCGGCGACCTCGTTAGCTTTCTTGTAAAACTTCTCCTGTGGAATTACCGGAGTACTGCGGTACTCCGGTACTGCGGTAATCGTAGTAGCGTCATTCTTGACATCAGCCGCGATTTTTCCAGATTCTTTTTCAGGTACTCCGGTACCGGAGTACTCCGGTACTGCGGTAATCTGAATTGATTCGCGCTCGGCTTTTTCCTTGGCCTCTTTCTCTTTGGCGAGCCGCAAGAGTTGAGCCATGGGCAGAACTTTCACGGGTTCGCTCATACGGCAACTTCCTCCGCAATTTCCTGAGCATCTTTCAACTGTAATTCCTGAAATGCCTGATCAATGACCTCTGGAGGGGATTCCTTAATCCCCATCAGTTGCAACATCTGGTGGGCTGTGCCGCAGATGCGCAATACGTCGCGCGGAATGCCGCTGGAGAGTAAATAAATACGGCGCATGGCATCGGCAGGGAAGGGATTCGGTACTTTCCAGTAATCACAGCGGTGCTGAATCATCTTCTCAACTTCCGCGGGCGACATCGGACTGAGCACGGTCGGCGCGATGAGACGAGAGAATAACGCGCGCATCTTCTTTGTTTGCAGCCGATCCCTCAGTTCCAACTGGCCTGCGAGGATGATCTGAATCAATTTTGTCTCGTCTGTTTCAAAGTTGAGGAACGATCTGACGAGTTCCAACATCTTCGTGCTCAACTTTTGTGCCTCGTCAACAAACAAGACAACCGCACGATCCTCCAGAAACTGCTCGCCGAGCCATGACTCAAGTTCGCGTTCGTGTTGCTGCACGCTACGCCGCGAGGGAAGACCCACGGCCTGAGAAATGGCCTGAATAAAGGCATAATCGGTTTTGAAGTTGGGAGTCGGGATCAATATGGAAGTTACATCTTCCCGAGCGTCCAACTCGGCGTGCGCATACCTGACGAGCGATGATTTCCCTACCCCCACATCGCCGAGAATAGCGGTCAAACCCTGCCTGTAATCAACGCAATAGCGGATTTTGAACAGCGCAGCCTCAAGCGCGTCCGTCAGGTATAGTGAAACAGGATTCGGTGAAATTGAGAATGGAGTGACTTTCCTTGGCATTATATGACGGCTTATACCATATTTAAATCGCAGAATAAAGACTTATTTTCACTTTCACCCACACTATTCCTCCTAAAAGAGCCACATTTTTTACGTATTAGCCACTGTAACAACAAAATCTGAATTAGAACTACACAGTGATCCACGCGAGTCGTTCAACCTCCAACAAATTAAACTCCCCGAATCAAACATTCAGGTCACATCAGCAGGGAACTCCGGCAGGCGCAAAACAGGTCGATTAAATGAGAATAGCTGACCGGCAGGGAAGGGCACTATGAATGCCCGTTTCCACAGTCTTCCGCTCAGTAACCACGTAGGGTTGTTTCACCAGACGCCTTCTCACAGGCAAACTCGCTTGCCCATTCATGTCTGACAAAATGAGCCGAGTAATCATGATGACCCTAAAGCAGTCAAAAACATCTCGATAATGTCCCACAAGAAATCTCTAGAGTGCTTATCTCAACCGCCCACACATCTTGTTTCACAGGGTTTCACAAACCCTAAGTAAATGAAATTAGAAGAGGTAATACGAAAAACTGAGAAGGGAATGCATAATCCAAGAGTATTTAAGGTAAGGAAATTTTTCATCGCGCGAATCGTTCGGGCGACAAACGCTCGGGCTGCTGTTTTGTGTCGTCTTTCTCTTTGCGATTAGCGGGCAATCAAATATAAGTACATTTCGCGGCAGCGGGCGAAACGATGGCGCGCCTTAGGCTGACACACCTTAAATATCTGATATGAACACATCCATGACTGTCGTAAAAGCCCTCTTGCTGGCGATGTCAGGCTTATTTCTGGCAGGTTGCGACGTGGTCTTTATCAATCCTTTGATAGATCACAAAGATGCCGTCGTCGATACGCGCCTCATAGGGAAGTGGAGCGTCCCGGCCAGTTCGCTTCACGAAAAAGGCTATCTCGACATTAAACAATCCGGCCGGAAGTTGATCATTGCCTCCGTCACTTCTAAAAAGCTGAAAGATAAATTAATGAAGGAGTTTCATACTCTCTCCTGCAACGAGAAGAATTTTATCGTCGCCGCGTACACGGGAAGAGTAGAAAAGAAAGAGCACAAGGGATACCTGGTCGTGAGATATAAACTGGAGAATGATTCATTGAAACTGTGGCTCGCGATCCCCGCGATGTTTAAAGCAGCGATCGAAGCGGGCGAACTCCACGGTAAAGTGGGCGGGGCTTTTGATTCGACGCTCATCGTCGCGCCTAAAGATGAGGCGTTGAAATTCTTATGTTCCGCGGATGATAAAATGTTTGAATATTTGGCCGAGGTAAAAAGAGGCGAATGATTTCGCTGTCCGCCGAGCCTCACGATCCACTCAGCCGGACGCTCCATTCGCAATGCTCCATTCGCAAACCTTTCATCATTCATTATTGCGGCGTTAATTGAATGCGCGCACTCGCGCCGGTCGATAGCCAACGCCGCAGTTGGAGTTTCTATTTACGCAGCAACGAAATCACGCCTCCCACCCACAGTTCAGGCCTCACGATCCAACGGCGGACGGGCGCTAACTCATCCGGAGTCAGCGCCCTTCCTCATGACGCTCATTGTTTAGTCGAGACTGTGCGTTGACGGGGTCGCTAACGCCCGCGCGGCATGGTGACCGTCAGGTCGCGGCTCGACGTGTTGCCGGCGGCGTCCGCGCAAGTGACGGTGACGGTGTAGACGCGGCCTGCGCCCGCGCCGGAGCGTTCAGCCCTGAGCCTGACGTGATGCGCGTCCAAGACCTCCCAGTCGGGCGCGGTGTCGTCGCCCGCGCCCGTGACCGGCTCGTTACTCACGACGCCGAGCGTGCAAGTTGCGGAGCCGAAATTGTCCGACACGTGATAGCCGACGGTCACGTCCCGCATCTTGTGATTGGGTGAAGACAAGACAGCGGGACTCACGGACGCGCCGCTGATGTTCGGCGGCGTGAGGTCTAGCTTGATGACCCGCGTGGCGA
>DASVVO010000099.1:0-18037 GCA_036386515.1 Pyrinomonadaceae bacterium
GCGCGAGGGGTCTTCGAGGGCGACGCGGCGCACGAGTCCATGCACTTCATAGCCGAGCGAGAGCAAGTGCTCCGCCAGATAACTGCCGTCCTGCCCCGTGATGCCGGTGATTAACGCCTTCTTCGTCAATGGTTCTTCTCCAATGTTTTATTGATTGAGGTAAAGCATAAAGTTCTTTGCAGGGAGAATCAACGTCGCATCCCCCGAAAATTCGCCGTGCGACCGGCTCGCCCGGTTAAAGAGAGGCACGAGAGCCGCCCCCAACATAACCGGCAACTGTCTATCAACGGCTATTATTTTCGCGCCGTGCCGGAGGGCGGCAGGCCGACGCGACTCGCGCGCGCGTCTTCGAGCGTCTCTGACAGTTTCCGCTCCAAACGTTCGACCGCGGCCTCGACCGACCACTTCTCGACGACGTGTTGCCGCGCCGTGTGCCCCAACCGGCGCGCGTAGGCTGGGTCGGCCGCGAGGCGCATGACGGCGGCGGCCATCGCCCGCGGGTCGTTCTCGACCAGCAGACCGTTCACCCCTTCGACGACCGTTTCTCTCACGCCGCCTTCGGCGACGGCCAAGACCGGCAGCCCGCAGGCGTTGGCTTCGAGCGGGGCGAATCCGAAGGGTTCGAGGCGCGAGCTATAGATCATGAGCAGGGCGCGATTGAGCAGGTTCACCAATTCGTCGTCGGCGATTTTCACGCGCGGCTCGAAATCAACTTTGAGCGTGGCGGCCAGTTGTTTCATGGCCTCAAGGTAGAGCGCGTCGGCGGCGTTGCCGATCCAGACGAGGCGCGGGCGCGGTTCCGGCACTTCCGCCAGCGCGCGGATGGCAAACTCCACATTCTTGAGTTTCACGAATGCGCCCAACCCTACCACATAGTTTTCTCGCGGCAGATTCAAGGCGACGAACCTGTCTGCGTCCACGCCCAGATAACAGACCTTCGCGTCCACCCCATAGGCGCGCAGGATGCTCTCGCGGCTGTAGAACGAATTGACCAGCACGGCGTCGAACGACTTCGCGTTCCGCACCTCCTCGCGCATCAGCACGCGCAAGGCCTGCACCTTCAAGAGGTCTTTCAAAAAATCTCGATAGTAGGTCGCCGACAGGTAAGAGGCGGCGGCGGGCAAAGCCTGCCACAGGGGGTCGGGCATCGCCTCGTAGAGTTCGCGCAAAGGCTCCTGCAAGTAGACGACTTTCGGCGTCTCGACGTAGCGACCGATGGAACTGACCGCCTGATACAGAGACGTGTTGGCGAACAGGAGATCAAACCCGCCGCGGTTGATTTCGTCGGCGCACCGGCGGCAATGCCGGTCGAGGGCGTCGATGCGGGTCAGGAAATCAAAGGGCAGGGTCGCCAGTTTGGCGGCCAGTTTTTTTTCGGCGCGCGGTTTCCAGTCGAAGGGCAAAACGTGTTCGGGGATCAAGTCTCCGAGCGGCAGGTAAGATTGATCGGCCGTCGGCGGGCACCACGATTCGACCGTGTGCCCGCGCCGCACCAGCCCGCGCACGTGATCATAGAGCGCGCGCTTTCCGCCGCCGCTCGGCAAGTTGTGCCAAACCGCAATCTTCATTGACCCTTTACCGGAAATCGCATTGATGTCAGTTTCCGCGCGCCTCAAGCATCGAGGCCAACGCGTCCGTGACGTGTGAGTTGGAGGATTCGGCCGCGACGGCTTTGCGCGCCTCGTCGCCTAAGCGCCGACACAACCCTGTGTCGTCCCAGAGCCGACAGACGTGCTCGGCAAACTCCTCCGCGTTGTCGGCCACCAGCCCGTTAATTTCGTGTCGAATCGGAGACCGTTCGGCCACGGCGCGCAAGGCGACGACGGGCACGCCGCGCGCCATCGCCTCGACGATTTTCACCTGCTGCCCGGTGCCGCCGAAAATGGGGCAGACGACGAATCTGGCCGATTCATAAACCGCTTCGAGGTCGGGCACAAAACCGCTCAGGATGATGTTCTCTTCCGGGGCGACCCGCTCGCTGCAATAGCCCGTCACCTGAAGGCGGAAAGACGGGTGGCGACTCCTGACCAAAGGCAACACGCGCTTGACGAAGTAGAGATAGCCCTGCATGTTGAACGGGTTGGGGCCGGTGGGGAACAAGGCCGCGCCGTCGTAACGATTGTCGATGTAACGCGGCGACTGCGTCATCGGGATGTGCAGCACCTTGGTGTGAGCCGTGTGCCGCCGGATGGTCTCCGCCTCGTGCCGGCTGATAGCGATGGTGTAATCGAACTTGTCGTAGATCGCGTATTCGTCGGGATGCACCGCCAACTCGCGCCGGGTGAAAAAATCTTCCTCCAGTATTTGATCGTCAATCACGCTCGCATCCACGGGCGGCGGCGGCAGATGCTTCTCCAGCAACAGCCACATCTGCGCGTTCAGCGAGAGCAGGTCGATCGTCTCCATCACCTTGACGGGTGCGGCCTGGCCGTTGCCGCTGCTCCGGCCGTCGAGCAGGCCGCCCCAGAAAGCATAGTTAATCAACACCAAATCGGGAGCCGTCCGCTTGATCAGACGGGCGAACCAACGACGAAAGCCGGGCGGCGTGTGGATGAACGAACCGAGCGGCGGCGCGATTTTTTTCAACCCGTAAAATCTTCTCAACCCTTGCGCGAGTTGCCGATCTAAAAAACCCGGCTCGTAAATCTCGACTTCCTTGATCCCGTCTCGCTTGACGCTGTCCACGATGGCCGGAGTCCAGGGCTGTTGCGTGGTCTGCGTCGAACTGGCGAGCGTAATCTCGCAGCCGAGTTGTTTGCAGCCGTCGATCAGTTCCAAGCAGCGTTTATGAAAGCCTGTCTGAGGAGGGTAGAGATTCTGCGGTAAAAAAATTAAGACCTTCTTCATGACGGTGCGAGCGATTCAGCGGCCGCTCGGATGAAACCCTGTCTAATAAGTTTATTGAACGCTGCGAAACCCGTGCTTGACGCCCGCTTCCACACGCTTCGCCCAGCCGTACAACCTCTGATGCCAATCGGGCACACAGTACTTTTTGCCGATCGCCACGGAGCATCGAGACGCCAGAGCCACCCGCTCCGCAAACGACATCGAGCGATACGGCGACGAGCGGCGCACGATGTCGTCGAACACGGTGAGCGCGATTTTGAGGTGCGGGTTCTTCACCATAAACTTCGACAAACCCGACTTGGCGGCCAGACTGTGAATGTCCTGCGAAGCTCCGGTCACGGATCGGTTGATCGCCACGTTGTCCACGGTTTTCACCTGCGACTGAAAAGCCACCTGCGCGACCAGCAGCCAGTCTCCGCCGAACACGTCGTAAAACGGTATCTTCGTTAATTGCTCCCGGCGCATCAGCCCGTAAAAAGTTCCGTTGACGCTGACCTGCCGGTAATAAGAGAGCACGCGCTCCGCCCCGGAGGCTTGCGGGAGATTTATCGGCTCGCTCTCGAAGAGAAACCTTCCGTCCTCGTAATACTTATCCCGGCCGCACACCAGCCCGAGTTCGGCGTGCGCCGAGAGCACGCGCGCGCACTCCGAGAGATACGCGGGGTCGAACCAATCGTCGTCCGCCAACCAGACGAAAAACTCACCGCGCGCCTGCGTCAACACGAACTCGAAATTTTTGATCAAACCGAGATTGACCGGCTGGCGCACATAGCGGACGCGGCTATCGAGGCGACAGAATTCCTCACAGAGAGCTTGCGTCTCATCATTGGAGGCGTTGTCCGAAATGATCAATTCGAGGTTGGGATAATCCTGGGCGAGAACCGATTCGACCGCCCGGCGCAGCCTGGAGGCGCGGTTGTAGGTCGGCAGCCCGACGCTGACGAGCGGCGCGCCCTTCGTCGCGCCCACTGTCTCGTGAGTGGTGGTCATACGTGCTTCCCACGCGGCCGGATTCCGGCGGCGGCGGCGACAGCGATGGCGGCGGTCGGGTTCATAGTTGTTCGAGCAGCCGGACATCGGCTCCGACGGCCTGCAACAAGGCCAGGTTCTCCTGATGGTAGTTGGGATTCATCAGGATGGCGGCCGTCACGCCGCGCGTGGCGAGGTCTGTGTAGCTCACGATCGGGTGGCCTGTGCCCGGCACGTAATGGCCTTGTTTCTGCGGGTTCAGATCGACGATACAGTCCAGCCATTGCCGTTCGGCGTCGATCAGATTCGCAAACGTGACGCCTTTCGCGCCCGCGCCCCAGAGCGCGACTTTCTCCGTGGCCGCCAGCGCGCGTATGTTGCGCCCCCACTCCTCACGCAACTCCGTCTCGGAGCGCGCGAACGCCGTCGCCAGGTCGGCGACCTCCGCCGCCGCCGCTGCCGCGCCGCGCCGCTCGTCGCCGGGCGTCTTTGTCGCGGCGGCGGGCAGTTTCGCCTCCAGCCACAGGTATTGGCCGCCGAACACGTGGCTCACGCTCTCCACCTCGAAGCCTTCGAGTTGGAAGGCCGTCGAGAGCGACTCGGCCGTGAAATAGGAGCAGTGTTCGTAAAAGAAATCCCAGATGACGCGGTTGCGCAGAATCCACTCGACGCACGGCGTCTCGAAGAAGATGCGCGCGGCCGGGGCGTGCGCCAGAGCTTTTTTGATGTCGCGCAGGAGCGCGAGCGGGCGCGGCACGTGCTCGATGACGTGGCGGCAGACGATCACGTCGGCGGGGATGTCGGCGCATTCCGAGTCGTAATAGCGCGTGGCAAAGGTCAGGCGGCCGTCGAGTTCGTCGGCGGCTCCGGTGTAGCTCGGGTCGAATCCGTAGCCGCGATTCCCGGCTCCTTCATAAGTCACCAGCTTGCGCAGGAAGAGGCCGTTGCCGCAGCCGACTTCGACCACGTTGCAATCGCGCACGTTGCGCTCCGAGACCATGTGCCGGACGAGTCCGTCCAGATATTCATTGAAAGAGGGCGAACAGGCTTGCGTGTTCTCGTAGTCCTCGCCGTACATGATCTTGCGCGGGTCGAAGGCGCGGTTGAAAATGAAGCCGCACCCGCCGCACACGACCAGAGCCAGATCGCCGCGCGGGATGCCGACCGCCGCCGCCTGATCGCGCATCAATAAATTTTGATGAACCGGCACCTGCCCGCGAAACAGGAAGTCGTTCAGCGAACGGGATGCACAGATGGGACACGCCGATTGCTCGTTCATCACTTTTCCGACTGAAGTTTCCACCAGTTGATAGTTTCCGCCAGCCCTTCCGCCAGGTTGTATTGCGGAGTCCAGCCCACCTCTTCGCGCAAGCGCGCGACATCGGCGAGCAGCAGCGGCGGTTCGCCCTCCGGGGCGGCGAGCGCGCCGAGTTGAATCAAGTCAGGCCGCCCGATCTGCCCGGCGATCTCGCCGATCACCTGGCGCAGCGTGACGGGCACGCCCGAAGCGATGTTGACCGCTCCCGATACCTCCGCGTCGAGCAGCGCGACGAGGGCGTCGGCCGTATCGCGCACGTAGAGAAAATCGCGCATCTGACGGCCGTGCGAACAGCGCGCGGGCTGCTCGCGCAGGAGCGATTGAATAACCGAAGCGACGAGCCGCTGCCCGTACTCGTGCGCCCCGTAGAGGAAAAAGACCCGCCCCCATGCCCCGCTCACACCCGTCTGTCGGCAGAAAGCGTCGAGCAGGAGTTGGAGCGAGTGTTTGCAGACGCCGTAGGTCGTCGCCGGTTTGAGCGGCGTGTGCCGCTCGGAACAGTAACCGTAGTCCCAGTCGTACTCGGCGCACGAACCGACGCCGACCACGCGCTTGCCGCCGCCCGCGCCGAACGTTTGCAGCAGGTGCAAACTGGCCTCGACCCAGCGGAAATTATCAATCGCCGTCCAATACTTTCCCGGCACGGCATACCAGGCGCAGTGCAGCAAATGCGTCGGCCGCACCTCGGCGAGCAGAGACGAAACGCGCGCCCCGTCCATCAGATCAACCTGATGCCAACTTGCGCCCGGCGGCGCGTCCGACGGCGCGGCCGCCTTCGCCGCGACGGCGTGGATTTCGTAGCCGCGCGCGGCGAGCGCGGGCAGGCAATGTCGGCCGATGAAGCCGCTCGCCCCGGTGAGCAAAACTCTCTTCATGCGTTGCAGCCGTGACGCGCGCTAGCTGCGTCCGGCGTCGAAATTTCCGGGCGCGACCCGGTGTGAGTTGCGGCCGCGCGCACACGCGCCGCGTCCCGCTTCACGATCAGACCACGCGCACGGCCGGGATCGGGATGATGAAGCGACCGCCGCGCGCTCGATACTCGGACTGTTGCGCGAGTATTTCGTCGGCGAAGTTCCACGTGAGCAGCAGGACGTAATCGGGCATCTCGGCGAGCAGCACTTCCGGCGCGCGGATCGGCAGGTGCGTCCCCGGCGTGTAATAGCCCTGCTTGACGGTGCTGCGGTCAACGACGAAGTCCAGCGTCTCGCGCCCGAGACGGAAGAAGTTGAGCAGCGTGCTGCCCTTGGCCGACGCGCCGTAGACGGCGATGCGCTTGTCCTCGGCCTTCAAGCCGCCGAGCAGCGATAGCAGACCGGCGCGCAAGCCTTCCACCCGCTCGCCGAACCCCAGGTAAAACTCCGCCGTCTCGACGCCCCACGCCGCCTCTTCCGCCAGCAATGCTTTAACCGCCGCCGACCTCTGAGCTTCCGCCGCCTCATCGCCGTCGCCCGCCGCCTGTCCCGCGAAGATGCGCAGCGTGCCGCCGTGGATGGCGATGCGTTCGGCGTCGCGGATGAGCAGGCCGTGGCGGCGAAAGAGGCGGTCGAGCGCGGTCAGCGAGAAGTAGCAGAGGTGTTCGTGGTAGATGGTGTCGAACTCGACGTGGTCGATGAGGTCTTTGACGTAAGGGACTTCGATGACGGCCACGCCGTCGTCCTTGAGCAGGAGACCGATGCCGGCGACGAAGCCGTTGAGGTCTGCCACGTGCGCGAGCACGTTGTTGGCGTGGATGATGTCGGGGCGTTCGCCGCTCTCGCGGAGCGTGCGGGCGAGGCTCTCGCCGAAGAACTCGCTGATGGTGCGGATGTCGCGTTCCTCGCGCGCCGCGCGGGCGATGTTCGTGGCCGGTTCGATGCCGAGCACGGGCACGCCGCGCCGTCGATAGTGTTGGAGCAGGTAGCCGTCGTTACTGGCGATCTCCATCACCAGACTGTCGCCGTTCAAACGGCGCGCGCCGAGCATGCGCGTCGCAATCTCTTCCGCGTTTTCGAGCACGGTGTCGGAGAAGGACGAGAAGTAGAGATACTCGCGGAACATCTTCTCGGGCGGGACGGTCTCGGTGATTTGCACGAGCGAGCAGGCCGCGCAGAAGACGAGATCGAGCGGGAAGGTTTCTTCCGGCTGTGCGAGTTGTTCGGCCGTCAGCAAGGCGTTCGCCAGCGGCGTGCGGCCGAGCGAGAGCACCATTGTCAGGTCGGCCGCCCCACACGAGCGGCACACGGTCACAGAGTTGTTCATACGGTCGTCAATTTCCCCTCACGGCGGCTTCCCGGCGGTCGTCTACCGCCAACGGAGCGTGTCGTCGAGACGCCCGGAGTCGAGCAGGTACTTGAACTGGACGAGCCGCGTGAACTTCCGGTTCTGAAACTCGTCGGCCGTCAGCTTAACCTCGCGCACGGCGTCGTAGAGTTCCTGCGCGCCGCGCCGCGCGTTCCACTTCGGTTGGAAGCCGGGCAGCATCTCGTTCAACTTGGTGAAGTCCACGCGGTAGCTGCGCGGGTCGGGGCCGCCGCCTTCGGCGTACTCGACCGTGCAACCCGGCACGGTTTCGCGCACGATCTCGGCCAGGTCGCGCACCTGATAATTCTCCTCGTTCGCGCCGACGTTGAACGCTTGATTATGAATCGCCTCGCGCGGCGCGACGAGCGCGGCGGCGAAGGCGCGCGAGATGTCTTCGATGTGAACGATGGGACGCCACGGCGTGCCGTCGCTCATGATGCGGATTTTGCCGGTGGTGTAAGCCCAGCAGACCAGGTTGTTGAGCACCACGTCGGCGCGCAGGCGCGGCGACATCCCGTAGGCCGTGGCGTTGCGCATGAAGACGGGGCTGAAATCGTCGGAGGCGAGCGCGCTGATGTCCTCCTCGGCGCGCACTTTCGAAACGGCGTAAGGCGTGAGCGGGTGCAGCGGGGCTTCCTCGTTGATCAACCCGTCGCCCGCCGCGCCGTACATGCTGCACGAAGAGGCGTAGAGAAAGCGTTTGACGCCCGCCTCGCGTGACAGTTCGGCCAGTTGCAGCGAGGCGCGATGATTGATGTCGTGCGTCCAGTCGGCGTTGAGATTGCCGAGCGGGTCGTTGCAGAGGGCGGCGAGATGGACGACGGCATCCACGCCGCGCAAATCCGCCGCCGTCACGTCGCGGATGTCTTTGCGGAGGGCGGCGAACCCGTTGTAGTCCACGCCCGTCCCGCAGTCTTCAAAAAAACCCGTGTCCAGCCCGACCGCCTCGTGCCCGGCGGCCTGCATGACCGGAACCATCACCGCCCCGATGTAGCCGTCGTGTCCGGTAATTAAAACGCGCATCTTAAATTCTCCACTCCCTTAAACTTTCTTATTTGTCCCACACCTTCCACGGCGCGCGCCGCTCGTGCCACAGCGTTTCGAGCAGGCGTTTGTCGCGCAGCGTGTCCATACACTGCCAGAACTGTTCGTGGCGATAGGCGGCCAGTTGGCGTTCGGCCGCGAGGCGTTCGAGCGCGTCAACTTCGAGACTGTCGCCGTCGCCTTCGAGGTAGTTGAAAATCTCCGGCTCGAAGACGAAAAACCCGCCGTTGATCCAGCCTTCGCCGATCTGCGGCTTCTCCGTGAACTCGACGACGATGTCGCCGTCGAAGACGAGTCCGCCGAAACGCGCGGGCGGGCGCACGGCCGTCACGGTGGCGATGCGGCCGTGGCTGCGATGAAACTTGAGCAGGTCTTGCAGGTCAACGTCGCTCACGCCGTCGCCGTAGGTCATCATAAACGTGCCGTCTTTGAGGTACGTCTCCAGCCGTTTCACGCGCCCGCCGGTGTTGGTTTCCTGCCCGGTGTTCTTGAGGTGGATCATCCAATCCTCGCATTCGGCGTCCTGCTTATCCACCTGGCCGCGCGCGAGGTCGATGCTGATGCTGCCGTCGAGGCTGTAGTAATCCATGAAGAAGCGTTTGATCACTTCGCCCCGGTAGCCGAGCGCCAGGTAGAACTCTTTGAGTCCGTAATGCGCGTAGTGCTTCATGATGTGCCAGAGGATCGGGTGGCCGCCGATCTCGACCATCGGCTTGGGCTTGATGACCGTCTCTTCGGACAGGCGCGTGCCTAAGCCGCCGGCAAGGATCACAACTTTCATGCAAGATATTCCTAACAGGTGGCGTCGCGTTCTAACGCCGGTCAAAAGATAGTGAGAGCGTCGTCGTCCATTTATGCAGCTTGGCGCGGGCGATGTCCGTCCAACTCGGCGCGCCCATCAGCAGATAGGCCAACGCCGCGCGGGCTTTCTGTTTGAGGGACGTTTCTTCCCGAAAAGTGTTCATCAGGCTTGACACTTGCGCCGCGATAACTTTATCCACGTCGTCCTGCCGCCACGGGATCGGGCACTTCTGGCAGATCAACTCGCCCTCTCTCAGCGACTTCGAGACGTTTGAACCCATCCCCGCGATCAGGCTGGATTCTTCTTCGGCCGCGAACTGAGGCTGCTCCGGCGTCGTCGCCGTCTTTCTCTCGATCTGGACGAGATTGACCGGCGCGCCCGCCGCCGCAGACTCCTGAATCGTCTGCGGCGGCGGGCTGCTCGAACTAAACAGCGAACGCGCACGCTCGAAGGTCGGGTTGTTCCAGACCTTGAAAAAGCCATCCTTGATCGTGTATTCGCCGAAGTCCGTGTCGTCTCCGGCGGAGGCGCAGCACGGCGAGACTTTGCCGTTCGGGTTCAGCACGAAGATGCCGTACAACCACGAGCACGGGCGATTGCTTTCGTCGTGCTTTTCCGTCTGCTTCTGAAACTCGTGCTCGGGATGCGTGATGTCGTAACCGGGGAGCGTTGACGGCTCGAAGCCTTCGTCGTAAGGCGCGAAAGGCATGATCGCGCCGGAGGTCACGATCTCGTCCGCGCCCCAATCCTTGAACTCGGCGAGAGCCTGCCCGAGTTGAGTTTCATTATGTTTGAAGACCAGAAATTGCCAGACCACTTTCGGCGTCTGCACTCCGAGTCTTTGCTTCGCCGCCTGAATCCGCAGCATGTTCTCGCGCACGAGTTGCAACTCGCCGCGCAGGCGATACTTGGAATAGACCTCGTCCGTCGTCCCGTCGAGCGAGACGATCAAAGTGTCCAGCCCGCTCCGCACCAGGCGGTCGAGATAATCGTCCGTGAGTTTCAAACTGAGATTGGAACTGAGGATGATGTCGATCTCGCGGTCTTTGGCGTAGCGGATCATTTCCGGCGTTTGTTTATGAAGTAGAGGCTCGCCCCAGTTGTACATGAAGAGGCTGAAAACGTAGTCGCCGATCTCGTCGATGGTCGATTTAAACAAGTCCCACTTGATCGTGGTGGACGGGCGCAGGCCGAGTTGGAGTCCGGTGGGGCAGGCCGGGCAGCGGAGGTTACAGAAGAGGGTCGGCTCGATATAGGCCTGCACCGGGAAGTTGCGAATATACTTGCTCTTGAGGTTCATGTTGACCCTCAACTTAAGCACATTCAAATAGGCTTGCATTTTCTTCATGACACACCTGCCCTCGTATCGGTGGGAAGCCCGACTGAATCCAAACTCGCGCGGAGGAGCGGTTTATTCGTCCATTGCAGCCGGGGGCGAATCACGCCCAGCATCGGGCCGCCATACAAACCCCGCGCCGAATTATCGTCTTCCAGCGAATCGACCACCTGAAACCTCACCGCATCGCGCTCGACGACGTGCGTGACGTTGCCGTCCAGAATGGAGTTGACCGAGACGGTGATGGTCAACGCGCCTTCGGCGAAAAGATTGCCCGGCACCGCGCAAGTGGAGGCATACGTACCGACGAAATGCGGGTCTTGACTGTCGATAAACTGCGCGGAGGTGCCGCCCGAAGAGAAGACGCACACGCCCTCTTCGTTGTTGCAGATGATCGCCGGGGAGAGGCGTTTGCCGGGCTGCAACACGTCGTACTCGATCTCGATGCTGACGGGCTTACGCACGTCAACCACGTCCGTCACCTCGCCGTCCTCGCCGCGCACGCGCACGGCTCTCAACTTGACCACGTTATCGCCGGGCGCGCGCTCCGCATTCGGCCACTCGCGCGCCCCCGTCGCCTCCAAACCGAATCCGAGGTACGCGCTGACGACGCGCGGCGCGGCGGCGTCCTGCAAGACCTGGCCTTCATGGAGCAGGATCGCCCGCTTGCAGAGGCGCGCGACGGCGGGCATGTTGTGCGAGACAAAGAGCACCGTGCGTCCCTCCTGGCTGACATCCTGCATCTTGTCGAGACATTTTCGCTGGAAGCGAACGTCGCCGACGGCGAGCACTTCGTCAACGATCAGGATTTCCGGTTCGAGGTGCGCGGCGACGGCGAAGGCGAGGCGCAGGTACATGCCGCTGGAATAATGCTTGACGGGCGTATCGACGAATTTCCCCATCTCGGCGAAGGCGACGATCTCGTCGAACTTACGCGCGATCTCCGTGCGCGCCATGCCGAGGATCGCGCCGTTCAAATAGATATTCTCGCGCCCGCTCAACTCCGGGTGAAAGCCCGTCCCGACTTCGAGGAGCGAGCCGACGCGCCCGTACAATTCGATGCGCCCGGTCGTCGGCTCGGTGATGCGCGAGAGCAGCTTGAGCAGGGTGGATTTGCCCGCGCCGTTGCGCCCGATGATGCCGACCACTTCGCCCGGCTGCACCTCGAAACTCACGTCCTTGACCGCCCAAAAGGTCGGCGGCGCGCCGTTCGCGTTGCGCCGAAAGAGTTTGAGCGGGGCGCGCACGGCGCCGGCCAGCGTCTCGCGCAGGCTCCCGTAAGGAGACTGTTGCGCGCCGATGCGATAGCGCTTGCCCAAACCCTCGACCTTGATAATCGGTTTCATCTGTTTGCTAAATCACGTCGGCGAAGCTCTTTTCCATGCGCGTGAAGACGAAGGCCGAGCAGACCAGCAGGACGAGCGTGATGGCGGCGGACAAACCGAGCGCGAACCCGTCCACGGGCTGCCCGAAGAGAGCCGCGCGAAAGCCTTCGATGATGCCGGTCATCGGGTTCAGCGCGAGCAGCCAACGCCAACTGTCCGGGATGGGATAAATAACCGGCGAGGCGAACATCCAGACCTGAATCATAAACGGCAGCGCGTAACGGATGTCGCGGTACTTGACGTTGAAGGCCGACATCAACATCCCGACGCCGAGCGCGAGCAGCGTCGTCAGCACGACGAGCGCGGGCAGCCACACGAGTCCGCGTTGCAGTTCCACGCCGTAGTAAATCATCAGCACGATGAGCATCCCGAAGGCGATGGCGAGATCGACCAGACCCGCGCCGACGGCCGCCGCCGGGATGAACATGCGCGGGAAATAGACCTTCGTGATCAGGTTCGTGCTGCCGACGAGACTGTTGCCGCCGTTGGCGACGGCGTTGGCGAAGAAAGTCCACGGCAACAACCCGGCGTAGGCGAAGAGAGGATAAGGCACGCGGCCGGAGTCGATGCCCGCCAGCCGGGCGAAAAAGAAGGTGAAGATGAGCATCAACAACAGCGGTTGCAGCAAAGCCCACGCCGCGCCCAGCAACGTCTGCTTATAACGCACTTTCACGTCGCGCCACGTCAGGAAGTAGAGCAACTCACGATACGTCCACAAATCCCGAAGATTGATGCCGACCCAGGATTCGCGCGCCGCCACGACCACCAGCGGCTTCTCCGGCAGGCGCGGCGCGGGCGGCGTGTGTAATGTCTCCGGGCTAATCGCAGTGCTCATCAGGATTTCGGCAGACTGGTGCAAGGTGAAATTTCTATCCGTGCCCGGTTGCGGCAATTTCGTGTTTTAAGAATGAAGCAATTTTGTATCGCTGTTTGTAGACGCATCACCCCACAAATTCATCGGCGGAATGCGCGCATGGAGGGGGTTTTCTTAATGACCCAGCAGTTTAGCCAAATGGGACAGCACCGTCAAGCACAGGCCACAACGGCCTCGAACGCCTCCCGGCCGGGGCTGAATCCATCTCCCGAACCGGCAAAAAAAACCGCCCCGGCCGGGCGTCCCGAATTTAGCGGGCGCGCGTGCGAAGGCGGCGTTAGCGTAAGTATTCGTGAGGGGTTCGTCGCGGCGGCGTCTGCTGCGGCGGCGACGCGCCCCGAAAAACTCAGGAAGCGAAATCCGGGTATTCCCGATCCCGCGCGATGATGATTCGCTCCGCGCCGCCGTTGTCAGGCCACGCGATGCCGAAGGCCGGATCGTCCCACCGGACGCCGCCCCCGCATTCCGGCGCGAACGCCTCCGACATCTGATAGAACACTTCGGTGTCGTCGGCGAGCGTCTGGAAACCGTGTGCGAAGCCGGCGGGCACGTAGAGCATCCGGCGATTGGCGGCCGTCAACTCGACCCCGATCCACTCCTTGAAAGTCTCCGATTCGCGGCGCAGGTCAATGATCACGTCGTAGATCGCGCCCATCGTGCAGCGGACGAGTTTGGGTTGCGCGTGCGGCGCGTTTTGGAAGTGCATTCCGCGCAGCGTGCCCCGGCGATGATTGAAAGAGATGTTGCACTCGACGAGGCGCGCGTCCAACCCGTGCGCCTCGAACTCGCGCGCCGACCAGCTGCGAGCGAAGAACCCGCGTTCGTCGGCGAACAACTCCTGCTCGATGACGAACGCGCCCGCCAGTTTCGCTTCGTTGAAGATCACGTCTGCTTCACTTCGCTCCGGTAAGATTTAAACTCGCACGCACACGGTCTTCAAGTCTAGCACAAGGCACGCGGGGGGCATTCGCCGCAGTTAGCGTTTCTTGACACTCTTTCAAACGCGCACCTATACTCCGTCACTTGATTGATTCGACAACTAGCAGAACCCAACATTTACAAGCAACTCTATCTTCGGGGGGCGAGGTGTGTCGGCGCAGACAAATTCACGCGCGCGCGCGTCCCGTTCAAGTAGGGACACGGATGGCGGGCATCTACATATTTAAGACAGGGAGAAAGAGGTCTTGAGGCGGCAACGTCTCGCCGGTTGACCTATTTGGAGACATCGTGAACATCACCGAACTATTAGACAATCCGCCCCCCATCCACCGCCCCGGCGGCGGCGAAGAATTCATGCAGATGGGTCTCGCGCCGCAAGTCCTGACCTTTATCGATTCGCGCATCAACGCCGACTCGCACACGCTTGAGACGGGAGCGGGCGTCTCCACCATCCTCTTCGCCATGAAGGGCGCGCACCACACCGCTATCACGCCCGTGGCCGGCGAGATCGAGCGCATCCAGGACTATTGCCGTTCGCAGGGCATCGACGTGGGGAACATGAATTTCGTCTGTGAGCCGTCCGCGCTCGCCTTGCCGCGCCTCGACCCGACGCCCCTCGACCTCGTTCTCATCGACGGGCTGCACGGCTTCCCCTCGCCCTTCATCGATTTCTTCTACACGGCGGGCAGGCTCAAGATCGGCGGCCTGCTCATCATCGACGACATTCAACTACAGCCCTGCGCCTACATGAGAGACGTACTGGCGGAACAGCCGCAGTGGAGATGCGAGGCCGATTTTTCGCCGCGCTCGATAGTCTTCCGGAAATTGGCCGAGGGCACCGAATGGGGCGACTGGACGGATCAACCCTACGTGTTGAGAAACAGCGGGTATAACACTTCGACCTCCGCCAGCCGCTTCATCACACACCTCCAACGCGGCGAATTCTCGGAGATCACCAAAAAAATCAAGCGCAGGCTTTCAATCGGTTAGACGCGAAAGTTCGGGCGGGCGGGGCGAAGTTTCCCTTGGGGGCGGATTGGGGGCGGGTGAGGCGAACGCGAGAGTTCGCTTCGCCCGCCCCTCTGTTATCGGCGAACGCGCTCAACCTTCAAATCCGCGTTTCAGCTTACGCCCGGCGGTGTGCCTTTGCTCTCGCCGCCGGGGTCTCGCCGGAATCGTCATGCTACCGGCACGCACGGGCACGGTCTAGCGCGCCGCGCTCCCCCACCTCTGGTGCGAAGCGATCTTCGACGCCGCGCCGACGACTACGGGAGGCGTGTCGGCGATATTCCCCTCGAAGATATTATTGTTCGCGCCCGTCCCGCTCGCTTCCGCGATCAGGTCGCTCGTCCCGTGCGCCGCCGGGTGAATCTTCACCTTGTTGCGGCTGATGCGTGAGTTCTTCACCCCCATCAGACTGATCGCGATGTTTCCGCCGCCGCTCACGCCCGTCAACTCGTTATCCTGAATAACGTGCTCCGAGCCGTAGACGATAATGCCGCAATTGGTCGTGCGCTGAATCTTGTTGTTGGCGAGGGTGACTTTGCGCGTCCCCGCCGAAACGAAGATGCCGTAAACCATGTGTGCTTGCAGCCCCGGCGTCAAAGCGCTGCCGATGAGGGTGTTGTTGCGCACCTCCACGGGGCCGTAGTCCGCCTGCCCGGACGATTGCACGTTGATGCCGTTGCCGGCGAAAGGCTGCGGCGAGTTTGAGAAGTCGAGCATGTTGCCCTCGATCCTGATCTCCTTCGCCGTATCCGAAACCGTGTTCGTTTCGATGTCGATCCCCGCGCCGTTGCTCCCGGAGATGCGGTTATGATCTTTGATGACGTTATTGACGATCTGCACGTTGCGGCCGTTGACGACGTTCAAGCCCTGATTCTGAACTTGAAAGAGGCGGTTGTTTCTGATCACGATGCCGCTCGCGCATTCGCGCTCGACGCCCGCGCCGCCGCACCCGCCGGGCGAGGAGGATTGCGCCGAACCGCCCGCCGTGATGCCATTGCCCGTCGTCTGGTTGAGGAACACGTTTTCGACCACCATCCCGTGAGTGTTCCCGATCTCGATGGTGGAATAAGTGCCGTTCGAGGCGGCCTTCTGCTGCCCTTTGATCTGCAAGTCGCGGATGGCGACGTTGCGCGTGACGCCGTGGAAGTAGCCGCCGTTGGTCAGCACCGAAGAGACGTAGGGCGCGAAGACGGTCGGGCGATTCGTGATGGGCGGTTCGACGATGATCGACTCCCAGCCGTCGCCTTTGATCGTCACGTCGTCGCGATAGCGAATCATCCCCAACTCGGTCTGAATATCCTGCGACGGGTTGCCGGTGAAGGCCTGGTGCAGCGTGTAAGTCCCGGCGTGGAACCAGAGCGTGCGGCCGCGCGAGAGGTTGACGTAAGTGGAGATCGTGCCGCCGCCGTTGACGTGAATCTCGCCGCCCGCCCTGTCCGCGCCGAGCGCGGCGTCGCACGCGTTGATCTTCGCGCCGATGTCCGCTCCCGGCATCGCCAAGGACGCCGTTCGACAGAGCGGCTGCGTCGTCGCCGGAGCGGATGAAGTATTGACGCCGCCGCCGCCGGTCGTCCGCGTGCGTCCCTGCGCGAAGGCCGAGGGCGTCGAAGCGGCCAAGACCGCACAAGTTAAAATTGCCGTGATCATTGCTCGCATAACTATTCTCCGCGGATACGTCCGCTCGATAATTAAAATCCGCTTCATTTCGGTTCCACGCGTCGCCCGCTCTCGCGCCGGAGACTCCGGCGGCGCGCCGTCTCCGTTTAGAGAGTCGGTGCGGTGCGCGGGGTTTGCCCCGTGCGCGCGTTTATTTTGCGAACGGCCGGCGCACGCGGTTTCTCTGCGCGCCGGAGGCTAACTCTGATGCGGAGACGCGCGCCGTGGGAAACTTTTTCTTTGACCTGCAATAGCGGACTGTGTTAAATCCACACCACATTTGTAAACGTACATCGAGCACACCGGGTTGAAGTCTATCCCTTTTCCGTGTGTCCTTGCCGAGAGTGGAGACGTTGACCGGCAGGGAAATTAAGCACGCGGAACGCTTCGTTCATGGAACTTAATTCCCGACCGGCGGTTGATGCGCCGCCGCCGACATGACACATCCACGGCAATCTTGCCACGAACCCAGAGCATTTGCGCGGACGCCCGATATGGGCTGAGCGTCCGGCGTGCGAATTTCGCCCTACACTCATTTGAAGAGAAAGAGAAAAACGATGAAACAATCTCCTAGAGCTTTTACCTTCCCCGGCCTCCTGCGCGCGGGCTTGTACGCCGTTGCGCTCATGGCGTTGGTGGCCGTGAGCGGCAGCCTGAGCAGCGTCAACGTCTCGGCGAACCACCCCGTCCTGGTCGAGGGCAACTGTGACAGCCCCGTGCCCGGCACGACCATCGTCACCGCCGGCACCTGCGGCGACTACGACGGCGACGGCCGCATCGGCACGGCCGAAGACACCGACGGCGCAGACCGCATCTTCGGCACGCTTAAAGCCGCGCTCGGCCCCGGCACGGGAGCCGCCGCCGGAACCGGCGCGAACAACAACGGCCGCATCACGATCGTGAAGTCGGGACGCTTCGCCGAATTTTTGCTCATCGGCCAGACCATTCCCGAATACCCCGATCAAGGCAGCGCGAACCCCGGCAACGTGACGATTGAAGCCGCGCCCGGCGTGGAAGCCAACATCGACGCGGTGCTTCAGGGCGACCCGGCCGGCGGCAACACCGCCCGCCAGGCCGGTTACGGCATCGTCATCTATAACGGTTCCAACTCGACCCCCACCACCGTCGTCACGTTGCGCAATCTCGTCATTCGCAACTTCGCGCGCGGCATCTTCAGCGCGGGCAGCACGCGCATCAACATCGACAACTGCCGCATTGAAAACAACCGCGACTACGGTATTTACCTGACCGACTTCGGCCAGGTCGTCATCTCCCGCTCGCAAATCCAGAGCAACGGCTTCCGCATCCCCGTGAGCGGGCCGTCCAGCCCCGGCGGCGGCATCGGCATGGAGGACGCTGTGCAACTGCGCGTGGTCGATTCCGTCATCTCGAACAACTCCGGCCCCGGCATCGTCAACTTCACCGGGTCGCCGACCAACCTCGTGCTCTACAAGGTCGTCACGGCCTTCAACAGCACCGGCGTCGATGGGCCGTTCACCATCGCGCCCAACCCCAACTACTCGAACTAGGCAAACTTTCGTCAGCCGGTTCGACGGTAAAACGAAAGCGGCCGTGGGGG
>DASVVO010000100.1:0-12150 GCA_036386515.1 Pyrinomonadaceae bacterium
GTAGATGAAACGCTTTTGCGGATCGATGACCGGCTCGCCGACGTTCGCCGTCCAACTCGACTTCTCCGTCATCTGCACGCCCGTCCCGCCGCCGCCCGTGTGGTACATCCAAATCTCGCCCGCGCCGAGCGAGCGTTGATCTACGAAGTGCTTGCGCACGAGGACGTATTGACTGTCGGGCGTCCACGCCGGACTGTTGACGAGGCGCAGCGTCTCTTTCGTCAACTGGCGGCGGTTCTTGCCGTCCGCGTCCATGAGCCAGATGTTGTCGCCGCCGTCGCGGTCGGAGGTGAACGCGATCGACTTGCCGTCGGGGCTGTAGCGCGGCTGCGACTCCCAGGAGACGCCGCCTGACAGCAACTCGGCGCGCCCGCCCCCGGCGGGCATGCGATAGATGTCGCCGAGCAGATCGAAGATTAGCGATGCGCCGTCGGGCGACACGTCGCAACTCATCCAGGTGCCCTCGTCCGTGTCGAACTCAACTTTGGTCGTCGGCCCGTGGTCGCCTTCCACGTCCCACTTGTCGGCGCGCTTGTCGGCCTCGGCTCGCCTCTGCGCCTCCTCCAACTGCTCCGTCCGCTTGTCGGCGGGGTTCGGCGTCGGCGTCGGCTGTTGGGCGCGCGCGGGTTGGAGGCAGAGCGAGAGCAGGATGGATACAACAATAGCTTGACGCAGCATCGGAATTAACCTCGTCGGGCACAAGTGGAGATATACAAGACTTGACGAAGAATATTACTGTGCCGTCATCGCGGTCAAACGAGGCGTGCGCCGGAGCGGGCGACGCCGCCCTCGTCACCGGACTCGTCACGCTCAAAGCGCGTTCGCGCGCCGGAGGCTACAACGGGCGGTTCGGCGTGGTTGACGTGTATATGAAACGCGCGGGACGCCGGCAACTCGCCCTCTCGACGGGCGAACACGCGAAACTCCTGACGCCGGAGTAAACGAGAGATATCGACTTCTGAGAAGCTGTTTGAACAGTCCCGGCAGGGACGATTGATAATAGTCCCGGCAGGGACGGTTGATAATAGTCCCGGCAGGGACGGTTGATAATAGCCCGGCGATTTATCGCCGGGATCAGGTGGCCGGATAAAGTATTGAGTCCCGGAGGGACGATTGAATGGCGATGAACATTCAATCGTCCCTCCGGGACTCCATGTAAAAGGTACGTTCGCAATCCCGGCCATAAATGGCCGGGCTATTATCAATTGTCCCTCCGGGACAAACACAGCTTTACTTTTCAACCTGCTTCTCAGGAAACGTCTCTCAACGTCGCACCGGCTACGCGACCTGCGTCTGCTCGACCGCCGGTTCGGCGTTGGGCGGGATGCTTCCGGCCGGTTGCTCCAACGTCTGCTCCGCCGGTTGCTCCACGGCGCGGCGCGGGCGCGTTCTGACGCCCACCGCGTTGATTCGTCCCAATTCGCACGCCTCGACGAGCGCGTCCACGACGCGTTCGTCGTAGCGCGTGCCGATAAAGGTCTTGATGCACGCGAGGGCGTCGCCGAGTTCCATCGCCTTCTGGTAGGGGCGGTCGGTCGTCATGGCGTCGAAGGTGTCCGCGACGGAGACGATGCGCGCCTGCATTGGAATCTCGTCGCCGCGCAAGCCCTGCGGGTAGCCTTCGCCGTTGATCATCTCGTGGTGCATGTACATGCCGGGCAGAAACTCGCGCATCGCCGGAATCTGCGACATGATCTTGAACCCTTTTTGCGGGTGCGTCTTCATGATCTCAAACTCTTCGTCCGTGAGCTTCGCCGGTTTCTTCAAGACCTTGTCGTCGATCCCGATCTTGCCGACATCGTGCAGGAGCGCGCTGATACGCAGGGCTTCGATCTCGTCGTCCGGCAGACCGAGCCGTTCGGCGATGGCGATGGAGAAACGCGCGACGCGTTCCGAGTGGCCGCGCGTGTAACGGTCTTTGCCGTCAATGGCGGCGGCGAGAGCTTTGACCGTGCCGACGAACAACTGCCGATTCTCCTCCGCCGCCCGCCGCAAGTCTTCGACGTACTGTTCGAGATGATCGGTCATCGTGTTGAACGAGGTGCCGAGTTCGCCGAGTTCGGTGCGGCTGCGTACCTGGATGCGCTGCGCGAAGTTGCCGGAGGCGATGCGCCCGGCGGCTTCGGCCAGGTCGCTGACGGGGCGCGTGAGTTGTTTGGCGAAGAGGAAACCGGCGAGGAGCGCGAAGGTGGCGGCGAGCAGGCTGATCAGAAACGTCTGCTTACGCATATCCGTGACGGAGCGCAGCGCGGCGCGTTCGTCCTGAATGGCGATGACGCCGAGGCGCGCGCCCGCGTCGAGTTCGGCGGTGGCGTATGCGCCGAGCATGGCGAGCGGCCGTCCGTCGCGTTCGGTCGTGAAGGGTTCGAGCAGCGATTGCACCTGCGTGCCGGTGTCCATCCAATTCTGCACGATCTTGAGATCAACCATCGAACGCTCGGCGTAGGCGACGCGCTTGTCCGGGTGCGCCACCGCGCGACCCGTCGCATCGACGACGAAGATCACGGGCAAGCCTTGTTCGAGCAGTTCGCTCTCGCTCTTGGAAGTGGGCTGTTGCACCGCCGCGAAGACTTCGTTGAAAGAGATGACGGCGGCCACGGCGGCCACCACCTCTTCGCCATTCGCGCCGCCCATGACGGGCGCGGCGATCGTCAAACTCATCTCCTGACTCGAACGGATCAACTGCGGGCGCGTGAGGACGAGGCCGCGCCCGTTCATGCGCGCGAGCACTTCGCCGACGCGCTCGTTGAGTTCTTCACGACCGATCACGTCCGGCTTGTAGGCGACGTGCGGGAGGGTGCCGACCGGCAGGATGGCGAGCGCGAGCAGGTTCGGGTCGTCCACGACCGACTTTTGCAGGCGCGCGTCGCCGCCCTCCTCGCCGATCACGCGGACGCCGCCCGCGAGTTCGAAGGCGCGCGCCAGTCCCGTCACCACGTCGCGGTAGCGTTGGCCGTAGAGTTCGATCTGGCGCGCCTTGTCTTGCACGAGTTGCGCTTGATAGCGGCCTTCGACCGAGCGCAGTTCGTTCGCGCTGCGATTCGAGAGCATCCAGCCCGCGAGGCCGAGCGGGACGAGGCCGACCACGAGCAGAGTGCCGAGCACGATGTAGAGCAGGCGCACGCGCCGGTAACGTTCAAACATGTAGATTGCGTAAGTTTAGAGAGACGGAAATCGGGCGATGCCAGGTTACGAGAGGAAGAAAGTTAAAGCGGGACAAGCAAGCGAACTTCAGGACGGCCGGCGGCGACGCACGCGAAAGGCCAATTTCATAGTACGAAGTCCGGGAGAGCGGTGTCAACGCTCATGCGAACAATCCGCCGCCCGCGCCCGCGCGATAATCCAGGTAAATCTGCTAACTTTGCTCATCCGGTATACGCGCGAGATGCGTCCGGTGCAATATTTTCGGCCACGGGCGCGTAACTCGCGTCTAAATAGAGTTGAGCGCGCCGGTTGCGCGCGCCGAAACGGGGCGGGGCGAGCGGAAGAGACGTGTAATGGAGACGGCTGGAACGAGCGACGAACAGATCGTGGAGCGTGCGCTCGCGGGCGACGCGGATGCGTTCGGCGAGATCGTGCGTCGCTGGGAGCGGCGCATCTTCGCGCTCGCCTACGGCATCCTCGGCCGCGACGAGGAGGCGCGCGATGCCACCCAGGAGACCTTCATCGCCGCCTTCCGCAATCTCCACGGCTTTCGCGGCGAGGCGAAAGTCTCTTCGTGGCTGCACCGCATCGCCGTCAACCAGTGTCTCACGCGCCAACGACGCGCGCGCACGCGCGCCGAGCATTCGCTCGAAGCGGAGACGGCGGCGGGCGACGAAAAGTTTGCCGCCCCGGCAGGGTGCTCGCCCGCGCGACAGGCCGAAGGGCGCGAGCGCACGGCGGCCGTCAGGCGCGCGGTGTCGGCTCTGCCGCCGGAACTGCGCCAGGTGATCGTGATGAAGGAATTCGAGGAACTGACGTTTCAAGAGATCGCCGACGCGCTCGACGTGCCCCTCAGCACGGTCAAGAGCCGCCTCTACACCGCGCTCAAGCAACTGCGTCTGCGACTCGAAAAATACGGCGCGCAGGCGGCGCGCGTGTGAAGCGTAGCGAGGAACATGAAGTTATGAACGACACGACGAAGATTAACAACTGCGAACGCGCCGGAGAACTCGTCGCCTATTTTTACGGCGAAGCGGGTCGCGCCGAGCGCGAGAGTTTCGACGCGCACCTCGCACGCTGCGGCGCGTGCCGCGATGAACTCGCCGCCTTCGGCGAGGTGCGCGAGGGCGTCGGCCAGTGGCGCGCGGAGATTCTGCGGAACGCGCCCGCACTCTCGCTCGCCGACATCGTCGCGCCGGAAGCGCGGCGCGACGCCGCGAGCCGCGCCGCCGTGCCGCGACGTTCCGCGCGCGCCGCCCTCCGAGAGTTTTTCACGCTCTCGCCGCTCTGGTTGCGCGCGGGTGTGACGGCCGCCGCGCTCGCCGTCTGCGCGCTCGTCGCGCTCGCCGCGGCCAACGCCGAAGTGAGGTGGGACGATGACGGCGGGCTGGCTTTCAGCACGCGCCTGCGTCGTCGGGCGCAGCCCCGGCCGGCGTCGCAAGTTACCGCGCCGGGCGCAGCCGTCTCTTCACAAGCGGAGTTGGACAAACTCGTCGCCGAGCGCGACGCGGCCTTGCGCGAACTCGAAGACACGCGCGCCCAGTTGGACGACAGTCGCGCCGCGAATCTCATCGAGGCCATCGGGACGCTCGAACCGGCGTCGGCGTCTCGGACGCTCTCGACGCCCGACAAGTCGCGGCGAGAACGGCGCGCCTCTCCCGCCTCCGACGCGCCGCCGAAATCACGGCGCGTCGAAAGAGACGAAGAGGACGCGCCACGTCTCTATGATCTTTTGAGCGAGGCGAATTAAGCCGCGCCGCGACCCGACCTTCGACGCGGCGCGCCTTTGAGAACGGATGAAAGAGTTCAAACAGAAATCGAGCAGGCGCAAAGTTGCTTTGCTCGCCCCCGTCCTGCTCGCCATGTTTGTGGCGGCGGGCGTGGCCGCCGTGGCGCGCGCGCAGGACGGGAACGCGGCCACGCGGACGCCGGGGGCGCAACGCGAGTTGGACGCGAGACGACGCGGCGCGAACGCCGCCGGTCTGCTCCGCATCCTGAATCTGACACCCGAACAACGCGCGCAGATCAACGCGATCCGGCGCGAGACCGAACCGCAAGGCCGCTTGCTCGGCGCGCGTCTCCGGGCGGCTCGCCGCGCGCTCGACGAGGCCATCTATTCCGCCAACCCCGGCGAGAGTTTCATCGAAGAACGCGTGCGCGAGTTAGGCGCGGCGCAAACGGCCGTCGTGCGCCTGCGTTCGCTCACCGAACTCCGCATCCGGCGCGTGCTCACGCCCGCACAACTCGACGCCTTCCGCCGCCTCCAACGCCAGCCCCGCGCCCACCGCGAACCACCGGATCAACTTCCCGCGCAACCCGGCGACCTGCCCGGCGACGCGCCCGCGCGCTTCGGCAACAGGAGGCAGCGGCGCAGACAGGAACAACAGCAACAGCGGCGGCAACGCTTATTGAACGAACAGAACGCGCCCGCCCCGCCCTCCCCGCGCGAACGCCGCCCCGACCCTCCGCGCGACCTGAAGCCGTAGGCCACGAGGCGACAAGCCGCAAGCCGAAAGTGTAGCCGGGAAGCATCCGCGCCTTCCCTTCACCTTTTCGCCCTGCGCCTTTCAACTTTCTCCCTGACGCCCGCTTGACGCCTTGCCCAGTTATTGCGCATCATTGTCTGGCTCGATCATGCACGTCTCGCTGGGTCTGTCTGCGCGCCCTACATCAACAGTCATGCACAGGTCAACGTCTATCGCGGTTCGCGGATAATTCTTTGAGACGCGCCGTCGCGGTGGGCGACCCCAATCAGCGGGCGCATTTGCGAGTTTCTAAAGTTCACACATGAACATTGCCATACGTTCCCTGCTGGAAGTTCAGGAGACGAGTCTGCTGGTGGCGCGCGCCATACGCAGGCTCTTCCGCCGTCCGTCCTATCTCAACGAGATGATCGCGCAGATGGACGTGATCGGCGTCGGCTCGCTCACGATCATCATCCTGACGGGATTTTTCACCGGCGGCGTGCTCACCCTGCAAACCTTCCCGACGCTCAAATACTACGGCGCGCAGGATCAAACCGGCTACCTCGTCGCGCTCTCGCTCGTGCGCGAACTCGGCCCCGTCCTGACCGCCTTGATGGTGACGGGGCGCGTCGGCTCGGCCATCTCCGCCGAACTCGGCTCGATGGTCGTTTCGCAACAGATCGACGCCATGCGCGCGCTCGGCACAGACCCCGTGCGCAAACTCGTCGCCCCGCGCCTCGTCGCGCTCTTTATCACGCTGCCGCTGTTGACCGTGGCCGCCGACGTGGTCGGCATCATCGGCGGCGGCGCGGTGGCGACTTCGCTCTACGGTCAATCGGGCGCGACGTTTCTCAGTTCCGTGCGCTACGGCATCACCTTCGACGACATGATCGGCGGCGTCATCAAGCCGCTCGTCTTCGCCCTCATCCTCGGCAGCATCTCCTGTTACAAGGGCTTGAGCACGGAGGGCGGCACGGTCGGCGTCGGCCGCTCGACCACTTCGGCCGTCGTCACCTCGTCCATCGTCGTCATCATCGCCGACTTCTTCCTTGCCAAAGCATTACAGGTTATTCTGGACATGCCGGGCACTTGAGTTTTACGCTCTGACACGTATGGCCTCCACCGACATCGAAATTTCGCACGCCCCCGACGCGCCCACGGCCGACAACCGCGTCAGCGCGGCGGCGGCCGAATCCACCTTCGCGGCCGAAGACGATAGCGAGCGCATCACGCCCGCCATCGAGTTTCGCGACGTGCATCTGGCCTTCGACGGCCGCATGGTGCTCGAAGGTCTCAGCTTCAAAGTGGCGAAGGGCGAAACCAAGATCATCCTCGGCGGTTCGGGGTGCGGCAAGTCCACAACGATCAAGCTTGTGCTTGGCCTGCTCAAACCCGATGCCGGGCAGATTCTCGTCAACGGCGAAGACATCACCGACTATACCGAGGCCGAGATGATGCGCGTGCGCAAAAACTTCGGCATGGTTTTTCAGGAAGGCGCGCTTTTCGATTCGCTCTCCGTCTACGAGAACGTCGCCTATCGCCTGCACGAACAGGGCATCCCTGAGGAAGAGGTGGAACAGGAAGTGCGCCGCATGCTCCGGTTCGTCAACCTGGAAGACGCCATCGACAAGATGCCCGCCGAATTATCGGGCGGCATGCGTCGTCGCGTCGGCATCGCGCGCGCGCTCGTCGGCGGCCCGACCATCGTCATGTTCGACGAGCCGACCGCCGGACTCGACCCGCCCACCGCCCGCACCATCTGCGAACTCGCCATCAAACTGCGCGACCTCGAAGACGTTTCCTCGATCTTCGTCACGCACGAGATGAACAACGTCGAATATCTCTCGCGCGAGTTTGCCGCCGTCAACGACGCGGGCGAAGTCATCTTCGAGCAGGAGGGCGAGCGGCTCTGTCTCATCAACACCAAATTGATGATGATGAAGGAAGGCCACATCATTTTCAGCGGCACCGACGAGATGCTCAAAAGAACCGAAGACCCGTACATCAAGAAATTTTTGCGCGGACACTGAAAGGACAAGGATGAAGGATGTGGGATGAAATAAAAGGATGAGGATGAGGGCGGAGGGATGAATCAGACAAAGCAGAATTTTGTTTTGTTCATCCCTCACCCCTCATCCCTCATCCCTCGATTAATCCCTCCGCCCTCATCCCTCATAACTTATGCCTCCAACGAAAAAGACCATCGGTTTTCGCGAACTGCGCGTCGGCCTCTTCGTCATCATCGCCATCGCGGTCTTGATCTTCCTGATTCTCCAGGCGTCGGGAGACATCTCGTTCGCGCGCAAGGTTCGTCTGAAGGCACAGTTTTTGACGGCGGAGGGCTTGCGCCCCGGCGGCGAGGTGCGGCTCGCGGGCGTGCGTATCGGCAAGGTGGACGACGTGCGCCTGTTGCCGCCGAGCGACAACCCGAACGCCCCGAAGGTCGAAGCCGTCATCGCGCTCGACAGCAAAATTGACGGCAAGGCCGTCACCGATCTCGTCCGCACCGACTCGAAAGCCCAACTCGCGACCCCCAGCCTGCTCGGCAGCGACCGTATCATCAACATCACCCCCGGCACTTCGCTCGGCAACCCCGTTCAGGAAGGCCAGAGCCTCCCCACCACGACCGAGGGCGGCATGTCGCAACTCACCGAGTCCGGCAACGAACTCGTCGGCCAACTCAACCAACTCTCCCAACAGGTCACCGACATCACGCGCAAGATCAACGAAGGCCAGGGCACGCTCGGCCGTTTCGTCAACGACGAGGCCTTCTACGACAACCTCAACGTGACCATCCGCGAAACCCAGGGCATCATGCGCCAACTGCGCAGCGGCGACGGCACGGCCGGCAAGCTCATCAACGACCCCACGCTCTATAACAACGTCAACGCCGTCAGCGCGCAACTTCAGGCCATCTCCGAAGACCTCCGGCAGGGGCGCGGCACGGCCGGCAAGCTTCTCACCGACGAAGCCCTCTACAACGACGCCCGCGCCACCATCGCCCGCTTCAACACCTCCGTCGAAGAGATCAACAAGATCACCGCCGACATCCGGCAGGGACGCGGCACGGCCGGCAAGCTCCTCACCGACGAAGCCCTCTATAACGACGCCCGCGCCGCCATCGCCCGCTTCAACACCTCCGCCGAACGCATCGACAACATCATCACCGGCATCCAACGCGGCGAAGGCACGGCCGGCAAACTCCTCACCGACGAAGCCCTCTACAACAACGTCAATCAACTCTCCTCGGAATCCGTCAAACTCCTCTACGACTTTCGCCAGAATCCCAAGAAATATCTAACCATTAAATTTTCCATCTTCTAACTTCGCCAGTAGTGTTTATGACACATAAAGTCCTCATCTGCGCATAACAGCCATTGACTCGGTTGAGCGCCAATTGACGATTGGGAGATGCATGTTGTGGTTTATATCAGTGTAAGGCTTGAGTCGGCTGGATACCTCCATAATCGGCACTTGCGTTTCTTATAAAATCAGACATATTTCCTGCTTGACAGTAAGGTCTTTGCAAAGGGGATAGTGATTGAGTTGAGGTGGAGGCCTGATACCTCAATTTACTCGTTTTCTATGGGCACGGTCGGATGCGGCTTGCATTCGATGCTACTACTTTCGCGCAGTGTGCCCAGTCACCGGAGTTTTCCGTGCGCTAAATGTAGCTGGTCAGTTCGGAAACCGAATTTGGTCATTATTCCCTTTTCAATAATTATATAAACTGCCTATCCTCTAAATTCCTTCCCGTTAAGCACAATCTCACGTCAACCAGGCGCAATACTATTGACAGTTATTAGCGACTCAAGTTATAAGCCATTCTATATTTAGGTTCGTTCAAGTCACTCAGAAGAAATTCTGAGTGACTTGCTTTGTCTAAGTATATTGACCTTGTCTGTGATTTAGGCAGGGTCAAGCCGTGCCATGTATATTCAGTGTTTATATACCTCGCACAGACAAAATATCTGCCAAGGAGATTAGGATGTCTGACCTCACACCTGACGCTGAATTCAAAACCACGCTAATAGAAATCCTATCCTCATCCAGTCCATCCGCAGACACAACTTCCAAGCAAAAGCCAGACCTTGATGCGGAACATCAAGATGTAGGTGATTTCTCCGCTGAAATATTCTTCCGTAAGTGGTTTCGTGAAAGGGGGTCTTCATTCTTTTTTCTGTTCCGCAAGAACCTCAAGATCACGAATATTCAATTCGCAGAATTGTTATCGCTAATTCGCACCCATTGTTATAGCAAGTCGAATAAAGAGCCGTTTTATGATCTACAGTTTTTATCAACTGCGGAGTTCAAAGATGGCATTAAAGGAATTATCGACTCCTTTCCTAAAGATAAAATTAAGGATCGCTATCAGCTCATTGCAGACCTTTATGCGTCTGTCATTGTCAGGCACGTGGTGATCGATAGCTTCTTTGGATCGTGCGCCGTATTTATTCCCCCGCACCTGGAGATCGATCTCCTTTCTATTTGCGCCTCCTCAGGTTATATCCACTCTTGCGGTCGTCTAATAATTATCAGGAATATCGAGAAAACAAATAAAGAATATTTGTATACAGCCCTGGATAAGCACCTGACGCTGCCGCCTCATACTGACAAACCCGTCTTGTTTACCGCTTACACGCACGAGGACTTTTCTCGATATGATCAAGTAAGAGAAGAATATTTTCGAGATGGTTTGAATGATGTCAAATTATTTATCGAAAAATTCTATATGGGGTCTCAGCGCGTAGTTGAAATTCTCAAAGACCTGAGAAAGGACTATGAAGGCAAACTCATCGTCCAAGAACCCGGCAATCCTAAAATGGTATTTGGGAAGCTAAGGGGCATCACCTCATTCGATAGCGACCCATCCCACGTCAAAGTCGATCCGGCCAAAGAACAAGTTGATCCGTTAAGAACAGTCTGGCTTTTGATGGATCATTCAATCGGGCAGAACATTAAAAATCGCGGTGAAGACCGCTATTACATCTGTTATGAGCAGCAATACCTGAATGAACATCCGTATCATCTTTTTGAAGAAAACAAGCCGGCCTGGCGCGCCCCGACAACGATACCGCATTCACTTTTAGCGGCGATGCTCAATTTAGCGGAATTCCCGGTGCTTTATAGAGAGAATGGCTTTAAAGAACTTGCCATTGGCGATCCTTTTGTCGGAACGGGAACCACCTGGCTGGAAGCACATAAGTTCTCGAACGTTCTTTTGAAGTGTAGCGACATTTCACCGCTGGCCGCGCTGATGACTGAAGATAACCTTGAATTCTTCTCCGGAAGTATTCAGCAACTAATGGAATATTGGAAACAGTTCCGAATGGTAGAGTTATCGGAGCACCTGAGTAAAAAAACGGGTGAACCAAAATTTTTATCTACGACCTATCCCGATGTTGAAGCTTATCAATGGGCGCTTAAGTTTCTGGACGAATTAGGGCCGGATAAAAAGAAGTTGGATACATACCTGAATGGACTCAAGGTGGAAGAGCTGAGAAAGCGATCTTTGCGTGAACGTCTCTATTTCTATTTAGCCCTTCGCACCGCGTTGCTGGATATTGCCGATATTGAAAGGGGTGAAGAGGAATGGTTCACGGCATATAAAAGACAAGCGGCAAGATTAGCAAATCATACAAGCAAGTTAATCGACATCAGAGCGCGAGAGAAGATTCGGCCTGAGGTAGTCGGAAATTTCGTCTCCTTTCAGGGGAGATATTCCAGAAGTTGTTCAATCCATACAGAAACTCTCGTTCAATTAAGAGAAAAGCTCAGGCTTAGTAAGATCAATAATCAAGCACAGGCATGGCCTAGTATTAAAATTTGCGATGCCAGATCGGAAATATGCTCGCTCGAACCCAATTCTTGCGACTTGATCATCACCGATCCGCCTTATGGATTCAACACCGATGATGATCCGGATGAACTTGCCAGACTCTATACGCAAGTGCTGGAAACGATGATCAAGGCGCTCAAAGATGACGGACAGCTAATTTTATGTCTGCTGGATAGATCGTACACGGGTCGTCGCTCTCCTTTCTTTACTCATAAGGAACTGATCACTCAGCAGGTTCTTTCAATAGCACAGCGGGCGGAGCCTCAGCGGGAAGTAATTATTCCCGCATACGCCGTGCCTCCACAAAGAGAAATCTTTAGGGCGCCATATTATTGGGAATCCGAGCGTGCGCTGAGGCGCGCTATTCTTCACTTTAGGCTTAGAGTTCGTCGCACGGTGAAGGACGGCTCGAAAGTCGGGTGATCTTCAGCAAAGGCGTGTTCTTAGATCGCAGGTCGCTGATCCGCCGTTAAGACTTAGCTGAAGGATTCCTTACCGGCTCCACGTCAGGGTTAAACGCCTCCGCTGCCGACAAGCACATTATTTCGCGTGAACGACTACAACTAAACCACTATGCACTGAAAGTGCATAGATTTCTGCAGGACTGAAAGTCCGATTCATTCAAGGATGAACGAGTCATTGTCCTGATTCGATTCTTGCCGATGATGCTCAAGATACTCTTGGACAACCGTTTCGCTGACG
>DASVVO010000101.1:0-5274 GCA_036386515.1 Pyrinomonadaceae bacterium
CGATCAAACGCTGGCCGACTCGGAGGCGAGCGTTAAGTCGCGGCGCGTGCGCGATGAATTTGCGCGGCGCGGCGGGCGGCGGCGCAACCGTCGCCCCGGCGGCGCGCCCGGCGAGAACGGCGGCGAAGAAGATCGCTCGAACGGTCATGCCGAAGAGATAGTCGAGCCGGTGGCGGCAGTAGAGGCCGCGGCGGCCGTGGTCGAAGATGTTCAGGAAGCGCAGCCCGAACCGCGCGCGGAAGCGCGTCCCGAAGCGCAGCCCGAACCGCGCGCGGAAGCGCGTCCCGAAGCGCGTCCCGATGCGCGGCCGGATGCACGTCCCGATGCGCGCCCCGATACGCGCCCCGAACCGAGAGGCCGCCAAGCGCGCGGCGGGCGCAACGAACGTAGTGAACGCAATGAGCGCGGAGACCGTGGCGGGCGCGGCGATCGCGGCGGCGCGGAGCGCGGCGGCAGCCCGGCGGCCGGGGGCGAACGCCCCGCCGATAGCGTCGGTCGCACCGAGGGTAGCAGCGAGGGCGTCGCAGGGCGCAGCGGCGGCAGCAGCGAGGGCGTCGCAGGGCGCAGCAGCGGCGGCGGACGCAGCGACGGCGGGCGCAGCGGTGGCGGCGGACGCGGCGATCGGCGCGAACGCCACACACCGCTCATCACAGACCTCTTGCGCGAAGGCCAAGAGGTTCTCGTCCAGATCGCGAAAGAGCCGATCGCGGCGAAGGGCGCGCGCATCACGTCGCACATCGCTCTGCCCGGTCGCTTCCTCGTCTACATGCCGACGGTGGAACACGTCGGCGTCTCGCGCAAGATCGAATCGGACAGCGAGCGCGTGCGCCTGCGCAAGTTGATCAAAGACATCCGCGAGACGGAGGACGTGCCTTCGGGCGGCTTCATCGTTCGCACCGCCGGCATCGGCATCAGCGAACAAGACCTGCGCGACGATGCGCGTTATCTCGTCCGCACGTGGCTCGACATCCGCCGCATGGCCGAGAAGCAGAAAGCGCCGACGCTCACGCACAAAGACCTCGACCTCGTGCAGCGCATCCTGCGCGATCAACTCTCGGACGACTTCGCGGCCATCCGCGTGGACTCGGAAGAGGAATACGAGCAGATCGTCGAGTTCATCAACCGCATCCAGCCGCGCCTCGTCAAACGCGTCAAACTCTACACGCGCGACGAGCCGATCCTCGAAGCCTTCGGCGTGCAGGCCGAGATCGACAAGGCGATCAAGCCGCGCGTCTGGTTGAAATCGGGCGGCTATCTCGTCATCAACCAGACGGAAGCTCTCGTTGCCATCGACGTGAACACGGGCAAGTTCGTCGGGCGCGGCGGCACGCGGCTCGAAGACACGATCACGCGCACGAACCTCGAAGCGGCCGAAGAGATCGCGCGCCAGATACGCCTGCGCGACCTCGGCGGCATCATCGTGCTCGACCTCATCGACATGGAGGACAGGCGCAACCGCAACCGCGTGATGGGCGCGCTGCAAGACGCCTTGCGCGATGACAAGTCGCCGACGAAGGTGCTCTCCTTCAACGATTTCGGCCTCGTCATCATGACCCGCAAGCGCGTCAAACAGTCGCTCGAACGCACGCTCTGTAGCCCCTGCCAATACTGTCAGGGCGCGGGACTGGTCAAGTCAGCCCAAACCATCTGCTACGAAATCCTCGACGAAGCGCGCCGCCTCTCGCGCGGCATGAACGGCGACGGGATCAAGCAGACCACTTTGCGCATCAACCCCGAAGTCGCGCGCGCTCTGCGCTCGACCGAGAGCGACGTGCTCACCGAGATCGAAGACTATCTCGGCGCGGTGGACATCACGAGCGACGAACGCGTCCATCAGGAACAGTTCGACTTCGCTTTCGTTTAAGCTTGAGAGGTCAGAGGTCAGAGGTTAGAGGTTAGTAAAGACCAGTTTTTGTTTTAACTGATCTCTAACCTCTAACCTCTAGCCTCTTTTTCTATGAGTGTGAAGCAAAAGTTTTGGAAGGGACTCTTCGTGGCGGGCGGGGCGGGGGTGGCCGCGCTGGCGGCCGTCAACGCGTCGATCGCGCGCGGCGTCGCGGCGGAACCGGAGGACGCGTCGCTCGGCGGCGAAGCGCGCGCGTTCGCATCCCGCTACGGGGGCATCTATTACCGCGAGGCGGGCGCGGAGAGCAGCCCGCCGCTCGTCTTTCTGCACGACATCGGCGCGGGCGCGTCGTCCTTCATGTGGCGCAAAAACTTCGACGCGCTCGCCGCCGACTTTCGCGTCTACGCCCCGGACTTTCTCGGCTTCGGACTCTCGGACAAGCCCGCGAACGCGCCCTATTCCGCAGACCTCTACGTTGCGCTCGTCAGGGACTTTCTCGGCGATGAGGCGCGCCGCGCGCCCGCCCATCTCGTGGCCGCGGGCTTGAGCGCGGCTTTCGCCGTGCGCGTCGCCGACGAGCATCCCGCGCTCGTCTCGTCGCTCACGCTCGTCGCCCCGACCGGCGCGGGCGCGTTCGATTCGCGCCCCGACCTGCCCGGCGCGGCCTTCTACGGGCTGCTCCATTCGCCCGTCCTCGGCGAATCCTTCTACAACGCGATGACGAGCGAACGGAGCCTGCGCGATTACGCGCGCAAGCGACTCTTCTACGATCGTCGCTTCGCCACCGAACGTCTCATCGCGCACTACTACATGACAAGTCATCAACCGGGCGCGCAGCACGCCGTCGCCGCCTTCCTCTCCGGCTATCTCAACACCGACACGCGCGAAGCCTTTGCGCGGCTCGCGCAGCCCGTCACGCTCGTCTGGGGACAAGATGACATCACGACGCCCGTCTCACAGGCCGAAGCGCTCTGCCGCCTCAATGCGCGCGCGCGCCTCGAACTCTTCGACCGCTGCCGCATGACGCCGCAGACCGAGCACGCCGAAAGATTCAACACCCTCGTGCGCGCGACCCTGCTCAAACGCATCGCCGCCGCGTGAAATCGCCGTCGCGGATTTCACAGTTCAACGTCGGCAAGCTCCGGGGAGAACAACATGCTGGAAATCATCGCGCTCGTCATGCTGACCCGGCGCATCGGTGAGATCATCAAACAGAAGAATCGTAAGAGCGGTTGGTATAAGTTTATGACCGTCCTGCTGTGGTTCGGCTGCGAAGTCATCGGGGGTGTCATCGGCGGGATCATTGTCGGGTTCACCGATTCGCCCGACGCAGTTATTTATCTCATCGCGCTCGCGGGGGCGGCGGTCGGCGCGGGCATCGCCTACGCCATCGCCAAAGCCTTGCCGCCGCTCGCGCCGGACATGGGGACACCCCCGCCCCCGCCTCCGACTTTCGGCTGACGGTTAAGCCCCGCGCCGTTTAAGTTCGCACGCCACATGCCGAAACGCTCAAGCGCGTTGACATTTTTGTACGCCGCGACATTGTTCGCCAGCGCGTCTTTGCTGTTCTGGGTGCAACCGATGGCGGCGAAGATGCTCTTGCCGCTCCTCGGCGGCACGCCCGCCGTCTGGAACACCTGCATGCTCTTTTTTCAGGCGATGCTGCTCGCGGGCTACGCCTACGCGCTGGCCGTCTCCAAGTGGCTGACGCTGCGCCGACAGGTCTTCGTCCACGCGCTCCTGCTGCTCTCGGCCGCGCTCGCGTTTCCCATCCTTATCTCGGAGGCGACCGTGCGCTCCGTGCCGCGCGAGGGCGACCCGTCGCTCTGGCTGCTCGGAAGTTTACTGACGACGGTGGGCTTGCCCTTCTTCGCCGTCTCCGCCAACAGCCCGCTCTTGCAGAAGTGGTTCGCCGAGACGCGCGCGCCGTCTTCGCGCGACCCGTATTTTCTCTACGCGGCGAGTAACGCGGGCAGCCTGCTCGCGCTCCTGAGCTACCCGCTGCTCCTCGAACCCGCACTCACGCTCGGCGGTCAGAGCCGCCTCTGGACGCTCGGCTACGGGCTGCTCGTCGCGCTGCTCGCCGCCTGCGCGTTCGCCCTCCTGCGGCGTCAAACGAAGCGTGTCGAGCCTCAACTCCGCGCGGCCGGGGCGAAAGAGCCGGACGACGAAGAGACAAACTTAGGAGCAAACTTAGGAACAAACTTAGAGACGAACTCAGGAACAAACTCGCCGCGCGAAGTGGGCGGCGACGGCGACGACGCGGAGACGACGACCCTTTCGTGGCGGCAGCGCGGGCGGTGGGTCGCGCTCGCCTTCGTGCCGTCGAGCCTGATGCTCGGCGTGACGACCTATCTCTCGACCGACATCGCCTCGCTCCCGCTGCTCTGGGTCGTGCCGCTCTCGCTCTATCTGCTCACGCTCATCCTGGCCTTCGCGCGGCGACAAATCTTTAAGCCGCGCACGACGGCGCGCATCCTGCCGGGCGTCGCGCTCATCTTCGCGCTCGTCTACCTGTCGGGCGCGACCCAACCCGTCTGGCTGCTTCTCTTCTCTCACCTCTTTTTCTTCGTGGTGGCGGCGATGGCTTGCCACGGGTTGTTGGCCGCAGACCGCCCGCCCGTCCGGCATCTCGCGGAGTTCTATCTGCTGATGAGCGTCGGCGGCGTGCTCGGCGGCCTCTTCAACGCGCTCGTCGCGCCCGCCTTCTTCAACACGACGCTCGAATACCCGCTCGTCATCGTCGCGGCCTGTTTGCTGCTCCCGCGTCCGGTCGCCGCCGAGGCCGCGCCGGACACGCCGCGCGAGCGTTGGCTCGACGCAGGCATTCCCGCCGCCATCGCGCTCTTGACGCTCCTGCTCGCGCTCGCCGTCAATCGTTTCGAGTTCGACTGGGTGCAGAGTCTCGCGCTCGTCGTGGGCGTGCCGCTCATCGTGAGTTACATGTTCAAGCGTCGCCCTGTGCGTTTCGCGCTCGCGCTCGGCGCTTGTATGCTCGGCAGCAGTTTTCACACCAGCCTCAACCGCCGCACCCTGCTCGCCGAGCGCAACTTCTTCGGCACGCTGCGCGTGACCGAGGATGCGCCGGACAACATGCACTGGCTCTACCACGGCACCACCATCCACGGGCGGCAATCGCTCGCGCTCGCGCGCCACTGCGAACCGCTCTCCTACTATCATCGAGAGGGGCCGCTCGGGCAGCTCTTCAAAACTTTCGACGACAACAACGCCGCCAACGGCAACGTCGCCATCGTCGGCCTCGGCACGGGCGCGACCACAGCCTACACGCGCGCCGGTCAAAACTGGACCTTCTACGAAATCAACCCGGCGGTCGTCCGCATCGCACGCGACCCGGCTTATTTCACTTATCTCTCTTACTGCGCCAACGCGCCCGTCGAAATCGCGCTCGGCGACGCGCGCCTCCAACT
>DASVVO010000102.1:0-83720 GCA_036386515.1 Pyrinomonadaceae bacterium
CGTCAGCTTGCTGCGGGGTCGCCGAATGAGAAATATGGGATTCCAAAGGGAACGCTGTTCCCTTTGGTCAAGGGCGGGGTCAATACCCCGACCGCGAAGTCGGCGTGCGGCGCGGCTGAGCGACGCCGCCGAAATTTATTAACTCCTTTTATTTTAGAAGGGCAACTATATCCTCAATACTCCAAAGCCTTTTGGTAACACTCGCCGCCATTGCCCATCAACTATTCATGGATTCAGATTTCAAATTGACCCACTACCATCGCTCCACCTGATTCGTTGCCTTGCCTTCGTCCGTCTCGCGCCGTGATGTTATCATGCCCACACGCTCGTCGTTAATTTATGCCACAGACCAGAGAGAGTCCCGACTCGTCTGCAAATTCGCCAAAGAGGATTTCAATGACACACCTGTACGCCCGCGCCGCCGCGCGCTCCGGCCTGAGTTTCATTCTTTCGACGCTCCTCGTCTGCCTCTCGCTCGCCGGAAGCACGGGCGCGCAGCCGCGGCAGCCCGCGCGCGGCGCGCAACGCCCGGCCGCCGGTTCAACCCCGGCGCAGCCCACGGCGCGGCCGGGTCAGGCGGCGACGCCGCAGCCCAGACCCAGACTCGTGCTCGTCATCGTCGTGGATCAATTCCGCGCCGACTATCTTGAACGCTTCGGCGACCTCTTCGCGGCGAACGGCGGCCTGCGTCGCCTGGCGCGCGACGGCGCGCAGTGGACGAACGCCAATTACGATCACATGCCGACCTACACCGCGCCCGGCCACGCCACCATTATGACGGGCGCGTGGCCTTCAGAGACGGGCATCGTCGCCAACGATTGGTACGACCGCGAGGCCGGGCGCATCATCTCGAACGCCTCCGACCCGGAAGACAAGGCCGACCGGCCGCGCTGGCAACTCTTCGGCGGCGGCGCGGGCGAGCGCGCTTCCAGCCCGCGCCGTTTGATCGCCTCGACGCTCGGCGACGAACTCCGGCTCGTCAACCAACGCTCGAAAGTGATCGGCATCTCCTCGAAAGATCGCGGCGCGCTCCTGCCCGCCGGTCGCCACGCCAACGCGGCCTACTGGTTCAGCGCGCTCACGGGCAACATGGTTTCGACCAACTACTACTTCAACGAACTGCCCGCCTGGGTGGCGCGCTACAACGAAGCGCGCCCGGCGGATAAATATTGCGGGATGGAATGGACGCGCCTCCTGAAAGACACGGGCGAGTATGAACGCCGCGCCGGGGCGGACGCGCCCCCGTGGGAAAATATCGGAACGACCTCCGACACGAACACCTTCCCGCACAAGGTCGCGGGCAGCGCGTCCGCTCCGTCGAGACAGTGTTGGAGCGTGCTCGATTATTCGCCCTTCTCAAACGACTTGCTCGTCGGTTTCACGCAGGCGGCGATCGAGCATGAGAACCTGGGACGCGACGCCGACACGGACGTGCTCACCGTCAGTTTCTCCGCGAACGATTACGTCGGTCATCGCTTCGGCCCCTACAGCCACGAGGCGATGGACATCACTCTGCGCACGGACGCGCAGATCGGAACGCTGCTCGATTTCGTCAGGGATAAGGTCGGCATGCAGCACACGCTCGTCGCCTTCACGGCCGACCACGGCGTCGCGCCCATCCCCGAACACGCCGCCGCGATGGGGCTGACCGGCGGGCGCATCGGCAACAGCGACATCATGAACGCCGCGCGCAACGCCGTCCGCGCGCGCTTCGGGCGCAAGGGCGAAGACAAGGATTCCACCGCCGACTACATTTCCGAACCGTTCTACAACGCCAACATCTTCTTCAACCTCGTCGCGCTCAAACGCGACGGCATCAACCGCGAAGAGATCGAGCGCGTGGTGGCGGAAGCCGTCTTAACCGTGCCGGGCATCAACCGCGCTTTCACCCGCACGCAACTTGAGACGGGCAGCATCTCGGCCGGAGACGTGACGGGTCGGCGCGTGCTGCACGGCTTCCACCCGCGCCGCAGCGGCGACGTGATCCTGGTGCAAGAGCCGTTCAAGTATTTCAGCGAGGGCGCGTTCTCGATCCCCGCGACGCACGGCTCGCCTTACACCTACGACACGCACGTGCCGCTCATCATCATGGGAACTGGCGTCGCCGCCGGTCGTTACGCGCAATCCGCCACGCCCGCCGATATCGCCCCGACGCTCGCCACGCTCCTGCGCGTGCAAGCCCCGAGCAACTCGGTCGGGCGCGTTCTGGTCGAAGGTCTGAGCGGCAAGTAAAACTTGACTCAAACCTTTGCCCCGGCGCGAAACTTTGCAGTCGGGTGGAGAGAGAAGTTTGTTATGAAGATTCGAGAAACGCTCTCAAACGTTTGTTTGGCGATCCTGTTCGTGAGCCTGGCGGCGGGCGCAACCGCCGCGCAGAAGAAGCGGCCGGCGGGCAAGGGCGCGCGCGCGGCCGCGCAACCCTCGAAGGCACGCCCCGCCGCCGCCACAGCGCGCACCGACGAGGCGTTGAAGGCGCAACTCGAAGCTCTGCTCAAACTGCCGACGGCCGAACGCTTCGCGGGCTTGCGCGCTTTTCTCGCCGCCAACCCGCGTTCGTCGCTCAAGACGCGCGCGACCGAGCAATTCGTGAGCACGCACGCCGCGCTCGGCGACGAGCGTTTGCAGGCGCAGGACGCGGCGCGCGGCGTCGAACTCTTTAAACAGGCGGTCGCGCTTGCGCCCCCCGAGATGTCCGACAGGTTGTATTACGAAGTCGTCTCACAGTTGCCCGCGAACCTGTTCCTGCGCGGTCAAACTCCGGCCGCGCTCGAACTCGCGCGCGCCATCGAAGCGAAGGCGGGCGCGGACGCCAAACGCCTGCTCGCGCTGGCGGCCTTTTACCTGAGCGTCGAACAGGCGGACGAGGCGGCGCGCGTGGCGAAGTCGGCCATCACGCTCGCGCCCGACCTGGCGGCCGCGCACCAAGCCCTCGGCGCGGCGCATCGCCTCGCGCTCCGGCTCGACGAAGCGGCGGCCGAATACGCGCGCTCCGTCGAACTCGACCCGCGCTCCCTACCCGCGCGCCGCAGCCTCGCGGACTTGCGCCGCGCGACGGGCAAACCCGAAGAAGCCCTCTCGCTCTACCGCGAGTTGTTGGCGGCCGACGCCAATGACCGAGGGGCGCGGACGGGCATCGTGCTCGCGCTTTTCGACGCGGGCAAACGCGAAGAGGCGGAACGCGAACTCACGGCCGCGCTCGCGGCCGAGCCGCGCAATCTGTCGTTGCTCACGGGCGCGGCCTACTGGTACGCGGCGCACGCGGAGAAGGCGCGCGCCCTTGAGTTGGCCGGTCAGGCCGTGCGGATCGAACCGCGTTTCACCTGGGCGCAGGTCGCGCTCGCCCGCGCGCTCGTCGCCAACCGGATGCCGCTCGATGCCGAACGCGCCTTGCGCTTCGCGCGCCAGTACGGCCGTTTCCCCACGCTCGATTACGAACTCGCCAGCGCGCTCGCCGCCGCCGGTCTCTATCACGAAGCGTTCGACGAACTCACGCGCAGTTTCACGCTCAAGGACGGCCAACTCGAAACGCAACTCGCCGGGCGACTCCCGGCGCGCGCCCCGAATTTCATCGAACTCGTCGCCCCCGAACGCCGCGCCAGCATCTTTCAAGCGACCGCCGCCGACACGGAGGCGAACGCGCGCATGCTCAAAGGTCTGCTCGCGCTGCACCTCGCGCTCGACGCTTTGGCCGGGACGGCGGCGGGCGAGGGCGGCGCGGCGAATCAAACGGACGCCGCCGTCGTTTCGGCCGCGAACGATTTCACGTCGGGCGCAGACGAGATGCGCGCCTTCCGCCAACTCTACGCGGCGAGCCGTTTGCTGCGTCGCGGCGTCGCGCTGCCGACCGTGCTTGAGTTGATGGAAGCGGCGCGCTCGCACGTCGAGGCCGCCATCGGCGCGCCGGAGGCGACCGCCGCGACGACCGCCGACGAATTGCGCGACGTGCGCGCGAACGCCATCGCGCAGGGCAGCACGCCCGACATCCCGACGCTGCCGCGCAACGCCGTCTCGAACATCCTGCGCGGGCGCATCGAAGAGTTGACCGGCATGGCCTTGCTCGGCCAGGGCAAGACGGCCGAGGCCGTCGCCGCGCTCCGCCGCGCCGTGAGCGTGCTCCCCGAACGGAGCCTCTACTGGCGCACCGCGCAGTGGCGGCTCGGCACCGCGCTCGCCAGCGGCGGCCAGGAACGCGACGCGCTCGCCGCCTACCTCAAAAGTTATAACCCCGACGCGCCCGATGCCGCGCGCCGCGCCGTCATCGAATCTCTCTACACGAAAGTCAACGGCTCGCCCGCCGGACTCGACGCGCAGATCGGCGCCGCCCCCGCGCGCCTCGTCACGCTCGAAGCCGTGAGCGCCAGCCCGACCGCCACGCCCGCGCCCGTCGAGACTCCCGCGCCTGCCGCCAATCCACCGGCCGCCGCAGCGACGCCCGCCGCCGCAGCGACGCCCGCCGCCAATGCGACGCCTGAGCCTTCCCCTTCGCCAACGAGCGCGCCTGAAGTTCCCGTCGTGACGACGACGCCCGAACCCTCTCCCTCCGCGACGCCTGAGACGCCGGTCGCAAGTCCCACGCCGGGGTCGCCCACGACCACCCCGACGCCTTCCGCGCAACCCGAACCGGACACGACGCCGACGCCCGCAACAGCAGCAGCAGCAGCCCCGGCGGCCGAACCGACGCCCGCACCGGCGCAATCAAACACGACCGCCGCGGCGAAACGCGAGGGAGCGAACCGGGGCGCGTGCGCGCTCGTCTTGAGCGCACGCGCGTTGGAGTTGAACCACAGCGGCGGCTCGGCCGTCGTCGTCGTCAGCCTCGAAGGCAAAGGCAACCTCGCGGGCGTCAACGCCGTCACCGCCAACTGGTCGGACATCATCATCCTGCGTGAACCGCAAGGCGACGCCGGTGCCGATTCGCTCAAGTTCACCGTCACCTCGATCAGCAAAACCACCGGCACCTTCAACATCACCTTCAAGTCGCCCTGCGGCGCGGAGGAGTTGGCCGTCACGGTGAAATAAAGGCGAGAAGGGAAGGAAAAAGGGAAAAGGGAAAGGGGAAAGGGAAAGGGGGAGACGAAGCGAAAGCCATCCGCACTTTCCGTCTCCGGTCTTCCTTTCTCCCTTCCCCCCTTTTCCCTTTCCCCTCGCTTTCAGACGTGTGCCGCGAGACGCGCGGCGATGGCCTGCTTGGGTTGCGCGCCGACGATGCGTTCGACGAGTTGGCCGTGTTTGAAGATGAGCAAGGTGGGGATACTGCGGACGCCGAACTGCGCCGAAGTCTGCGGGTTCTCGTCAACGTTCAATTTGGCGATCCGGTAGCGGCCTTGCGAGGCGGCGGCGAGTTCGTCGAGGGCGGGCGCGATCAGGCGGCACGGCGCGCACCATTCAGCCCAACAGTCGAGCAGCACGGGGACGTTGCCGCCGCCGAGCACGTCGCGCGCGAAAGTGGCGTCCGTCACGGTGATCGGCCGGTTGCCCGCGCGGCCGTCCGCCGCATGCGCCGTCAACCGCGCGCCGCACCGCCCGCACACCGCGCGCAAATTCTTCCGCCCCGCCTCCTCGTTCACGCGATTCTTCGCGCCGCAATTCTCACAGGTCACAACCGCCATCATCTTCCGACGCCTCCTTTCTCCCTCTCACCTGTCCGGGAGAAAATTATAGCGGGCACGGCCGGAAAGGAAAGCGGAGACGAAAGCCAAAGGGCGGGAGCCGGAATCCAAAACGCCGGGAGCCGGGAGCCGGACGATGCGCTTGGGCGATACGGCATGCCCGGCTATCGAGACAGGCCGCCCGGCTATCGAGACAGGCCGCGCGGCCAGCAGACGGGCGCGCGCATATTCCGTCTCCCGGCTTCGCTTTCAACTTCATCCCGGTGTCTCGACCATCTCACAGAGCAGCCCCTTGATCGTTTCGACGAGCGACTTCATGCCTTCGGGTTTCTTCAGGAAGATATTGACGCCGGCGGTGCGCGCTTCGAGGCGGCGTTCGGTGGCCGAGAGCATGACGATGGGCGTGTGGCGGCGTCGTTCGAGCGTGCGGGCGATGGAGGCGAGCGCGACGCCCGTGATGCCGGGCAGGTCGTCGTCGAGCAGGATCAGGTCGTATGGCTCCGCGCCCCGAATTTTATCGAGCGCGACGAGTCCGTCGTCGCAATCTTCGACGCGCCAGCCTTCGAGTTCGAGCGTCTCTTTGACGATGTGTTTGACGGGTTGAAAATCTTCCGCGTACAGAATGGTGATGGGTAGCATTCGGGCTGAAATCCTTTAGTGAGAATCGGGACGGGACGCGCGGCCTTTGGCTCAAGCAGAGGAGTGAGTTGCTTGAGGCGCGATTTTTGTCGCCGGAACACGAGAGCCGCCGTCACGGGGCGGCGGCGACTCTCGTGTTCTTACATCTTCTCTATGCAGGAATCAGGCCAGGAGGAAAAGAGGCCGTTTTACGGCGCACAGGCGTGGACACCTGTGCGCGCGAAGGGGAAAATTTACCGCGCGTCAGCCGCGCTTCGGCCCGTAGTTCTTGATGATGCTGCGCTTGCGGGTCTTTGCGGGCGTTCTTGCAGCGAGCAGGTTCTTGTTTCTGTTTTTGAGACGCCAGTTGAGAGATTCGTGGTGTTTGAAGCCGAGCAGCCGCGCCGCGTTCGACACTTTTCCTTCGGCGTCGCGCAGAGCCTTCTCGATCAGTCGCTCCTCGAAACGCTGCACCTCTTCCTTGAGCGAGAAGTTAGCCCACGGGTCTGCGAAGTCGGCCTTGCCCGACAGCCGCAGCGCAACCGTCTCCACGGCCTCGGCCTCGATGGTGCTGCCGTCGTTCGCCACCACCATCGTCCGCTCGATCAGCGAACGCAACTCGCGCGCATTGCCCTGCAACGGCAGGCGGCACATCGCCTCGATCGCCTCGGCGGTGAAGCGCACGCGCTTGCCCTGCCGTTTCATCGTCTCGCGGATGAAGTGCTCGGCGATGACGGGAATGTCTTCCACGCGCGCGCGCAGCGGCGGCAGTTCGAGATGAAAATTTTGGAGACGATAGAAAAGGTCACGGCGGAAACGCCCTGCCGCCACCTCGTCTTCGATGACCCGATTCGTCGCCGCCATCACGCGCACGTCAATGCGTTCGGCCGCGCCCGCGCCCACCGTATGAATCTCGCCGTACTCGATGAAGCGCAACAGCTTGCTCTGATTCGCCGGGCTTAACTCGGCGATCTCGTCCAGAAAGAGCGTCCCGCCCGCCGCGAGCCGCGCCGCGCCCGGATAATCCTCCGTCGCGCCCGTGAAACTGCCCTTCACATGCCCGAACAACTGCGACTCGATCAGCGTCTCACAGAGCGTCGCGCAGTTGACGGCGATGAACCGGCCGGGGCGGCCGCTCCACTCGTGCATCAGGCGCGCCAACAACTCCTTGCCCGTTCCCGTCTCGCCCGTCAAGAGCGCGGCTCCCGGCGAGTGCGAAACGATGTGCGCCTGCCTGAGTAACGCCGCCGTCTGCTCCGACCCGTAGGCGAACCCGGAGGTGTCAAACTCGATGTTGTGCGTTCGCTCCGCCGCGATCACGCGCCGCGCACACGCCCGCAGCCGCTTCAAGAGGCTCGGCTGCTGCGTTCCCGTCAACAGGTAGTCGGCCAACTCGTAGATCGCACGCAACTCGGCGATCGTCAGGTGATCGCCGAGTTCTTCGAGCATCGTCAGTTCCGCCGTCCCGGCCTCTTCCAGCGCGCCCGCTTGCTCCGCCACTTCAAACGCGCTCTGCAACACCGCGCGCGCCTCGCTCCGCCTGCCCAGACGCGCCAGGGCCGTCCCCTGCGTGGTCAAAGCCCCGGCCAGAAGGGCTTGTTGCCCGCCGTTTCGCAACCTGCGGACGGCCTCTCCCACCACCCGCTCCGCCTCCGCGCTGCTTCCCTGCGCCAGAAAGATGCGCGCCCGCGTTTCATCCACCTGCGCGATGTGGACGCTGTCCTTCAGGCTCACAAACAATTTGCGCGCGCAATCCAGGTGGTCGTCGGCTTCCTCGTAGCGACCCATCGTGAAGAGGAAGTAACCGAAATTGTTCTCGACCCCGGCTCGATACTGCGTATGCCCGGCCTGCGCCAGGTGATAACTCGCCGCCGCATAGGCGATGAGCGCGCGGTCTGCGTAGTCGTGCTGATGCTCTCCCATGCTGAGGGCTTCCAACACGATGGCGAGTTCCATGTGGAAGAAACCCTTCTGCGCGTCGCTGTGGCTGGCTTCGAATAAGGGCGCGGCTTCGGTGAGAAAGAGCAGGGCGTCGCTGAAACGCGTGGCGCAGGCCTCGACCATCGCGCTCCGCAGTAAGGTGGTGGCTCTCTGTTCGCGGTTGGCGGGAGATATTTGCGGGCGGGCTTGGCTCAGGATCACGCGCGCGTCGTCGTAGGCGCCGGCTCTCCAGTAGCAATGACCGAGTTCGGTTTGCGCTTCCGCGACCTTTTCCGTATCGTGTAGTGATTCGTAGAGTCTGATACTTTCGCTGATTAAATCTTTAGCCGTTTCCTGCGCGCCGGTAATTTGCCTGTAACTACCGATGAATCCCGTCAAAACGCCCGCGCGCAACAATATCTCCGCCGCGCAGCCCGTCTCCAACTCGTCAACTTGCGGACGCTCCCCGACGCCATCCCACCATTCCGACAATGAGACGCACGCCGCTTCGTAATCTCCTACCTCTTCAAACTGTTTAGCAGTGTGGCAGCGCAGCCTGACCAGTTCTTCGACGGAGAGCGTCGAGGTAAATTGTTGCCGGGAGACCTGTTTCACTAAACTCATGTAAGCGTTACCTTTCCAGTATGTTGCTAATTAACTTGCAAGCAGTTGAGCCATTGCCTATGATGCTTCTGAAAGTATTTTGTCAGCCTTTTACTCACCAGTAGTCCAGACGGTTATCGCTGACCGCAACCTTTCTTTAGGAGAAACCATGAAAGTCTTGAGACAATTTTGCACCGTTACTGTTTTAACCATCGTGCTTGCCCAGTTTGCGTTGGCGGAGGGAACCATCCATCCCGGCATCATTCCGCCGCCGCCGCCGCCGACGGCCTGTTGCAGCGTGGTCGAACCTGTTCCGCCCAGTTCCGGTGAAGAACTTAACAACGACGAGGATACAATGACTGATTTAGTGACGGAAGCGGCACTGAGTCTGGTTCGGAGTTTGCTCGCGTTGTTCTAAGAAATCCCTTCAATTTCAGTGCCTGCATCGCTGCTGTGGTTAGTCTCAGGCGGCGCGGCCTTCGTGCGACCATTTACGGGCGGCGGGGGCACGGCGGATGTCTGGAGAGGGGGAAAACCCACTGCACGACGAAGATTAACCGCTAGAGCTTGCTAAATGCAATTGTTTTCTTCGTTTGGACAACGTAAAAAGTTTCGGCGCGGGGGTGGTTGGTCGCGGCGTGAACTTTCGTAGTAAGATGCCGGATCGAAAGGGCTTCTCCCGTACATCCAGCATAAGTAAAGGAAAGTTGCACACGATGCTTTTACGTCGCACGTCTCTGTTGTCGTTCGGGTGGGTTCTGGTTTTGGTCGCAGCGCAGGGCGCGCAGGCGCAGCAGCAGCGGAATAATCGCGCGCCCGCTCCGGGGGCGTCGCCGGAAATCTCCTACACCGTCTCGATGCCCGAACCGCACACGCACCTGTTGCAGGTGGAAATGTGGGTCGGGCGCGGCGGGGCGGCGAATATTCCGGCGCAGCTCGACCTGGTGATGCCCGTCTGGACGCCGGGGTCGTATCTGGTGCGCGAATACGCGCGCCACGTGCAGGATTTCGCGGCGACGGATGGGAGCGGCGGCGGCGCGCGCCCGCTCGCCTGGCGCAAAATCAACAAGCACACCTGGCGCGTGGAAACGGGCGGCGGGTCGCGCGAAGTGCGCGCGACCTACAGCGTCTATGCGAACGAACTGACCGTGCGGACGAACGAACTGCACGACCGCCACGCCTTCTGGAACAACGGCGCGCTCTTGATGTACGTGGACGGGCAACTCGCCGCCCCTTCGAGCGTGCGCGTCGTGCCCTTCGGCGATTGGAAGGTGGCGACGGGGCTACCCGCCGTCTCCGGGCAGCGCAACACGTTTCGCGCCGAGAACTTCGACGTGCTCTACGATTCGCCGTTTCTCGTGAGCGACTTCAAGACGATCTCGTTCGAGGTGCGCGGCGTCCCGCACCGCATCGTGATCGACGGCGAGGGCAACTACGACCCGGAGCGGATGCGGCGCGAGGTGCAAAAGATCGTGGAGGCGTCGGTCGAGTTGATGGGCGACGTGCCTTACCGCGATTACACGTTCATGCTCATGCTCCACCCTTCGGCGGGCGGCGGCCTCGAACACCTGAACTCGACCGCGCTCATCATGCGCCGCTACGCGTTTCGCCCCGAAGCCTCTTGGGATGATTTCCTCTCGCTCGTCGCGCACGAGTATTTCCACCTCTGGAACGTCAAGCGCATCCGCCCCGACGCCCTCGGCCCCTTCGATTACACGGGCGAGAATTACACGCGCCTCCTGTGGGTCGCCGAAGGCGTCACGAGTTACTACGAAAACATCCTGTCGCGCCGCGCCGGGGTCATCGGCGACAAGGAATACCTGACGACGATCGCCAACGCGATTCGCGGTTTGCAGAACACGCCGGGTCGGCTGGAGCAATCAATCGAAGAGGCCAGTTTCGACGCCTGGATCAAGTATTACCGGCCGGACGAAAACTCGCTCAACTCGGCCATCTCTTATTACGACAAGGGAGCTATCGTCGGTCTCCTGCTCGACCTCGAAATCCGCCGCCGCTCGGCCGGTGCAAAGTCGCTCGACGACGTGATGCGTTATCTCTACAACGAGTTTGCGAAGAAGAATCGCAACTACACGCCCGAAGATTTCCAGCGCGCGGCGGAACAGGCGGCGGGCGCCGGGCTAGACGATTTCTTCCGTCGCTACGTGCGCGGGCGCGAGGAACTGGATTACAACACGGCCTTCGCGGCCGTCGGCCTGCAATTGCAGACCGTCGCCGCCAATACGGCCGACCCGTCGAAACCGGCCGCCCCGAAAGCGTACTTCGGCGCGAACCTCAGGCAGGACGGCGACCGTCTCGTCGTCTCAAGCGTCCCGGCGGGCACGCCCGCTTACAATCAGGGGATCACTTTCAACGATCAGATCGTCGCGCTCGACGGCCAGCGGGTAAACGCCACCACCTTCGCCGCGCGGCTCGAAGAGAGACGACCGGGCGACGAAGTGCGGCTCTCCGTCTTTCGCCTGGACGAACTGCGCAACGTGACGATCAAACTCGGAGGTCGCGCCGAGGAGAATTACCGCCTCGTGCCGCTCGCGCAGCAGACGCCCGAACAGAAGCGGCTCTACGACGCCTGGCTCTACACGCTCGGCCAAAAGAGCGGCGCGGGCGAATAGACGAACGGCCGGAAGTTCAAACGAGAAGCATTGATGCGCTGATGAATTTCGACGGTCAAGTGGCAATCGTGACGGGCGGGGCTTCGGGCATCGGTCGCGCGTGCGCGCTTGAGTTCGCGCGGGGCGGGGCGAGCGTCGTCATCGTCGATCTGGCGGGCGAGGATTTGATGACGGAGGCGGCGCGGCTGGTGCGGGACGCGGGCGCGCGCGTGGCGAGCTTTCACGCGAACGTGGCCGACTACGGCAAGGCCGAGCGCATCGTCGCCGAGACGCGCGTGCGCCTCGGCGGCGTCAATATGCTCGTCAACGCCGCGGGGACGACCGAGGACGCGCCCCTCTGGAAGATGACCGAGACGCAATGGGAGCGCGTGCTCAACGTGAATCTCAAGGGCACGTTCAATTATATCCGCGCCGTGGCCGGCGCGTTTCGCGCGCAGGGGGCGGGGAAGATCGTCAACGTCGCTTCCATCGAAGCCCTGCGCGGTCGTTTCGGCATCAGCAACTACGCGGCATCGAAGGCCGGGGTCGTCGCGCTCACGCGCGCGGCGGCGGCCGACCTGGGGCGCGACGGCATCAACGTCAACGCGGTTGCGCCCGGCTTCATCCGCACGCCGATGATCGAACGGCTGCCGGCGGAAGTCGTCGAAGAGGCGACGCGCGAGACGGTCTTCGGGCGCATCGGCGAACCGGAAGAGGTGGCTTCCGTCGTCGCCTTTCTCTGCTCCGAGGCCGCGCGCCACATCACCGGCGAAGTGATCCGCGTTGACGGCGGGCAAATGCTTTAGGCGTGACAGGTGACGGGTGACAGGTGACAAGAGCAAACGCTTGTCCTTATCCTGTCACCTGTCACCCGTCACCTGTCACTTATGAACAGCTACCAACACATACGTTTTACCGTGGAAGATCGCGTCGGGCGCATTTCGCTGGCGCGCGCGCCGTTGAACGTTCTGAACATCGCGATGATGCGCGAGGTGGGGGCGGCGCTGGAAGAGTGCGCGGGGGAGCGAGAGATGGTGGCTGTAGTGTTCGAGGCCGCCCCGGAGGCGCGCGCCTTCAGCGCGGGCGTGGCGATTGAGGAGCACGTGGCGGAGACGATCTACCAGATGCTCGAATCGTTTCACAACATCTTCCGTGCGCTCGATGCGATGGCGAAGCCGGTCGTCGCGCTGGTGGACGGGGCTGCGCTCGGCGGCGGATGCGAGTTGGTGGCGGCGTGCGACATCGTCGTCGCCACGGCGCGGGCGCGCTTCGGCCAGCCGGAGATCAAGTTGGGCGTGTTTCCGCCGGTGGCCGCGATCATGCTGCCGCGCGTGATCGGCGAGCGGCGCGCGCGCGAACTCATTCTCACGGGCGAGTTGATCGACGCCGCCGAAGCCCTGCGGCTCGGACTCGTCAACTACGTGGTCGCGCCCGCCGACCTCGAAGCGAAAGGGCAGGAGATACTGGCGCGGCTGCGCGATCTGTCCGCGCCCGCTCTGGAGTTCACGCGCCGCGCGCTCGACATCGCGCGCACGGAACGCCTCGAAGACGTGCTGGCGCGCGTGGAGAGTCTCTACCTGAACGACCTGATGAAGACGGAGGACGCTAACGAGGGCGTCAACGCCTTCATGCAGAAGCGCAAACCCGTCTGGCGCAACCGTTGATCCGAAATAACTCTTGATGCCACCATTCAATTCCCGCAGCGTTAAGAAAAGCAAACGGCGTCGGCCGGGCGCGTGGCGGCGGTGGTGCGTGGCAATCGTGTGTGCGTGGCAGTTGGCGTGCGTCGCGCCGCTCGTGCGGGCGCAGTCGCCGGATGACAGGCGCGCGGCGGCCGTGGCGACGGCGTCGGCGCGGCGCGGCGCGGAGCGGCGCGAGATTGACGAACTCGTGCAGCGCGCGATGAACGCCGCGTGTACGGAGCGGGAACTCGATCCGCAGGGCAGCGCGCCGATCGACGAGATGCAGGCGCGCCCGTCGCTGCCTTTGCGCCACGCGGAAGTGTTGGCGGGAGCGGAGCGCGCGGAGCGGCTGCTGCCGGTCGCAAAAATTTTGGCGGCGCAGTCGCTCGCCAGGCTCGCGCGCGAGTACGGCCTCAAGCAGTCGCCCGCCGTGCGCGCGGCTTTCGCGCGTCTCTCGCGTGTGAGCGTGATCAAGCCGGACATGGAACTCCGCGACAACGCCTCGGTGCTCTACAGAGAGCCGCGCACCATTCGCTTCGGCACGATCTTCCTCGCCGGTCTGCGCTCGGACGAAGGCATGCTCGGCGTGCTCGCGCACGAGTTGACGCACGTGGCCGACGGGGCGGGCGGAAGTTTGCACCCACTCTTTCGCAGCGTGGCGCAGCGGGCGGGCAGCGCGGCCAATTTGCGGATCAGCGCGCGGCGCGGCGAAGAGTTGACGTGCGACCTGGTCGGCGCGCTCGCCGTGCGCGCTTACATCGCGCGCACGCCCGGCGTCGAGACGCTCGCGCGGCGCACGGCGCGCGCTCTCGCGCACAACTGCGTCGAACGCGACCACACGGATCGCGCGCACCTCTCGCCGCGCACGACGATGCGCGCCCTGCTCGCGCTCGACCCCACGCTCGCGCGCGAACTCACGGGCGACGCGGTCGAACCGGATGCCTCGCCCACGCCGCGCCGCACGCAGCGACGCACCGCGCACCCGATCGCGCCGCGCACGCCCCGTCGTTAATCAAGATCGCTACCGCACTCAAGAGAGCCGTCGGCGCGCGGCGGATTAAGTAGAGACGGCGCATTGACAGAGCTAGGTGCGGCTTCCTATCATTTCCCGTTCAAGATGAGCAAAAAAATCAAGCGGGAAAATCATGTGCGTTTGTCTTCGTCCGCCGGGGCGGGCGGCGCGTTGAAGTTGCGGGTGGTCGCGGCCGTGGCGTGCGCGCTCGCGTCAATCGTGTTCGGCGCGGGCGGTTGCCGGCAGGTGGGCGAGAAGTTAGGGATCAGCGCGGTGCGCCCGCGCGCCTTGCGCGATGTGCCGGCCGCGCGGCTGGCCTTTCGTCTGGAGACGGACATCAACGAAGACGTGCTGCCCGAAGGCTTGAAGACCGACGCGCCCGAAGAACTGCTCGCGGCCGTCAAGACGCAGTTCGAGACGAGCCGCAAAGACGAGGCGTTGCTCCGCACCGTCGTCTCGCCCGACGGCCAGCGCGCTCTCGCGCTCTACGACCCCGGCGGCGGCCAGCCCGCCGAAAACACTTTTCGCATAGACCTCTACGGCGCGGACGGCATGTTCGTGCGCAACATCCTGCCGCAGAACCTGGAAGGCATCACGCTCGCCGCCGTCGCCTGGTCGCCCGATGCGCAGTGGATCGCTTTCATCGGACGCGAACGGCCGAACGCGACGCCGACCCCCGCGCCGCTCGACGAACTGCCCGTCGCGCCGCCCGTCTTCGACCCGAACGCGCCGCCCGCGCCCACCCCGTCCATCGCGCCGCTCATCGCGCCCGTCGCTGTCTTCAAAACCGATCAGATTTACGTCGCCGACCGCAACGGCGACAACCTCCGGCCGCTCACCACGCGCGACGGTCTCATCTACCTGAACCTCGCCTGGTCGCCCGATAGCCACGCGCTCGCCGCGCTCGCTTGCCGTCAGGACGAACTCGACGCGCGCATGAACGAGGGCAAGGAGTTTGCCGGTCGGCCGCGCATCATCGAACGCGCGGACGGCAAAGAGCGGCTGCTCGACGATCAACTGATGGAAGCGCCGCCCGTCTGGTCGCCCGACTCGGCGAAGGTCGCCACGGCCACCGAAACCGACGTGGCGATCTACGACGCCCTCGGCGGCTCGCCCACGGGCGCGCGCCTGCCCTTGCGCGACCCGTTGCTCAACGCCTCCGCCGCTTACGACGCGACGAAACTGAAACGCGCGCCCGCCGACGGCAAAGCCGCCCAGCCGGACGAGACCGCCAAACCCGCCGCCCCCGCGAGCGGCACGCCGATCTCGTTCAACCCGGTCATCCGCCTCGAATGGTTGCAGCCGGAGATGCTGCTCGTCCGCACCGGCTTCGTGCGCTACTATCAAAACAGCCCGGAGCCGACGCGCGGCTATCTGCGTTGGCACGTGCTCCACCTCAGCCCGCAAGCCGTCGTGCTCAGTTGAAGCGAGGCGCGACCGGCGGCCGACCTTAGTTTAAAGGAGTCAACATCCCCTTGATCTACCAAAGCATCGCGGACATCTACGCCGCCAACGACACGGTGCGCCGCCGGCTCGCCTCTCGCCTCGAAAATTTGAGCGAAGTGCAACAAACTTTCCGTCCCGCCGAAGGCGCGTGGTCAATCGCCGACATCATCGACCACCTCTCGATCACCGAGCGGAACATGGTGCAACTCATCGCCATGCTGCTCAAAAAGAGCGAGGGCGCGACGGCCGCCCTCAACGCGGGCGACGGCGGCGGCGTCGGCGATGGCGGTGGTGGCGACGCGCAAATTGTCGCGGGCGCGCCGCCCTTCCAACCTTTCTCCCTCGACAATTTCATCGAACAGGTGCGGGACGTAAAATTGACCGCGCCGGAAGTGGTGCGGCCGGGCGGCAACGTCACGCTCGCCGACGCGCTCGCCAAACTCGCGCGCACGCGCGCCGACATCGAAGCCCTGCGCCCGCGCCTCGAAACCTCCGACCTCGGCGCGGCCACCTTTCCGCACCCGGCCTTCGGCGAGTTTAACTCCGCCCAGTGGCTCGCCTTCATCGGCCTCCACGAAGGACGCCACCTCCGCCAGATCGAGAATCTGATGGCCGCGCCCGGATTCGCTCAAAGCGCGGATTAAACTCAGGGAATCGCCCGCTTGCGGCCTCTGGCACGCGACCCTATAATCGCCGCCGCGCTTCCCGGAATTTCTGCCCTCTTAGCTCAACGGTTAGAGCAGCGGACTCATAATCCGTTGGTTGTAGGTTCGAATCCTACAGAGGGCATCAAACATCTCACCCGGCGGCGCGGCCGCACCGGCGCGCCGAAACGCGCTTCGGATTGCCCTCAACGGTTCACGAAAATTTATCCGCCGCGATCATTGACAACGGGCGGCGCGAAAATTATCATCTCACATCTTTCACGCCCGGTACGGCTAGCGGGCAATTCGTCACGTTCCTTACGTCCGATCACAGTTGTTCGCAAAATCCCGGTCGGTGATTTATCACGCGTCCGCATCATTGGTGAAAACGTACCGGCTCTCGACGCTCGCGCCGCCCCCTAAATTGCAGCGTCAACTCCTCAAGACCTGTTGCTCTTAAATCGTCATGGCCGCCGCCCGCGAACGAGAGCAGCCAAAAATCAATTCCCGCTTCAATTGGAGTTCCCATGTCTCGCAAAAATCTCTATCCCTCGCGCCCGATTCGTGTTCGGGCGACCCTGTGCGCGCTCGTCGTTTTGGCGGCGGTGGTGAGCCTATCGCCGGCCTTCATGCGTCTGAACGCGCTGGCGCAGGGCGACGGCGCCGCGGCGGATGATCCGGGCGGCATACGTCCGCTGGCGGAGTTCGTCCGCTCCCTGTCGCTGACCGCCAACGATGTCATCTACAACCCGGCCGACCAGACGCTCTACGCGAGCGTGCCGAGCAGCGCGGGCGCGACGGGCAACAGCATCGTCCCCATCAACCCGGCGACGGGCGCGACGGGCGCGCCCGTCTTCGTCGGCAGCGAGCCGAACAAACTCGCCATCTCAGATGATGGGCACACGCTCTACGTCGCGCTCGACGGGTCTTACAACGTCCGCCGCTTCGACACGGCGACGCGCACGCCCGGCCTCCAATTTTCTCTCGGGCAGGAATCCCTCGCCGGCAACTACACGGCGAACGACTTGGCGGTCGCGCCGGGCAACCCGAATCTGCTCGCGGCCGTCAGGTATAATCTCGGCAGCAGCCCGCCGGGAGGCGGCGTGGCCGTCTATGATAACGGCGTGCAGCGTTCGAAGATCGGCCCCGGCCACATCGAAGGCGCGGACTTTCTCGCCTTCTCCGCCACCGAATCGAAACTCTACGGCGGCGGCTACTATTACGGCCTGCGCACGATGACCATCGATGCGACCGGCGTGACCGTCGAGGGCAAGACCACCTTCGACGTACGCTCCCGCATCAAGTTCGCCAACGGCATCGTCTACAGTTCCAGCGGTCAGGTCGTGAACCCCGAGACGAGCACGCTGCTCGGCACCTTCTCCGGCGTTTCGACCAACGCCTTCGCCATCGATACGGCGGCGGGTCGCGCCTACTACCTGGGGCGCGATAATTTCGGCAGCGGCTCGCTCACGCTGAAGGCCTTCGACCTCGGCACCTACGTGCCCGCCGGTTCGGCCACGCTCACCGGCATCATCGGCGAGCCGACGACGATGGTGCGCTGGGGAGCCAACGGCCTCGCCTTCCGCACCGACGCGGGCAGGCTCTATCTCATCCAGACTTCTTTGATTCCTTCCTCGGAAGCCATCCCGTCGCCGACGCCCTTCGTCTCGCCGACGCCCACGCCGACGCCTCCGCTCGCGCCCACGTTCGTGCGCCAGATTCCGCTGCTCACGAACGATCTCATCTACAGCGCGCAGAGCCAGCAACTTTACGCGAGCGTGCCGAGCGCGGCGGGCGCAAAAGGCAACAGCGTCACGCGGCTCAACCCGGAGACGGGCGAGATCGGCCCCTCTATCTTCGTCGGGAGCGAACCGACGCGCCTCGCCCTCGCCGACGACGGGCAGACGATGTACGTCGGTCTGAGCGGCGCGGCCGCCGTGCGCAAACTCGACGTGTCGGCGCAAACGGCAGGCATCCAGTTCACCCTCGGCAACAGCAACTTCGACGGCGCGCTGCTCCCCGACGACATCGCCGTGATGCCCGGCAGCCCCGGCACCGTCGCCGTCAGCAAACTCAACAACGGCACGACGATTTACGACGAGGGCGTGGCGCGCACGCAGTCGTCCACCATCGGCGGCTCCATCGAGTTCGCCTCGCCGACCCGGCTCTACGCGGGCAGCAATCCCGTGTATAAGCAGGCCGTCGATGCCAACGGCATCACGAATCTCGCCTCGTTCAATACGGGTAGCTACGGGCGGACGCAATACGCGGGCGGCCTGTTGTACCTGGCTGGCGGCGGCGTCATCGACCCCGAAACCGGCGTCATCAAAGGACGCTTCACCGGACTCGACTTCGAGAACCTGATGGCGATCGACACGGCGAAAAACCGCGCCTTCTTCCTGACCAATAACTTCGGCTCGGGTTGGAACCTGCGCGCTTACGAACTCGACACGTTCCGCCTGGTGGGCATCGCCCGCGTGCAGGGAATCTCCTCCGGCCCCGGCCTCGCCCCGACGAGCCTGGTGCGCTGGGGCAAGAACGGGCTGGCCTTGCGCGCCTACGACCGCATCTTCCTGATTCAAACCACGCTCGTCGATTCGTCCGAAACCGTCCCGGCGGCGACGCCCACGCCCTCGCCCACGCCCACGCCCTCGCCCGTCTATATCCCGACGGTCGTCAACAAAGTCAATCTGCCCGCCAACGACCTCGCGATCGACCCGGCGACGCAGACGCTCTATGCCAGCGTGCCGAGCAGCGCGGGCGGCACGGCGGGCAACACCATCACCTCGATTGACCCGAAGACCGGCGTCATCGGCGCGTCAACTTTCATCGGCAGCGAACCGAACAAACTCGCCATCTCCGACGACGGCCAGGTTATCTACGTCAATCTCGACGGCGCGAAGGCCGTCCGGCGTTTCGACGTGGCGACGAAAACTCCCGGCACGCAGTTCGCCATCGGGGTCGATAAACCGGCGGACATGGAGGTGGTGCCGGGCAGCCCGCAGTCGCTCGCCGTCTCGCGCGGCACGGCCGGCTTCTTCGGCAGCAACAGCGGCGTGGCCGTCTACGACAACGGCGTGCAACGCCCGAACAGCTCGAACGGCGGCGCCTACGGCATCGGCCCCATCGAGTTCGGCGCGACGCCCGCGACGCTCTACGGCTACGATAGTTATTCGAGCGGCTTTGAACTCGTGAAGTTTTCGCTGGATGCGTCGGGCGTAAATCTCGTCAGCCTCACCTACAACCTGCTCTCCGGTTATGACAACGGGCTTGAGTTCGCGGGCGGCAGGCTCTATTCGTCCGGCGGGCGCGTCGTCGATCCGGAAGCGAAAACCTTGATCGGCCGGTTCAACAGCGGCGGCGCGGCCTTCGTCGTCGATCAGACGCTCGGTCGCGCCTTCTTCATCTCGCCCTATACCGGCTCGAACAGCGGTCTCGTTCTAACCGCATACGACATCAACACGTTCCTGCCGCTCGGCTCCGTCACGCTCACGGGCGTGTTCAATAATCCGGTCGGCCTCGTGCGCTGGGGCAAGAACGGCCTCGCCTTCTGCACGCTGCCGAGCGGCTTCGGTCAGACGAACGAGACGAGCCGGATTTATCTCATCCAGTCGGCGTTGGTTTCGGACGCCGAGCCGATTCCTTCCACGATCCAGTTCAGCGCGACGGCCTACAACGCGTACGAGGGTTCGGGCAGCACGAACGGCGTCATCACCGTCATGCGCACGGGCGACGTTGCGGGCGCGGCCACGGTCAACTACGCGACCGGCGGCGGCACGGCCACCCCCGGTTCCGACTACACCGAGACCTCCGGCACGCTCTCCTTCGCCGCGGGCGAGACGACGAAAACTTTCACCGTCCCCATCACCGACGACCTCGTCTTCGAGGGCGCCACCCCGGAGACCATCGGGCTGACCTTGAGCGCCGTCACCGGCGCGACGCTCGGCTCACAGACAACCGCCGCCATCAGCGTTCAAGACAACGAATCGCGCCCCTACCTCGTGCTCAACAGCCTCTCCGTGCCCGAAGGCCAGTCCGGCACGACGAACGCGCAGTACGTCGTCCGGCTGTCGAACCCGTCGGTCGAAACCATCTCCGTGAGTTACAAGACCACCGACGGCACGGCGCAAGCTGAGACCGACTACGTTGCCACGTCCGGCACGCTCGTCTTCCAACCCGGCGAGGTGGAGAAAAGTTTCCCCCTCCAGATCAAGGGCGACACGGTTGACGAGGGCAACGAGACTTTCGTGATCACCTTCACGAACCCGGTCAACCTCAGTCTCTTCAACACAACCGGCTCCATCATCATCGTCGCCGACGAGCAGCCGCTCATCCAGTTCGGCGCGCCGCAATTCACGGTGAACGAGGGCGACGGCCGCGCCACCATCGTCGTCACGCGCTTCGGCCCGACCACCGAAACGGCCACCGTCAACTACAGCACGCTCGACGATAGTCGTGCCATCCGCTGCGACGACAATATCAGCAACAACCGCGTGGCCTTCGCGCGCTGCGATTACATGACCACGTTCGACACGCTCGTCTTCGCGCCCGGCGAAAGCGAGAAGACTTTCACCGTCCCGGTCGTGGACGACGGCCACGACGAGCCGAGTGAGTTCATCCAGTTGCGCCTCACCACGCCCGTGGGCGCAACGCTCGGCACGCCGTTCATCACCACCCTCAACTTCACGGACAACGACGAACCCAACCAGCCGAACCCCATCGACACGCACGAGTTCTTCGTGCGCCAGCACTACCTCGACTTCCTCTCGCGCGAGCCGGAGGCCGACGGGCTGGCCGCGTGGACGGGCGTGCTCAATCGCTGCCCCGACGCCTTCAACGGCGACGCGGCCACCCCGTCCGCGCAGTGCGACCGCCACCTCGTCAGCTCTTCGTTCTTCCGTTCGATAGAGTTCGAGTTGAAGGGCTACTTCGTTTACCGCTTCTACCGCGTGGCCTATAACCGGAGGCCGACCTACGCCGAGTTCGTCGCCGACATGCGGCGCGTAACGGGGCAGACGGCGGAAGACGTTTACGCCCGGCGGCGCGCCTTCAGCGACACGTGGGTGCTGCGTCAGGAGTTCATCAGCCGCTTCGGCGCGCTCACCACCAACGCCGCTTACGTTGACGCCCTGCTCTCCCGCTACGGGCTGACGGCCATCAACACCACCGACCCGGCCGCGCCTGACGGCGACGCGCTCGTGCATCTCACGCGCGACGATCTCGTCGCCGCGCTCGATGCCGAGCGTCTGACGAAGGCGCAGGTGTTGCGCGCCCTCGTGCAGAGCCGCGAGGTTGACGCCGCCGAATACAACGGCGCGTTCGTCGCCATGCAGTACTACGGCTACCTGCGTCGCACGCCCGAACAGTCCGGCTACGACGCGTGGCTGCAAGTCATCACGCGCGGCGACGGCTACCGCGTGATGGTCAACGGCTTCATGAACTCGGCCGAATACCGCCTGCGCTTCGGCAGGTAGGCGGGCGAGGGAATCCGGCCGCGATTGAGAACGGGGAGGTTGGGCTTGCGCGCCCGGCCTCTCCGTTTTTCATTGACCGCCGCGTTCTCTCAAGTTTAGAGTCCACTGCCCGAACAACTTTCAGCGCGGGAGACGGGGCTTGACCAACGGAAACTCTATTGGCATCGGCATCATCGGCTCAGGCTTCGCGCGTTCGACGCAGATACCCGGCTTTCGCGCCTGTGCGGGCGCGCGAATCGTGGCGATTGCGAGCGCGCGCCGCGAACGCGCGGCGGCGGTCGCGCGCGAGTTCGAGATTCCGTTCGTCGGACAAGACTGGCGCGAAGTCGTCGAGCACGCCGACGTTGATCTCGTGAGCATCGTGACGCCGCCCGCGACGCACCTTGAGATGACGCTCCACGCGCTCGCGCGCGGCAAGGCCGTGCTGTGCGAAAAGCCTATGGCGATGAACGCGGGGGAGACGGAAGCGATGCGACGCGCGGCCGAGGCGGCGGGCGTTCTCGCGCTGGTTGACCACGAACTCCGTTTCCTCGAAGGGCGTCGGCGGATGCGCGAGTTGCTGCGCTCAGGCGAGATCGGCCGCGTCCGGCACGCGGCCGCGACCTATCGCGCGGACTCGCGCGCACAAGGCGCGGGGCGCGCCTGGGATTGGTGGTCGGACGCAAGGGTGGGCGGCGGCGCGCTCGGCGCAATCGGCTCGCACGTCGTAGACGGCTTCCACTGGCTGCTCGAAGGCGCACAGGTCGCGCGCGTCTTCTGCCAACTCTCCACGCACGTGCGCGCCCGCCCCGACGCCGAGAGCGGCGCGCCCGTCCCGGTCACTTCGGACGATGCCGCCAACTTGATCCTCAACTTCGCGGGCGGCGACCTCCTCCTGTCCGAGACGGGCGCAACCGCGAGCGTCTCTCTATCTTTCGTCGAAGCCGGAGAGCCGCTGCATCGTCTGGAAATTTTCGGCGAGCGCGGCGCGCTCAGGGTCGAAGGCGACGGCGCACTGTGGCGCGCGGAGCAGGGCGCGGGCGCGTGGCGGCGCGTCGAGGTCGCGGGCGACGAACTCGCCCCCGGCATGCACGACAACGGTTGGTCGCGCGGCTTCACACGCTTCGCGCGGGAGATCGTCCGCGCCCTGCAAGCGGGGCGGAACACGTTGGAGGACGCGGCCACGTTCGCCGACGGCCACCGCACCCAACTCGTCCTCGACGCCGCGCGCCGCTCGCACGCCTCCGGCGCATGGGCGACGCCCGAAGGGAGTTGAAGCGATGCGGCTCTTAAACCCGAGACGGCGCGCTCAAGCTGCGGGAGAGCGCGCCGGTTTTTAAGTGTTCCGCGCGGCGAATCATTCGTGCCTTCTCTTAAATCAACAGCACACAATGCGCGGCGCGCCGCCGCCGTCGTGCGCGTCGGCGTGGACACGGGCGGAACGTTCACCGATTTCGTCTACGCCGCGCGCGACGGGCGGCCCGGCATCTTTAAGCTCGCCTCGACGCCCGACGATCCGGCGCGCGCCATCGCGGAAGGCTTGCGCCGCATCGCGGCGGAAGTGAACGCGCGCGTCGGCGAGTTGGAGATCGTCCACGGCACGACGGTCGGCACGAACGCGCTCTTGCAAAGACGCGGGGCGCGCGCCGCGCTCGTCACGACCGCCGGGTTCGAGGACGTGCTCGCCATCGGCAGACAGGCGCGACCCGCCCTCTACGATCTCGACGCCAAACGACCGGAGGCGATCATCCCGCGCGCCCTGCGCTTCGGCGTCGGCGAGCGCGTCGCGGCGACGGGCGAGGTGTTGGAAGCGTTGGACGAAGGCGCGCTCGCCGGGTTGGAGAAACGTTTGCGGCGGGCGGGCGTCGAGTCGGTGGCGATCTGTTTGTTGTTCTCGTTCGTGCGCCCGGAACATGAGAAGTTGATCGCGCGCGCGCTTGAAAGTTTAGGCGTGCCGCTCTCGGTCTCGCACGAAATCCTGCCGGAGTATCGAGAGTTTGAACGCACCTCGACGGTCGCCATCAACGCTTACCTGCAACCGTTGATGGGCGCGTATCTGAAGAAGTTGCGCGCGCCGCGCTTGCGCGTGATGCAATCCTCGGGCGGGAGCATCTCGGCGGGCGCGGCGGCGCGCGAGCCGGTGCGGACGATCCTATCGGGGCCTGCGGGGGGAGTGGTGGGCGCGCTCGGCGCGGCGCGCGCCGCCGGGTCGCCAGACATCATCACGTTCGACATGGGCGGCACCTCGACGGACGTGTCTCTGTGCGCCGGAGGCCGTATGCGGACGACGAACGAGGCGACGGTGGCCGGGCTGCCCGTCGCCGTCCCCGTCCTGGACATTCACACGGTCGGCGCGGGCGGCGGTTCGCTCGCGCGCGTGGATGCGGGCGGGAGTTTGCGCGTGGGGCCTGAATCGGCGGGCGCAAATCCCGGCCCCGCCGCTTACGGGCGCGGCACGCTCCCGACCGTGACGGACGCCAACCTCGTGCTCGGCCGCTTCGGCGGCGCGGGGCTGCTCGGCGGCGCGTTCGAGTTGGACGCGCGCCGCGCGCACGCCGCGCTCGCCGCGCTCGCGCGCGAGATGGGCACGGCGGCGGGCAGAAAGATCACGGCGCACGAGGCCGCGCTCGGCGTGGTGCGCGTGGTGAACGCCGGGATGGAGCGCGCGCTGAGGGTCGTGTCGGTTGAGCGCGGTTTCGATTCGCGCGCCTTCGCGCTCGTCTCTTTCGGCGGCGCGGGCGGCTTGCACGCCGTTGCGCTCGCCGCGAGCTTGCGCATCCCGCGCGTCATCGTGCCGCTCAGGCCGGGCGCGCTCTCCGCCCTCGGCGCGCTCGCCTCGGATGTCGTCATGGATGCCGGCCGCACCGTCATGCTCGACGCGGCCGACGCGCCCGCGGGCGAACTCGAACGCGCCTTCCGACAAATGGAACGCAGCGCGCGCGTCGCGCTCCGGCGCGAAGGTTTCGACGCCGCACGACAGCGGCATGAGCCGAGCGTCGCCGCGCGCTACAAGGGGCAGTCGTTCGAGTTGGAGATCGAATGGAAGTCGGCCGGAAGGCTCGCCGCCGCGTTTCATCGCGCGCACCTCGCGCGCTACGGCTACGCGCAAACCGGGAGCGCGGTCGAGATCGTCAGCGCGCGCCTGCGTTCGCGCGGGCTGGTCGGAAAACTCAAACGCGAACGCGTCGCACGCAGCGCGGATAATTCGGTCGTCGCGCCCGACGGAAGCGCGCTCGTCTACTTCTCGATTGTGCCGACGCGCGTCGAAGTCTACGCGCGCGAACGTTTGCCGGCGGGCGCGCAACTCAAAACGCCCTGCATCGTCACCGAATATTCTTCCACCACGCTCGTGCCCGAAGGCGCGCGGGCGCGTCTCGACGCGAACGGCAACTTGATCATCGAACTATGAAACGCCAGCCCAACTTCGATCCCGTGACGCTGGAAATTTACCGCGCACTCTACACGTCAGTGGCCGAGGAGATGGGCATCACGCTCCGGCGCACTGCGCACTCGCCGAACATCAAGGAGCGGCGCGACTACTCGTGCGCCGTCTTCGATGCGGCGGGGCGCGTCATCGCGCAGGGCGACCACATGCCCGTGCATCTGGGCAGCATGCCGCTCGCCGTCGCGGCCGCGCTCCGCGAAACGCGCGTCGAACCGGGCGACGTGATCGCGCTCAACGACCCCTTCGCGGGCGGCACGCACCTGCCGGACGTGACGCTCGTGGCGGGCGTCTTCGAGACCGGGGGAAAGGGGAAGGGGGAAGGGGGAAAGGTAAAAGCACGAGGCCGCGCGCCGCATGACACGAAGGGCACAGACGGCGCGGCCGGTTCAGGTCAAGGCTATGTGAATTGTTCAGGACAAGGCGACGCGGCCGGTTCAGGTCAAGGCGGCGCGGGCGGTTCAGGTCTTGACCTTTCCCCCTTCCCCCTTCCCCCTTCCCCCCACGCCCCCCGCGCCCTTCCCCCTTCCCCAATCTTTTACGTCGCCAACCGCGCGCACCACGCGGACATCGGCGGCGGCTCGCCGGGTTCGATGGGGATGGCGGCGGACGTGTACGGCGAGGGCTTGCGCATCCCGCCCGTACACCTGATGCGCGGCGGGCGCGTGAACGAAGACGTGATGCGCTTGTTGCTGGCGAACGTGCGCGGGGCGGACGAGCGGCGCGCGGATTTCGCGGCGCAAACCGGCTCGCTCAAAACGGGCGCGACGCGTCTGCTTGAGATCGTGGCGCGCGCCGGGGCGCGTGAGGCCGCGAGCTATGCGACGCACCTCGTCAACTATTCGGCGCGGATGATGCGCGCCGCGATCAGAGAGATTCCCGACGGAGTTTACGAGGCGACGGACGCGCTCGACGATGACGGCGTGACGTGCGAGCCGTGCGTGATCCGCGTGCGCGTCCGTATCGCAGGCGCGCGGGCGCAAGTTGACTTCAACGGCAGCGCGGCGCAAGTCGCGGGGCCGGTCAATGCCGTGGAGGCGATCACGGTGTCGGCGGTCGCATACGTCTTTCGCTGCCTGCTCGGCGCGGGGGAAGTCCCGGCGAGCGCGGGGTTGATGGAGCCGATAGAAGTCGTCGCGCCGCGCGGCACGATCGTGAACGCGCTCGCGCCCGCACCCGTCGCGGGCGGAAACGTCGAAACGTCGCAGCGCATCGTCGATGTGCTGTTCAAAGCGTTGTCGCGGGCGTTGCCCGGAAGGATTCCGGCGGCGAGCCAGGGCACGATGAACAACCTGACCATCGGCGGCATGGACGCGCGCACCGGGCGCGAGTTCGCCTACTACGAGACGGTCGCGGGCGGCATGGGCGCGCGTCCCGCCCGCGCGGGGTTGAGCGCGGTTCACACGCACATGACCAACAGCCTGAACACGCCCGTCGAGGCTCTCGAATACGCTTACCCGCTGCGCGTGCGCGAGTATGCGATTCGCGCGAACTCCGGCGGGCGCGGCGCGCGTCGCGGGGGCGACGGCGTCGTGCGCGAGATCGAGACGCTCGCCGACGCGCGCATGTCGCTGCTCGCAGACCGGCGGCGGCGCGCGCCCTACGGTCTCGCCGGCGGAGAGAGCGGGCAGGTCGGACGCGACGCCATCGTGCGCGTTGACGAGAGCGGCCGCGCGCACGCGCGACGCATCGACGCGAAAGGCTCTTGGGAACTGAAGGCGGGCGACCGCGTGCGCATCGAAACGCCCGGCGGCGGCGGGCATGGCCGCGCCGCGCGTCCGCGAAAGAAGACGGTGAAAGGTAAATAAGAGGCTTGCGCCCGACGGCCGGTCGTCGATGCCTCCGCGGAAGATAGGCTCTTTGTTTCCCCTTCGCTTCGATTTAGAATAAAAGCTAACGAAGGCATTTGAGCTTTGAAGAGTATTCTGACGCAAGCGGGCGTGAGAAAGTAGTGAGGGAAATAGAAGATGCGTTACGCCATGATCATTGAGCGGGGCGAGCGAAATTACTCGGCTTATCTGCCTGACCTTCCGGGCTGCATCGCTACCGGCGAAACCGTCGGAGAGGTTAAGCGGCGCATGCGCGATGCCGTTGCACTCCATCTGCGCGGCATGCGTGAGGACGGGTTGTCGATACCGGAGCCGGTTAGTTTGGCGGAGTACGTCGAGGCGGCTTAAAGCCCGCCGCTAGTTTGAAGGGATAAACATATGCGCGTCACTATCGGCCAGATCAACACGACGAACGGCGACTACGAAGGCAACGTCGCGCAATGCTTGCGCGCCATCGAACGCGCGCGCGCGGACGGGAGCGACCTCGTGGTGCTGCCGGAGGTCGCCGTGCAGGGCTACATGTCCTTCGACTGGTTCATGGATCGAGACGTGATCGCACACGCGACAGAACCGCTCGACCAAATCGTGGCGGCGAGCGCGGGGCTGACCGTCATCGTCGGCACGGTGCGCCCGACTGGGCAGACGCAAGGGCGCAGGCTCTACAACTCCGCGGCCGTCATCTCCGACGGCAAGCTCATCGGCTACGCCGACAAAACCCTGCTCCCCGAATACGACGTGTTCGACGACCCGCGCTACTTCGAGCCGGCGCGCGAGCGCAGGCTGTTCGAGATCAAGGGCGTGCGCGTCGGCATCGCCGTCTGCGAAGACATGTGGAACGACAAGACCTACTGGCGCGAACGACTCTACGCGAACGACCCGACCGACGAGTTGATCGCGCTGGGCGCGGAGGTCATCGTCTCGATCAACGCCTCGCCCTTCAACAAGGGCAAGATGGGCGAGCGTTGCAAGATGGTCTCGCACCGCGCGAAGGCGGTCGGGCTGCCCATCGTCTTCGTCAACCTCGTCGGCGCGAACGACGGCGTCATCTTCGACGGCGCATCAATCGTCACGGATCACAAGGGGCAGATCATCTTGCAGGCGCCGCCCTTCAAAGAGTTTTACGGCTCGGTCGATCTCGACTGCGACGCGTGCGACACCTACTGCCTGCCGGGCGACGACCTCCAAACCATTCACGACGCGCTCGTCCTCGGCATCCGCGACTACGCGCACAAGAATCGCTTCGAGCGCGCCGTGCTCGGTCTCTCCGGCGGCATCGACTCGTCGCTCGTCGCCGCGCTGGCCTGCGAAGCACTCGGCGCGGAGAACGTGTTGTCGGTCATGATGCCTTCGCCGTTCTCTTCGCGCGGGAGCGTGGACGATTCCGTCGCGCTCGGCAAAAATCTGGGGATGCCCACCATCGAACACCCGATCAGCGCGGCCTACGAGGTGCTCGTCCGCGAACTCAAGTTGGAGCATCCCGCCACGGGCTTGGAAGAGATCGCGCGGCAGAACACGCAGTCGCGCCTGCGCGGCAACATCCTGATGGCGATCTCGAACGCGGAAGGCCGCCTGCTGCTTTCAACCGGCAACAAATCGGAACTCGCCCTCGGCTACTGCACGCTCTACGGCGACACGAACGGCGGCCTCGCCGTCCTCGGCGACGTGCTCAAGACGGAGGTCTGGGCGCTCTCGCGCTACGTCAACCGCGAGCGCGAGACCATCCCCGTCAGCGTCATCGAAAAACGCCCCTCCGCCGAACTCGCCCCCGATCAGTTCGACGATCAATCGCTGCCGCCCTACGACAAACTCGACCCCATTCTCAAACTCTACTTCGAACGCAAAGCCACGCCCGAAGAGATCGTCGCCGCCGGGCACGACCAGCAACTCATCTACGACGTGCTCAACCGCGTCGAATCGCCCGCCAACGAATTCAAGCGGCGGCAACTCCCGCCCACGCTCATCATCTCCCGCCACGCCATCGGCATCGGGCGTCGCCGTCCGGTGACGCACCGCTACCGGCGGCAGGTGTTGAAGGCCGTGGAGCGGGCGGGGGAGTCGTCATAGGGAAGAGGTTGGGAGATGTTTTGAAAGTGAGAGGTGTTTTGAAGGTGAGTGGCCTGGGGATTTGATTCTCACGCAGAGGCGCGGAGATCACGCGGAGGGCGCAGAGGAAGATGGGCGGGCACCTTAATCACCTTACGGAATCAATTATCGGAGCGGCGATGGAGGTTCACCGGACGCTGGGGCCGGGTTTGCTTGAGTCGGTATATCAGGAATGCCTGTGTCGTGAGTTTCTGGTGCGGGGCATTCCGTTCGAGCGTGAACGAGCGTTGCCGTTAGAGTATAAGGGCGTTCATCTGGAGTGCGGTTATCGTCTGGATATTCTGGTGGCGAACGCGGTGGTGGTCGAAGTGAAAAGCAGTCGAAGCCATTGCGCCGGTGCATGAGGCGCAGGTTTTAACTTACTTGCGTCTGGGCGGGTGGCGGGTGGGATTGTTGCTTAATTTCAACGTGGCGGCGTTAAGGCAGGGGATTCGGCGGAAGGTTCTGGGGTTTGAGGGATAGGTTGATCTTTGAATGGAGTCAGGTTTACGCGGAGGTTGAACTTTGGTTAAATCAGGTTCACGCAGAGGCGCGGAGATCGAGCAGAGAAACGCGGAGGCTTGAATGCCGTTCAAGCCTCCGCGCCCTCCGCGCGATCTCCGCGCCTCTGCGTGAATCTCTTCCTCCCCTACACCCAATCAGACCAACAACAACGCTAACCACACTCCCTACGAGATCGAGACGAGCGCGGGCGACATCTCGCCTGCGGGGTCGGCGTGGCCGATTGCGGAGTCGAGTTCCGCCTCGATGTCTCCGGCGGAGACGGGCGCGAGTTTGCGGAAGTCGAAGAGTGCGGGGTCGAGCAGGTGGGAGGGCACGGCGTTGCCGAGCGCGGTCAGCATCGAACTGCGGATGTTCGGAATCTCCCGCTCCAACTCCGCGACGAGCCGCTTGATGCGCGCGCGCTTCAGATTCGACTGTGAGCCGCACAGGTCGCAGGGGATGATCGGAAACTCTTTCAGCGCGGCATACTCGGCGATGTCCGTTTCGCGGCAATAGGCGAGCGGGCGGATGACGGTGTTCAGCCCGTCGTTTGAGCGCAGGACGGGCGGCATCGCTTTGAGTTGGCCGACGAAGAAGATGTTGAGCAGGAAGGTCGCGATGATGTCGTCGGCGTGGTGGCCGAGCGCGATCTTGGTGCAGCCTTCTTCCTGCGCGATGGAGTAGATGATGCCGCGCCGGAGACGCGAGCAGACCGAGCAGTAAGTTTTCCCTTCGGGCACGAGCCGCTTGACGATGGAATACGTGTCGCGCTCGACGATGCGAAACGGCACGCCGCGCTCCGAGAGGTAAGCGGGCAACACGTCGGCGGGGAAGTTCGGCTGCTTCTGGTCGAGATTGACGGCGAGCAGGTCGAAATGGACGGGCGCGCGCTCGCGCACGTCGAGCAGGAGGTCGAGCAGCGTGTAGCTGTCTTTGCCGCCGGAGAGACAGACCATCACGCGGTCGCCGTCGGCGATCATTCCGAAGTCTTTGATCGCCTCGCCCATCTGCCTGAGCAGCTTCGTCTTGATTTTGCTTTCGATAAACATTTCAACCAGCCAGCCGCGCCCCTTACCTGAGCGCGCGCCTGAATTTCTCCCCGGCCTCTAAACTCTCCGCGCTTGACCGAAACGCTTCCTCCGCCCCGCGCCGACGAAGCGACAGAGTTCAGAGTATCGCCGAAGACCGCGTGCGGGTTCAACCCGCGAACCGCGCCTGCACGCAAACCTAGCGCGACCGGCATAACGCCATCGCAATAAACTTTCAACGCCCCTGCAACCTCACGCCGCGCGCCGTGGCCTATATTCTCTCGCAACGAACATTCCTTCAATGAGGAATAAAAACGCGAAAGTGTCCGGCTTGGGGGAGTCTGACGCTTTCGCGCTCCTTCAAGTCAGGTCAGGTAGATTAGGTTACACGCGACACGGGTCGCGGGTCTCGAACCAGGACAGCAGAGTCAGCATGAACGAAAGGGCAGACCTTAAACGCCGGGTCTGCCCTTTCTCTTTTAAGCGCGCCCGCCGCCGCTGTGACGACCGACCGTCCCGCGCGGCTTTCTCGTCGTCTACGCCTGCGGCGCGCCCAAATGTTCGCGTAAGAATTTGAGGGTGCGCCGCCACGCGTCGGCGGCGGCGTCGGCGTTGTAGACCGCGGGGCGTGCGTCGTTGAAGAAGGCGTGATCGGCGTCGTCGTAGACGTGTATCTCCGCCGACTTGCCGAGCGATTTCAGTTTCGCGTCGAGTTCGCGCGCGAGCGCGGGCGTGGCGAAGTCGTCGCGTTCGGCGTAGAGGCCGAGCAGCGGGGCGCGCATGTTTTCGAGGTCGGGCTTGACCTTCGGGTGGCCGCCGTAGAACACGACGCACGCGCCGACCTGTTCGTTCTTCGAGGCGGCGTAGAGCGAGAGCGCGCCGCCCATGCAGAAGCCGATTGTGCCGACCGTCGCGCCGGAGACGCTCTCGTGCGCGAGCAGGTACTCGATCGCGCCGCGCAAATCTTTCTCCGCCCGCTCGATGTCGAGAGCCATCATCAGCTTGCCCGCCTCGTCGGGCGAAGTGGTGGAGCGGCCGTGGTAGAGGTCTGGCGCGAGCGCGACGAAGCCTTCGGCGGCGAAGCGTTCACACACGTTTTTGATGTGCGGCACGAGTCCCCACCATTCCTGAATGACGACGACGCCCGCGCCGCTCCCCCCTTCGGGCACGGCCAGATAGCCTGCGGCCGTGCCGCCGTTGCTTTTGAATTCGACCATCTCGTTCGGCATAAACTTCTCCCGTGCGACATCCCGATGTTGTTCTCTGCGGGCATTGATTGCCGGAGCAGTTTAGTCGAAAAGCCTCGAATCGTGAATCGTCGCACGCCAATCGAAGCCCGTGGGTTTTCCCGTTTGTTGATCGACGATCGGCGAGGCACGGCTTTTAACGATTCACGATTCACTTCTTTTCCGCTATCATCACGGGCAAGTAGAGACGCGGAAGTTTTTGCGGCGGCTAAGAGTTGGCCGCAAACGTTCGCCGCCGTCGGCAACCCTACGATCTGTATCCAATTTCCATCGCCATCAAGCGCATTAACCCTAGAGATAGTGAAGGGAGACCTAGATGTTTAGACCGGGAAGAAATACTAAAGACCAACCGGGCGGCGAGCACCCGAGCGAGCAACCCCAACCGGCGACTTCCGCTTTCGGCAACACGGCGGCAGACGCACAGAGTCGCAATTCCACGACCGCAGATCAAACCTCTTCAACCGGAGCACGGAACATGAGCGAAACTCAACCGACCACCACGCGCGCCGTCAGCGAAAGTGAATCGCTTGCGCGCGACATCAAGGAAGGCACTCTCAGCGGCTTTGTCGGCAACGGCACGACCCTCACGGGCGAAGCCAACTTCAAAGGCATGCTGCGCGTTGACGGCCATCTCTCGGGGCGCGTCAGTTCGCAGGACGGCACGCTCATCGTCTCCACGGGCGGGCAGGTGGACGCCGACGTGGAAGTCTCCGTCGCGCAAATCTACGGCACGGTCGTCGGCAACGTCACGGCCACCAAGCGGATCGAACTCGGCCGCGTCGCCAAAGTGACGGGCGACATCCAGACGCCCGCGCTCGTCATCGAGCAGGGCGCGGTCTTCGAGGGCAGTTGCCGCATGCAGCAGATCAAAGACGCGCAGGCCAAGCAGCAGGACGGCCGCACCGCCTCCGCCACCGGCGGCGCCGCTTCCACCTCGTCAACGGCTTCCTCGTCCACGTCCGCTACGACCCCCGGAGGCACATCCGCCCGGCTGTCCGATGGCGCACCGGGCGCACCGGCCGCCGCGAGCGCGACGGGCACGCCGGCCGGTGCGCGCGACGCGACGCCCGCCAAGACCTCCTGAGGCGCAGGCAGCATTAAAAAGGCAAAAGCGGAGACGTGCGATATTAATATCGCACGTCTCCGCTTTTGCCTTCGTGCCTACAGCCGTAACCGGACGCGCTGCGCCGGCAGAAACGCCTGACACCTCAAAACTGCTTCATGGGTGATCCAGGCCGTGTCTTAAACCATAGCGCATGCAACCATTGATGCCACGGCGACAACCGCTAACACATCACAGGCACTGGTAAAGTAGCCGTTTTCGTTAACACAGTCGTCATGCGCGAGACAGGCGGCCGTGTAACAGCCGGAGCAACCCCAGCAACCCGGCCCGCAGCAGCCATGACATTCCCCAAAGTTCGCTGAGTTATTAGTAGTACATTTGAGATAGGAAACTTTTTGTGCGGTGACGTGCGCTTGTCCTTTAATCTTTGGCAAAGAACCGGCCGACGCCCCTTCTGGCGGCCCTTCTCCCAGCAGCAGGGCGATAACCGCAAACCCGACTAACAACTTTTGATTCTTATCTGTTCTGTGTAGCGACAGGTTATATAACAGACCTCTCACGAGGGTTGCCTCTTCCGTGATGGAGAACGAGAACAGCGCATTGCTATCCGATTGGGGGAGAAGCGTCTTATTCACCATGTCGATTATCAGGTTGCCCGTCGGAAATTTGACGGTCATCGTGTCGCCTTCGCGTATGCACTCTGCGAGCAGAGTATTGTCCGGCCTCAGGATACGACCCCTGAACGCTCGTTTTGAGAGGAAGACGCTGTCATACGAATAAACCCTTCTCGCCTTTCTATAGGTTCCCGAACTACCTTCGGCGCTAAAGGAATGTTGAAGTTGTCCGTCGTTTGAGATGTGCCGGGCGGGAACGCCGGACAAAACCAGAAAGAGAAGAAGACTTGCGGCCAAGAGAGATGTCGGCAAAGACTTGCGATTGATGGCGAGGTATTTGTTGGAGGTGATTTTCATGGAATCCTTTGTGAGAGTGAATCTTGGATCGGCAGAGCTTTGGGGCGGAGTTTACAGCACTGCCCGATGCTGGTAAAGTCTGTTACCTCAACGCAAAGTAGGTCGTTGCGAAATCCTCAGCAATCAAGGAAACGTGAACTTATGAATAGACCTGATTGGCGACTCAACGCGGCGGCTTTAATTACAGGCTTGCTCCTGATTCCGGCGCGAGTCTTCCTCATGTTCGTCTTCCCTATCTTCAACCTCGGCGAAATGATCTTATTCGCCACCGCCGCCGCCCTCCTCGCTTATTGCTTCAGGGTCAGGCCGTCGTGGTGGGTCGCGGCCATGTTCCTGCCGGTGTTTCTCTTTGTGCTGCTCATCGTTGTGTCGTGGCTCGGCATGAGCAACTTACGTCAAGGCATCGGCGTCGGCCACGTCGTCTCTCTCGTACTCATTCCCCTCTCGACACTCATCGGGGCACACTACGGAAGTAAGATAGTGAGCCAGACCCTCAAAGTTCAGGTATAAAAACCTCCGTCTCCCGCTCTCTGGTCAAACCTGTCCGCCCGCGTTCCGCAGGGAAAATCTCTGTGTGTGTCCCGCTTGAGTCGTGATGGCGCGCCTATGCTACAATGCGCCTGAGCCGGACAAACCGAAGTGTTTCTACCGCGAAGTTGGCGCTTCGTTATCTTCCCAAAAAAATAGAAGGGTTCATCAAGACATTTATGAGCACCGTCATTGATCCGCCGCCCGCCGCACCGCCCGTCGAAAAGCAGTTCGAGGAACTTGAAACCGTCACCATCCGCTTCGCCGGCGACTCCGGCGACGGCATGCAGTTGACGGGCACGCAGTTTACGAACACCTCCGCCGTCCTCGGCAACGACATCTCGACCTTGCCCGACTTCCCGGCCGAGATTCGCGCCCCCGCCGGGAGTCTCCCCGGCGTCTCCGGCTTCCAGTTGAACTTCTCCTCGCAGGACATCCGCACGCCCGGCGACCAGCCGAACGTGCTCGTCGCAATGAACCCCGCCGCACTCAAGGTCAACCTTTTCGACCTCGAAGAGGGCGGCACGATCATCGTCAACACGGACGAGTTTAACAAAGAGAACCTGAAGAAGGCGGCCTACGCCACCAGCCCGCTCGAAGATGAAACGCTCAAAGGCTACCGCGTTCACCGCCTGCCGATCACGACGCTGAATCTGCGCGCGCTGCAAGAGGCGCAGGTGAAACTGACGCGCAAGGAGATGGATCGCTGCAAAAACTTCTTCGCCCTCGGCGTGCTCTACTGGCTCTACGACCGCCCGATGGAGCCGACGCTTCAATGGATCGAAGCGAAGTTTAAGAAGCTGCCCGAAGTGGCGCGCGCCAACGTCGTCGCCCTGCGCACGGGCTACAACTTCGCCGACACCACGGAAGTTTTCACCACGCACTACAGCGTCAAGAAGGCCGCGATTGCGCCCGGCAAGTATCGCAAGATCACGGGCAACGAGGCCACGGCCATCGGCTTCGTCGCCGCCTCGCAATTGTCCGGTCGCCCGCTCTTTTACGGCTCTTACCCGATCACGCCCGCCTCCGACATCCTGCACGAACTGGCGCGCCACAAGAATTTCGGCGTCAAAACTTTTCAGGCCGAAGACGAGATCGCGGCCGTCTGCGCGGCCATCGGCGCGGCCTTCACCGGCCACATCGGCCTGACCGGCACAAGCGGCCCCGGCGTCGCCTTGAAGCAGGAGGCCATCGGCCTCGCCGTGATGACCGAACTCCCGCTCGTCATCATCAACGTGCAGCGCGGCGGCCCGTCCACGGGCTTGCCGACCAAGACCGAACAAGCCGATCTCTTTCAAGCGGTCTGGGGCAGAAACGGCGAGTGCCCGGCCGTGGTCGTCGCGCCCTCGACGCCCGCCGACTGTTTCCACATGGCGGTCGAGGCCGTGCGCCTCGCCTTCCGCCACATGACGCCCGTCTTCTATCTCTCCGACGGCTATCTCGCTAACGGCGCGGAGCCGTGGGCGTTGCCGGAGATTAGCGAACTGCCGCAGATCGAAGTGAAGTTTACCGACAACCCCGAAGGCTTTCTCCCCTACGCGCGCGACGAACGCCTCTCCCGCCCCTTCGCCATTCCGGGAACGCCCGGCCTCGAACACCGCGTCGGCGGCATTGAGAAGGAACACCTGACCGGCAACGTCAACTACGATCCCGAAAATCACGACTTCATGGTCAGACTCCGGCAGGAGAAAGTTGACCGCGTCGCCGAAGACATCCCCGACCTCGAAGTGTTCGGCGAGCCTGCGGGCAAGGTGCTCGTCCTCGGCTGGGGTTCGACCTACGGTTCGATCACCTCGGCGGTCGAACGCCTGCAACGCGAAGGCCGCTCCGTGTCGAGCGCGCACCTGCGCTACCTGAACCCCTTCCCGAAAAATCTCGGCGACGTGCTGAAGAACTTCGAGCGCGTCATCATCCCCGAGATGAACCTCGGCCAACTCGCCACCATGATCCGCGCCAAGTTTCTGATCAACGCCGTGACGTTCTCCAAGGTCAAAGGCCGCCCCTTCCAGATACGCGAGATCGTGGAGAAGGTGGAAGAGTATTTGTAAGACAAATCCATGAGGGGTGAATGACGACACAGGCCGCAAACGTTGATTCGCGCTCCGTGCATGAGATATACGCGGAAGGCTTGCGCTACTTTATGGGACAGGGAGACCTCCACGGCGCGCTCGCGCAACTCTCCTCCGACTTGCGGCGGCAGGGCATCGACTACATGGTCATCGGCGCGGTCGCTTTGCTGGCCTACGGCTACCCGCGTTTCACGGAAGACATTGACCTCGTGATGACGCCCGCGGGCTTGGAAGCCTTTCATCAAACTCTCGTCGGCCTCGGCTATCTGCCCGCGTTTCAAGGGGCGCGCAAAAAACTACGTTCGACACGAGAAGGCGTGAGCATCGAGATCATCACTTCCGGCGACTATCCGGGCGACGGGCAACCCAAGCCGGTCAGCTTCCCCGTCCCCGCCGGCGCTTCGATCGACGTGGAAGGCGTGCGCATCGTCACCCTGGAGAAACTCGTCGAACTAAAACTCGCTTCCGGCATGACCGCGCCGGATCGTCTGAAGGATTTGGCGGACGTGCAGGAGTTGATCAAGGTGCGCGGTCTCACCTCCGACTTCGCAGCGCGGTTGAATCCTTACGTGCAAGAGCAATTTTTAACTTTATCACGCGCCGTCGAGCGGGCACGGCAAAACAGCAGCGAGGAGCATTTATGAGTTCAATGTCTGATGGGACGAACGGAAACGGCAACTATAACGAGGGCGACGCGGCGAAAACGATTGCCGCCGACGTGGAGAACATCGGCGGGAACGTGTCCGGCAGCGGCTCGTCGCAGACTTATCCGGGTTCGGTCGTGGCGGGCGAGGTCGCGCCGCCCCCGGCGCAGTTGAAGAAAGCGGATTTCGTGTCGGGGCAGGAAGTGCGCTGGTGTCCCGGCTGCGGCGACTATTCGATTTTGAACAACGTGCAGAAGGTGATGCCGGAACTCGGCATCCCGCGCGAGAAGATCGTGTTCGTCTCCGGCATCGGCTGCTCGTCGCGCTTCCCCTACTACATGAACACCTACGGCTTCCACTCGATTCACGGGCGCGCGCCGGCGGTCGCCACCGGCATCAAGGCCGCCAACCCCGAACTCTCCGTGTGGGTCGTCACCGGCGACGGCGACGCGCTCTCCATCGGCGGCAACCACTTCATGCACGCCATCCGCCGCAACCTCGACATGAACGTGATCCTCTTCAACAACCGCATCTACGGTTTGACGAAGGGGCAGTACAGCCCGACCTCCGAACTCGGCAAGCGCACGAAGTCTACGCCGATGGGCGTGATCGACTATCCGCTCAACCCCCTGTCGGTGGCGATTGCGAGCGAGGCCACCTTCGTCGCCCGCTCGCTCGACCTGGACGTGAAGCATCTCGGCGCGACCGTGCAGGCCGCCGCGCGCCACAAGGGCGTCTCCTTCATCGAGGTCTACCAGAACTGCAACATCTTCAACGACGGCGCGTTCGAGTATTTCACGGAACGCTCCGAGCGCACCGACCGCATGATCTACCTCGAACACGGCCAGCCGATGATCTTCGGCAAGGAGCGCAACCGCGGCATACGCATGAACGGCGCGCAGCCCGAAGTAGTCACCATCGGCGAGAACGGCATCACGGTTGACGACCTGCTCGTCCACGACATCCACCTCAAAGACCCCTCGGTCGCCTTCATGCTCGCGCGCATGGAGTACCCCGACTTCCCGCAGCCCGTCGGCATCTTCCGCGCCGTCGAGCGCGACACCTACGAAGACATGATGGAGGCGCAGATCACGGCCGCCATCGAGAAACAGGGCGCAGGTAACCTGGAAAAACTCATCAACAGCGGCGAGACGTGGGTCGTGCAGTAAAGCGGAAAAGTTTCGGCGGCTGAATAGTCCGAAGGGGAGGCGCGGCGTGTGCGACGCCGCGCCTCCCCGCTTTTATTTGTACCGCTTCCGCTCCGCCTCCGTGACGAACCGGCGGGCGATCTCCATCAAGCGAAAGAGGTCGTGGGGCTTGCGTAAGAATTCGTCCGCGCCCGCCTCCTTCGCCTCGCGCGCACAATCCTCTATAGAAAACAGAATGACCGGCAGCGACTTGCGGTGCGGCAACGTGCGCGCGTATTTGACCAACTCGATCCCGCTCGTGTCGCGCAGTTCGTTGTCCACGAGGAGCAGGGCGAAGCGTTGCTCGTGGCGCAGAAAGGTCTGTGCGATGGTGCCGTTCTCCGCGCGCCAGACGTGCCACCCGGCGAGGTCGAGCAGGTCTGTGACGAGTTGCGCGAGCAGGAAATTGTTTTCGACGTAGAGGACGGCCGGTTGGATGACGACGGCTCTCCACGGGACGCGGAAGGAGCGGCAGGGATCGTCTATATCCATGTGCATGATGTTCTGCTAAGATGCGTGCGTTCCAGTGATTGAAAATCCGCGACGGTCGCATGCGTAGCTCACCTCAACCTCAGTCTCAAGCGAGTGATGAGCATCGCCGTTGAGTCTGGCAGGCCAACTCTCTCGGCGAACAGATTACGCAAACACATTCTACGTACAACTGTACGTAGAAGCAAGCATATTTTTATTGTGCTGACAACTTCGTCAGGAGGTAACTCCTGATGGGGTTCGCGCGTCAGAAGCCGAAGCACTTAGCCAAAAAGCTCTTACACATTCGCACCGCGCTCGGCCTCTCGCAGCAGGACATATGGAGACGTTTATGGCCTGACGAATCTGTCACCTACGACAGAATTTCAAAGTTCGAGACAGGAAGGAACGAGCCGCCGCTAGATATTCTCCTGGAATACGCGCGTATGGCAGGCGTTCACACCGAAGCCCTCATTGACGACGCCCTCAACCTTCCCGACAAACTCCCCGGCGACGTGCGCCACGACGAGATCACACGCAAGTACGCGCGGCGCGGCAAGTCGAAGCGATGAGCAACAGAATTCTTGCTCAAGGTTGATATGAATCACCCGCCTTGAGTCTCATACTTCCACGAAATAAACTTTCTGAGTAAACTTGCCACTATGCCGACGGTGTTGAAAGTCAAAGGCTATAGATTCTTCTTCTTCAGCTTGGAAGGTAACGAGCCGCCACACATTCACGTCGAACTTGCCGAAAAAGTTGCTAAGTTTTGGCTCGACCCTGTAGCCTTGGTTAAATCGCGCGGCTTTCGCAGCGGCGAACTGTCGGAGATGCACCGCATCGTAGAAGAGCACCGGGATTTGTTCGAGGAGAAATGGCATGAGCACTTTGGCGATTGAAGTCGAACCGCTGGCCGTAGACGTAAACTGCACGGATGACGCGTTGCGCGTCACGCTCGCCGACGGGCGCGAGATTTCCGCGCCGCTCATCTGGTTTGCGCGCCTGCTCAAGGCCACGCCTGAACAGAGAACAAACTGGCGTCTCATCGGCGGCGGCGTCGGCATTCACTGGGAAGCCGTTGACGAAGACATCTCCGTCGAGAGTCTTCTCCGCTTCAAATAATTCGCCTCGCCCTCCGGCGGCGTACGCCACGACGAGATCAAACCAAGTATGCGGCGCGCGGCAAAAAGCGATGAGCAACAGAAATATTACGCGAGATTGTGATGATTGAGGTCGAGCCGCACACTGCCTGCGCTCGATGTGTCGCCCGCCGCGATGTTGGCGGTGCAGCAGGAGGAAGCGCAGGCGTCGGCCGCGACGGAGGCGGCGCGCGATAATCTCGTGCGGGCGCAGTGGAAATATCACTACGCGCTGCCCGGCGCGGGCGAGCAGGTGAGCGCGCAGTAGGGCAAAGACTCGAACGAGTGGCAGTCGCTCGGCAAGAAGAAGAAGTCGGAGTTTAAAGCGCGGACGCGGCCGTCGAAGAAGGAAGGTAACCAGGCGGGAGTCGTAATTGAAGGGGAGGACGAAGGCGTGGTCGCGCCTTCGTCCTCCCGTAAATGTTTATGCGTGGCCGCTTTTTAACGCTTGCGGCCGCCCTTCTTGGCCGCCTGTCGCTCTTTGAAGACGCGCTCGCCGCCGGATTCGCCTTTCTTGACGTTCGTGGGGAGGGCTGCGGGGAGCGAGGGCGTGTTGGAGCGCGGGGTGGCGGCGTCGCTGCCCGCCTGTTGGGAGGATTCGTCGGCGAAGAACTCGTTGGCGTCCGCGCGCTTGCCGCGCAGGGCGGGCGTGTTCGCTTCGGCTTCTTCCTGTTTGACGGGGCTGTTGCTGCGCTCGTCGCCCATCTGCTGCCCGCGCCGGTTGGCGGGGACGCCCGCCTTGCTTTGTGCCTTCCTGTTGACCACTTTGTCGCTCCCTGTGAATTGTCGAAGAAGGGTAAAGGGAAAGGGGGAAAGGGTGAAGGTAAAAGACGAAGGCGGAAGTTGCGCCGCCTCTTAGTCTCTTCTCCTTTTACCTTTCCCCTTTCCCCCTTCCTCTCAGGTTTTTAAGATTCGCGCACGCGCAGTGCTTCGGGTTGCGCTTGCGGGGTCGTTTGATTGCGCGCCGCCGCGTCCATCCCGGTGAGCGGGGGAGGCGGGTTGGCGACGAGTTTTTCCAACGCCGCGTCCAAGGCTTCGCTGATGCGCGAGGCGAAGATGATCTCCAATTCCTGCTGCACCTCAAGCGGAATGTCGGCGATGTCGGCCTCGTTGCGCGCGGGCAGGATGATGCGCCTGATCCCTGCGCGGTGCGCGGCGAGCACCTTCTCCTTGATGCCGCCGACGGGGAAGACCAGACCGGAGAGCGTGATCTCGCCCGTCATGGAAGTGTTGTGGCTGACGCGCCGCCCGGTCATCAGAGAGGCGAGCGCGGCCGTGATGGCGACGCCCGCCGAAGGGCCGTCTTTCGGGATCGCGCCCGCCGGGACGTGCAAGTGGAGGCCGTAGGATTTGAACATCTCCGGCGGGATGCCGAACTCCGTCGCGTGCGACCAGAGATAGGAACGCGCGGCGCGCGCCGATTCCTGCATCACTTCGCCGAGTTGCCCGGTGATGGTTAAGCCCGAACCGCCGGGCAACAGCGTCGCTTCGATGAAGAGGATTTGCCCGCCCATCTCCGTCCAGGCCATCCCCGTCGCCACGCCCGCGGGCAGTTCCTTGCGCGCCTCTTCCGGGTAGAAACGCGGCGCGCCTAAAAACTCCTTGATGTCGCCCGCCGCCACGCTCACCTCGGTCGCCTCGTTCTGCGCGATCCGCAAGGCGGCCTTGCGCGCCACCGAGCCGATGGAGCGTTCGAGTTGGCGCACCCCGGCCTCGCGCGTGTAGCGGGTGGCGATCAGGAGGATGGCCTCGTTCGTGATGGAGAACTGTTCGGGGCGCAGGCCGTTTTCGCCCACCTGTCGCGGCACGAGATATTGGAGGGCGATGTGCAGCTTCTCCTGATCGCTGTAGCCCGCGAGCGAAATGATCTCCATGCGGTCGCGCAAGGGGGGCGGGATGGGGCCGAGTTGGTTGGCCGTGGCGATGAAGAAGACCTTCGAGAGGTCGAAGGGCAGATCGAGGTAGTGGTCGCGGAAGGTGTTGTTCTGCTGCGGGTCGAGAATCTCTAGGAGCGCGCTCGCCGGGTCGCCGCGAAAGTCCGCGCCGAGTTTGTCGATCTCGTCGAGCATGAGCACGGGGTTGTTCACCTTCGCGCGCCGCAAACTCTGAATGACGCGGCCGGGCATCGCGCCGATATAAGTGCGACGGTGGCCGCGCAATTCCGCTTCGTCGCGCATGCCGCCCAGAGAGAGACGTTCAAACTCGCGCCCGAGCGCACGCGCGATGGAGCGGCCGAGACTGGTTTTGCCGACGCCGGGAGGGCCGACGAAACAGAGGATGGGACTCTTCGAGTCGGGGCGCAGTTTGACGACGGCGAGGAATTCGAGGATGCGTTCCTTGATGTCTTCCAGCCCGTAGTGATCCGCGTCGAGCACGCGGCGCGCTTCCGCCAGGTCGAGCCGGTGTTCGGAAGTCGTGCGCCACGGCAGTTCGAGCACGTATTCCAGGTAAGAGCGGATGACGTGATAATCGGGCGCGGCGGCCGGCAGACGCTCCATGCGCTTGAGTTCGCGCTCGGCCTCGGTGCGCACCTCGGCGGGCAAGTCGGCCTCGGCCAGACGCTCGCGCATCATGGCGGCCTCCGCGCCTTCGCCGTCCTCGTCGCCGAGTTCCTTCTGGATGGCCTTCATCTGCTGGCGCAGCACGTAATCGCGTTGCGCCTTGTCCATCTCGGTCTGCGCCTCGCTGGCGATCTTCGAGGACAACTGCATGATCTCGACTTCGCGTGCGAGGCGCGCGTGCGCCAGGCGCAGCAACTCGTCGGTCGTCGCGGCTTCGAGCATCGCCTGCTCGTATTCGACGCCGAGGTTGAGGACGGAGGCGAGGAAATAGGCGATCTGCGTCGGCTCCTGCGCGCCCATCACGGCGGCGCGCACCTCCGGCGGCACTTGCGGCAAAATCGCCAACGCGCGTTCGATCAAGACACGCACGTTGCGCTGCAACGCTTCAACCTCCTGCTGGTCTTGCGTGGCGAGCGGCGGCAGCACCGAGACGCGCGCCCGCAGATGCGGCTCGGTTTGCGTCCAGGCCTCGATGCGCACGCGCTCCGTGCCCTGCACGATGATCTGCAAGGCGTCTTCGCCGCGAAACATGCGCTTGACCATCACGAGCGTGCCGATGCCGTAAATCTCTTCGGGCGTCGCTTCCGCCTCCGTGCCCTTGCCCGGCCGCACGCTGACGCAGGCCAGCAACTTCTCCGGCCCTCCGAGCGCGGCCTCGACCGCCGCTATCGAGCGCGGCCGACCCGCCGCCAGCGGCACGACCGTGCCGGGAAACAAAGTCGTGTTCTGCAAGGGCAGCACCGCGATCTCGAAAGCCTCGCCGGGCGTTTGCAGCGTGGCTTCACCGCCCGCCGCCGTCGTTATATTTTCAGCCATAATGATTAGTCCGTCGTCAGTCGTCCGTGGTCAGTGGTTCAAGTCTGTCTTTAGTAACTCGTGTGATGATCACATGCAACGGACAACGGACAACTGACCACGGACAACTGACAGTCTCCTATTCACATTCCTCGGGGCTGCGCAGGCGCAGCAACAGCAGCCCGTCCTGATAGTCGCTCTCGATGCGCGCCCCTTCGATCGGGCAGGGGAAGCGCAGCGTCTTCTCGAAGCGGCTGTAGGAAATTTCCACCTGATGATACGAGACCGTCTCGCTGCAAGAGGTGTCGCGGCGCGTGCCCTCGATGACGAGCACCGGCCCGGCAATCGTGATCTCCAACTCGTCCGGGCTGACGCCCGCCAGATCAACTTTGACGAGCCAGCCGTCGCGCGTGCGATACACGTCGGCCGGGGGCGACCAGTGCCGGTCGCACATCCGTCCCGGCTTCGTCACCGGCATGAAACGCAAATAACGCTCGATTGATTTTGCCATAAGAAATACAGTGACAAGTGACAGGTGACGAGTGACAAGTTTTAAACAAGAGCGCGAATCGTAAGTAGATGGAATCTATTCCGAGCCATTCACGAATTACTGTTTTATCTTGTCACCTGTCACTCGTCACTTGTCACTCTGCTATCCGAAAATTCTGTTCCAGAAGGACGAGCCGCTGGAAATCTCTTCGAGGGCTTCGGCCAGTTCGCGGTCGTCGTTGGTTTCCAGGGCCACGTCGGCCATCGAGATGATGCCGCGCAGCGTCCTGTCCTGATCCACGATGGGAATACGGCGCACCTGCTTGTCGCCCATCTTGCGGATGGCTTCGATGACGCGGTCGTTCGGGTGCGCGGTATGCACCTCTTCGGTCATGATCTCTTCGGCGCGCATGGTGCGCGGGTCGCGCCCCTCGGCGATGGCGCGCACCACGATGTCGCGATCCGTGATCAAACCGACGAGCCGCCCGTTGCCGTGGATCGTGGCGTTCACGCGGCGCGCTTCGGGACTCGTCGCCGCCGCTGTCGCCGCGTCTGCATCCGTCGCGCCCGCGTCGCCCACGGGTCGCGCGTTGCCGGACGTGTCCGTGCGATCCACCACGGGAATGACGCCCGTGTCCTCGTTCTTCATCAAGCGCGCGACATCTTCGAGGGTCGTGTCGCGCGTGGCGACCGTCACGTCGCGCGTCATGATGTCGCGGCAGCGAACATGCGAGCGCGTCGCGCCGCGCCGCCCCTCGCCGCGACCCCGGCCGCCGCCGCCACCGCCGCCGCCGCGTCGCCCACGGAAAAAGTCTCTGCCCTCTTCAAAGATGGAACGCCCTTCGCGCTCGTCGTCTTCATAACGGCGCGGGCGTTCTTCGTAGAAGTCGCGGCCGGAAACGTCGCCGCCGCGCCGCGCGCTGTAAGCGTCCGTGCGCTCGCGCTCGTCGCGGTAATCGTCGCGCTCGCCGCCGCCGCCGTAGCCGCTCGTCCTCCTGCGCCCGTAATCGTCGTAGAGGTCGCGGCCGGAAGCGTCGTCGCCGCCACTGCGTTCGCCGCCGTAGCCGCCGCGCTCGCCGCGTGCTTCGTCGTAGTCGCCGCGCCGCGCCCGCTGACGGTCTCCGTAAAAATCATCGTCCCGGTCATCACGGTATCTCGACATGATCTCCTCCTGAAATATCTGCAAAGATAAAACTGCGACCGCCGCCGCCGCCGCGCGACCCGAACCTAGCGAGCACGGCTCGTGCGACAACTCGCCCGCAGACGGCGCACGCCCCGACGCCCGACCACGCGCCGCGCACTCTTTTTCCGCTTCCGAGGGGAACGCTCGCGATTATAAAAGGTGTGGGGCGAAAGGCGAAAGGCGAAAGTGAAGAATCCAGGGCTGGCGCGCCCCGCTCTTCACTTTCGCCCTTTACACTTTCTACCCCGTTTACCCGTTTACCGCTCCATGACGATCTCGGCGACGAGTTGCACCTGAGCGCGTATGTCGAGCGTGCCGATCTCGACGGGCGTGGCCTGCGCCTCCATCGCCTTCGACGCGATCCCGCCGCGCATCATCGCCCGCGTGTCGTAAATCGGCACGGGACGCCCCGCGCTCGCCTCCTGCACTTCGACGATGCGCCCCACGCGCCCGCCGAGCGCAACGGCCATCACCTGCGCCTTGCGTAGAGCCTCGCGCGTGGCCGCGGCCAGAGCCTGGTCGCGCGCCGGTTCGTCGCGGCGCAAGGTGAAGGAGAGGTTGTCTATGTTGTTCGCGCCGGCGGCCGTCGCCGCGTCGATCACGGTGCCGACCTTCGAGAGGTCGCCGAGCGTCACCGTCACGGTGTTGCGCGCCTCGTAACTGCGGATGAGCGGCGTCTGGTTCTCGCGGTAGGTATACTGCGGCTGCAAACTATAGCCGCTCGTCTCGACCTCCGCGCCCGTGCCCGCCGCGGCTTTCAGCGCGCGCACCATCGCGTCGCTCCGGCGCGCGTTCTCCTGCTGCGCCGCGAGCGCGGTCTGCGCCTGCGTCACCACGGCGACGGCGATCGTCGCCGTGTCGGGTCGCGCCTGCACCATCGCGTCGCCCGAGACGAGCACGCGCGTCGCCCCGGTTGTTGCCGCCGCCGCGCCCGTCCGCCCGGTCTGGCCGCTCCCCGCCGCCGCCTCTTGCGCCGCCGCCTGCACGACGAACAGCAAACTCAACACGGCGACGCTCGCCGCCGACATCAATCTACTTCTGCTCATGTTCTCTCCGTTTCCTTTCCAGCATTTTCGTCTCCGGCGCGCGAGAGCGGCATCGCCCGACGGCGAGAGAGTACCGCCGGGCAAGACGCGCAAACAACTCTCTTTCGCGCCCGCCCCGTCAGAACGCGCGGCCGTCCGAACCTTGCGCGCTTTGCCTAACGGCCGACCATTTTGTTACGCTCTCCGCCTGTCATGCAAACCTTCGATTCCAGGTATCAAAACTTCAAACGCCCGGCGCGCACGGGCGAGGTCGTCACGGTCGGCCGCGTCGAAGACGTGCCGCCGGGTCGCGGCGCGACCGTCGAACTCACGAGCGGCGCGGAACTCGCCCTCTACAACGTCGAAGGCCGCTTCTACGCCGTCGAAAATTTCTGCCCACACAGGGGCGCGCCCCTCGCCGACGGCAATCTCTGCGGCGCGTCCGTCGAATGCGATTGGCACGGGTGGCGTTTCGATCTCGCCACCGGCGCGTGCCTCAATCGCCCCGCCGACCGCATCGAAGCCTACGAAGTCCGCATCGAAGACGGCTGGATCAAAATCCTCGTCTGAACCGTTGAGCACGTAAATTATCGAGCTTGCATGGAGCAAGGCCGCGCGCAAATGTTCCCGGTGAACCACTCTAGCGCGCGGCCTTCCGCCATTGCTGCGATATAGCGAAACTCTTATACATGAGCGGGCGACGGAGAATGTTCCTATCTGCGCGGGTCGCTCAAACCCTTCTTGCCACGCGCCCCACTCTTGCGCCTGATTCCTTCGTGCTTGGTTGGACTAGGCAACTTGTCGGGCAAGTCAAGTTCATCATCAATCAACACATCTACCCACACGCCGGCGGACTGCGCGTATTTCAATAATGCATGCAGTGGCGGCTCGCGTTCTCCCCGCTCATAGCTCGAAATGTTGTTGCGATAGAGGTCTTCGGTAAGTCCGAGATGTTCAAGCATCCCATTTTGTGAGAGGTTAAGCGCGAGGCGAATATTAAGAAGTTTTTCGGCCAGCCGCTCTTGCTTACGTCGCCCAGACCTTCCCATCAGGAGATTCCTCCCGACGGAAAACCAACATAGAGCAGAGTGTATGGCGAAACTTCCATCATGAACTGGCGACGGAGAATGTTCCTATTTACGCGCCGCTCAACGCTTCTTGCCTAGCGCGCCAGCGTTGCGCCTGATTCCTTCATGCCTCACCGCGCCGGGAATCTTATCGGGCAAGTCGAACTCATCATCAATCAGATCATCCACGTAGACGCCCGCCGCGCGTGCATATTCCAAGAGGACAGGTAAAGGGGGCACGCGCGTCCCAAGTTCATATTGCGAGACGTTGCTACGGAACAACTCTTCGCCGAATCCTAAACGCTCAAGCATGCCGTTTTGAGATAAACCCAATTCCAAGCGAATACGAAGCAGCTTTTCACCTAACCGTGCAGCCTTAGTGCGGGAGGAGTTTCCCATCAGGAGATACCTCCCGACGGAAAACCGACCTTGACATTAATCTTCTCGCTAGATACGATGGTATCTAGCGGTGCGGCGCATTTTGTTGTCACCAAGAAAGTAGAAAGTCTCTGCTTCGTGGCGACGCTCATCACTCGTGAGTGGGTGAGGGTGAGCTAGACATGCGACCGTTGCAGTGGTTTTCAAAGATAGACCGCGCGCATCTTACCAGAGCACGCCCCGCTTCCGTATCCTTTTTCTCACCGGAGGAGCACTAACGCCATGCAGCCGCGCCCCGCCCTCATCCTCTTCGTCGCGCATAACCACACGCTACGGACGCTCGTCCGCGATGTCTTGGAGTTTGCCGGGTGGTACGTTAAGGAGGCCGACGCTATCTACGCCCGCGCCATGCTGGAGCAAGGCGAGCGCTTCGACCTGCTCATCATTGACCACGATGCGCGCTATTATAGCGGGCTGGAACTGACGCGCCGCCTGCGCCTGATGCCGCACCGGAAAGAGACGCCGATCATCCTGCTCTCGCTCGAAGACCTCGAAGCGGAAGCGCGCGAGGCGGGCGCGGATGCGTTCCTGCGCAAGCCGAACAACCTGATCGAGTTGGTGGATACGATCCATCGCCTGTTGAGCGAGTCACACCGGATCAAAGTCTGAAACAGAGGCTGCCCGGCTAGTTCTTCGTCGCAGAACTAGCCGGGCGGCCTTTGGTAAATTTATCGAGTTGGAAGGTAGCTCTTAACCGTTGTCGCCGATGGCTTCGACGGGACATTCCGCGCGGACGCGTTCGCACTCTTCGCGCTCCGCTTCCGTCTCCGGCTGCTTGTAGACGAATGAGTAGCCGCCCTTGTCGTTGCGCTTGAAGTTCTCGTGCGCGCTGTCGCGGCAGACATCACAGTCTATACAGTTCGCGTCTACGTAATATCCGCCCGGCGCGTTCTCCGGGAAACGTTCATTCGGGTCTGCCAACGCCTTCTCCTTAAAAAAGGCCGCGCCTCGTCAATCGTTAATAGAAGAAATCAGTTTTCTCTACTCACGATTGACGAGGCGCGGCTTTTAAATTTACTTGATCGCCAGCATCCTATCGAGGGCGACGCGCGCCAGGCGTGCGGTCTCTTCCGGCACGACGATCTGGTTGGGCACAACGCCCGCGAGCAGGGATTCCAAGACCCACGCGAGATTCTGCGGCGCGATGCGATACATCGTGGCGCACATACAGAGGTCGGGCGCGAGCAGGCGGATGTGCTTGTCGGGGAAACGTTCGACGAGGCGGTTGACCAGGTTCACTTCCGTGCCGATAGCCCACGAAGAACCGGCGGGCGCGTCTTCGAGCGTCTTGATGATGAACTCGGTCGAGCCGTTCAGGTCGGACTTCTCCACCACCTCGCGCACGCATTCCGGGTGGACGAGCACGCGGATGCCCGGCGTATCTCGCCGCACCTGATCCACGTGCCACGCGCGGAAACGACCATGCACCGAGCAATGGCCTTTCCAGAGAATGAGACGCGCGCCGCGCAGGGCTTCGACCGTGTTGCCGCCGAGTTCCTGAAACGGATCCCAGACGACCATCTGTTCGAGCGGGATGCCGAACTTGACGCCCGTGTTGCGCCCCAGGTGTTGATCGGGGAAGAAAAACAGCTTGTCGGCCGCGCGCAAACTCTGATCAAAGAGCGGCACGGCATTCGACGAGGTGCAGACCACGCCATCGTGCTTGCCGCAGAAGGCTTTGATGGCGGCGGTCGAGTTCATGTACGTGATCGGCATCACGCGGAAGTCTGCGAGGATGCCCGCGGCGGCGAGTTGATCCCAGGCGTCTTCGACCTGTTCGGCCGAAGCCATGTCGGCCATCGAACAGCCCGCGCCGAGGTCTGGCAAAATAACTTTCTGGTGCGGCGCGGAAAGAATGTCGGCCGATTCGGCCATGAAATGCACGCCGCAGAAGACGATGAACTCCGCGCTGTCGCGTTCCGCGCCGAGTTTCGAGAGCTTGAAGGAGTCGCCGGTCACGTCCGCGTGAACGATCACGTCGTCGCGCTGATAGTGATGGCCGAGGATGACGAGCCGAGACCCGAGTTCGGCACGCGCCGCCTCGATGCGCGCGTGCAACTCCGCATCCGATAGCCCGAAGTAGTCTTCCAGGACAGGCGCGTTCGTTAAAGTCGCCACAGTCATGCTTCGTCCTCCCTCAAGCGGCCTTCACCCGCACAGGCGCGGCCGCTGCCCATCGCCGCAAACGAAAACTATCTCACTTCGAGAAATATTGCGCAAGCGGCCGTTAAACCCCACTTCCGCCGCCCGCCCACCCCCCTCAAACCGAACGATGCGGGCAAATATTTAGATGCAAATCAAAGGCGCGCAGATGTGTGAGGCGAAGCGCGGGGAAGGGGCAAAGGGGAAGGGGAAGGGGTAAAGGGGAAAGGGGGAAGGGGTAAAGGGGAAAGGTCGAAGAAAGCAGCGCACGATGGACGCGCCTCTTTTCTTTTCCTTTACCCTTTACCCTTTACCCCTTCCCCCTTCCCCCTTACCCTTTGTCCCTTTTGCCCTTCCCCAACGTTTCTAAGGGTGCGTCATCTCTTCCGGCTTGACGTATTCGTCGAACTGCTCGCCGGTCAGGAAGCCGAGAGCGACGGCCGACTCGCGCAGGGAGATGCCGCGCTTGTGCGCGTGCTTGGCGACTTGCGCGGCCTTGTCGTAGCCGATGTAGGGGTTGAGCGCGGTGACGAGCATGAGCGAATTGTTGAGGTGCGCCGCGATCTGTTCGCGGTTGAGTTCTATTCCGGCGACGCAGTAGTCTACGAAGCCGTGGCAGGCGTCGGTGATGAGGCGGATCGAGTGGAGCAAATTGTGGATCATCACCGGGTTGAAGACGTTCAACTCGAAGTTGCCCTGTGAACCGGCGAAGCCGATGGCGGCATCGTTGCCGAAGACCTGCACGGCCACCATCGTCATCGCTTCCGATTGCGTGGGGTTGACCTTGCCGGGCATGATCGAGGAGCCGGGTTCGTTCTCCGGCAGGATGAGTTCGCCGAAACCGGCGCGCGGCCCGGAGGCGAGCCAGCGGATGTCGTTGGCGATCTTCATCAAAGACCCGGCGAGCGTCTTGAGCGCGCCGCTGGCGAAGACCATCTCGTCGTGCGCCGAGAGAGCCGCGAACTTGTTCGGGTGCGACTTGAAAGGCAGCCCCGTCAACTCCGCGATCTTCGCGGCGGCGCGTTCGGCGAATTCGGGATGCGCGTTGAGTCCGGTGCCGACCGCCGTGCCGCCGATGGCGAGATCGTAGAGGCCGGGCAAGACCAGGCGCAGGCGTTCGATGTCGCGCTCGACGAGGCTCGCCCAACCGGAAAACTCCTGCCCCACCGTCAAGGGCGTCGCGTCCTGCAAGTGCGTGCGCCCGATCTTCACCACCACGGCATACTCCGTCGCCTTCGCCTCGATCGCCGCCTGCAACCGCCCGACTTCGGGGATGAGCTTATTCATGCGCTCGGCGGCGGCGATGTGCATGGCGGTGGGGAAGGTATCGTTCGACGACTGCGACATGTTGACGTGGTCGTTCGGGTGAACCGGCTCCTTGCTGCCCATCCGGCCGCCCGCGAGTTCGATGGCGCGGTTGGAGATCACCTCGTTGGCGTTCATGTTGGTCTGCGTGCCGCTGCCCGTCTGCCACACGCGCAAGGGGAAATGCTCGTCGAGCGTCCCCGCGATCACTTCGTCGCAGGCGGCCGAGATCAGGCGCGCCTTGTCGGCGGGCAGCTTGCCGAGGTCTTCGTTGACGAGCGCGGCGGCTTTCTTCAGCAGGCCGAGCGCGCGGATCATCTCGCGCGGCATCGTGTCGAAGCCAATGTTGAAATGAATCAACGAACGCTGCGTCTGCGCGCCGTAATACCTATCGGCCGGAACCTCGATCTCCCCCATCGAATCGCGCTCGACGCGCGTTCCCGCCGCCGTCGCCGCCGTCCTCGCGTTGCCCTTCTCGCTCATTCCCGTCGCTTCCTGTGACATAAAACACGCCCCCGTCCTTCGACGCTCAAGCAGGCTCTCCCGTAGTTAATACGCCCCCGCGCGGGACAGCCTCACCTGAAATATTTATATGAACAACGAGATGCGATTGTACAACGGGAAAAGGTGAAGCGGTAAAGGGATGAGGGATGAATCAGGAAAAGCATTCAATCGCTTGAACGCTTTCATTCATCCCTCATCCCTCATCCCTTCATCAGCCCGCGTGCGATGTCCATTAAGCGGAACAGGTCGTGCGGCTTCCTGAGAAACTCGTCGCCCGCCTCCTTCGCTTCTCGCTCACAATCCTCTATCGAAAACAAGATGATCGGCAGCGACTCCCGGTGCGCGAGCGTGCGCGCGTAGGTCACCACGGCCAGCCCTGAAGTATCGCGCAGTTCGTTATCAACCACCAACAAGGCGAAGCGTTGCTCGTGGCGCAGGAAGGTCTGTGCGATGGAGCCGTTCTCCGCGCGCCAGACGTGCCACCCGGCGAGGTCGAACAGGTCGGTCACGAGTTTGGAGAGCAACGCGTTGTCCTCGACGTAGAGGACGGCCGGTTGAATCACGGTGCTTCTCCACGGTACGCGTAAACTGCGGCAGGGGTCGATGTCCATGAGCATGAGGTTCTGTTAAGATGCGTACTGTTCTGTGGTTGAAAATCCGCGACGGTCGCATGCGTAGCTCACCTCAACCTCAAAGGAGTAATGAGCATCGCCGTTGAGTCTGGCAGGCCAACTCTCTCGGCGAACTGGTTACGCAATCACATCTTACTCGTATTTACGAGAAGATACAAGACCCGCTCCTTATCTGTTACATCGGGAGGAAACTCCTGATGGGCAGGAAGGCGCGCATCAGGCCGGAGCGACTTGCCGACAAGCTGCGGCACATACGTACCACGCTCGGCATCTCCCAAAGTGACATGCTCTGGCGACTCGGATATGGAGAGATTCTTAATCTTGGAAGGATGTCGGACTATGAACAAGGAAAGAGCGAGCCGCCCCTGCCGGTTCTTTTAGAATACGCTCGCGCGGCGAACGTCGCTGTCGAGGCTTTAATAGACGACGAGCTAGACCTCCCCGAAGAGTTGCCAAGCACAGTAAAACATGAAGGCATCAAACATAAACCTGCATCTCGTGCTGGAAAACGTTGACGGCTCTGCCAGCGTCGCAATCTCCGTCTCGCATTTTCTAGTTAAGATAAAGGGTGATTCCTGATGGGCAATCCTCGTCCGAAGCAAGAGCGTCTCGGTGACAAACTCAGACAGATTCGCTTGGCTCTAGGGTTGTCGCAAGCGGAGATGCTTACCCGTCTCGGAGCAGGGGACTCGCTCGTCTATAACCAACTCTCAGGATTTGAATCGGGCGCGCGTGAACCCTCATTGCGTATCCTTTTGGAATACGCACGCGCCGCCAACGTCTACGTAGATGCCTTGATTGACGACGAGCTAGACCTCCCCAACCAACTCCCAAGCCCTGCCAAACACGAAGGCGTCACACGCAAACCCGCGACGCGCACAAAGAAACGTTGACCCTCGACACACGAAAGGGGTCGCTCACCGGCAACCCCCTGCGCCCTCACGCGCTACCCGCCAATCACTACGCGCCGCGCGCCTCCCCTCACTCGTCAACCACGCCCCACGCGCGCCCGCCCCTCAGACACGACCCACGCCCTACGCCTTCACCGGCTCCGCAGCCTTCCGGCGCACCGGCGCTTTCCGCTCCGAAGCCTTCTTCAATCCCAACGCCTGCACCTCATTCGAGTCGCGCCCGAACTGCGCGATCACTTGATCCTTCACCCCCAAAATCCGATTATGAAACTCCCACTCATTCGCTGCCGCCGTATCACGCGCCGTCGCCAACGCCGCCGCAGCCTGCGTCTCCGCGTCCCGCGCCGCCGTCATCTCCGTCTGCAACGTCATGATCGCCGCCACCGAGTACGCCGGATTCGCCGGAGCATATCCCGTAATCCCCTGCAACGCCGCAACACTATTCCGATCCGCTTCCAGCACACCCGGAGCTATCCGTTTGTTCTGATCCTTAGCCATGATGTGTTACTCCTTTGTGAAGAAAAAGAGGTTTCCGCGAGGGCTGTGAGACTCCCAGACGAACCACTCGTCTCCCCGCATCCTAATCCACACACCACCCCACAATCAACAACTTTCCACGCCCCCTCAAACTCCCACCCCACCTACCTCCAATACCACCCGACACCCTTCCAATCACACCCGCTCCCCCGCCATTCCCACCAGCCCCCCATCTTCCCTTGCAAGCACACCATCCTCCACCAATCGCCCACCATCTTCCATCAATCGCTCACCATCTCCCCCTACAATCTCACCATCTTCCTCGACAAGATTGCCCGCCGATAAAGCAAGCACGTCATCCTATAAAATAAGCAGCATCCCCAATCAATCCGGCCTCCCCGCCAATTAATAAACCGCACCCGCCGACAATCTTCTCTCCCGCACTCAACTATCACCACACCCTAAGAAGATTCATCTTCCAACTTCGCCAAAATTCCCCGCACTTTCTCAGCGTTTGGCGATTTCAGTCTCTCAAAAATGCTTAGAGCCTCTCGCAGTAACCTCGTCGCCTCTGCCCTATCTCTTTCCTGCGCTGCCAGTATTCCCATCTGACTGAGCGTGCTGGCGATGCCTCTCTGGTCGCCGAGCCTCTTTTTGATTTCCAGACTCTCGCCGTAGAGCCGCCGCGCTTCATCTACCTCTCCTTCGTCTTGCGCAACAGCGGCTAGATTATGCAGCGTGCTGGCGATACCGCTCTGATTGCCGAGCCTCTTCGCTATTTCCAGACTTTCGCCGTAGAGCCGCCGTGCTTCGTCTAACTTTCCTTGTATTTGCGCGAGTATTGCTAATTGATGCAGCGTGCTGGCGATACCGCTCTGATTGCCGAGCCTCTTCGCTATTTCCAGACTTTCGCCGCAGAGCCGCCGCGCCTCTTCTAACTCACCTTGGTCTTGCGCGAGCATTGCTAATTGATGCAGCGTGATGGCGATGCCACCCTGGTCACCGAGCCTCTTTTTGATTTCCAAACTCTCGCCGTAGAGCCGCCGCGCTTCTTCTATCTCTCCTTCGTCTTGTGCAAGTCTGCCGAGTTCATTCAGCGTGATGGCGATGCCGCTCTGGTCGCCGAGCCTCTTCGCTATTTCCAGACTTTCGCCGTAGAGCCGCCGCGCTTCGTCTAATCCACCTTGCGCGTACGCGAGTATTGCTAATTGATGCAGCGTGCTGGCGATGCCTCTCTGGTCGCCGAGCCTCTTTTTGATTTCCAGACTTTCGCCGTAGAGTCGCCGCGCGTCGTCTAACTCTCCTTGGTGTTGCGCAATACTGGCTAGATTATGCAATGCAGCGGCGACGCTAGTTTCATCTCCCAGTTTCCTGAATGCGTCTACTGCTTGTAAGTACGCCTGTTTTGCCTCGTCATACTGTCCCCGCCTTTGGCGGACTACTGCTACGTTCCCCGCAAACATAGCAATTCTAAACTCGTCCTTACTTGCACGGGCGGCCTTGATGGCCTGTTCGCCGCGCTGGATCGCTTCGTCCCAATGACCGCGCACGTCTAAGAATTCTTCAAGCGCAGTACGTATCCTCATCACTTCATTCCATTGTGTTGCCTCGAAGGCAGCATCGATAGCAGCCAGCAGATTGTTTCTCTCTGCTTCTAGCGCGTCATAATCTTCCGGCGTCGGCTGCGCGTGCTCTTCTGCATAACGTTGGAAGTAGGCGACGAACCGCTGTCTGAACTCAGCGGCGCGTGTGTCTGCGGAGAGAAAGGTCTTTGCCAGTTCGCGGGTTAGACCTTCCACCGTTAAGCGGTCGTTTCCTTCGGTCGGATTTGCCAGCCATAGTTCGACCAGTTGCGCTGCCGCCGCGTCGAGGCGTGCGGAGTCTGCGCCGAAGCCTGCCACTTCCGCCAGTGCGGGGCGCGATGCGCTCGGCACGAACAGAGAGAGGGCGAGCAGGACGGCGCGGCCATCATCGTTCAGCAAATCGAAGGAGCGTCCGAAGACTCTGGCGGCGGCATCGCCTTTGCCCTGCGCCAGTTCGCCGAGGACGGTGCGCGGCTGCTTCGCCTGATCGATCTGCTTGATGATCCATTGCAGGACGAGCGGGTTACGGTCGGCGGCTTCGATGATCTCGTCGTGCTCCAACCCTTTGAAAGATTGCGGGTGGCGTGCCTGCCCGATCAAGCGTCCGACAAACTCCCGCGCTTCGGGCATGGACATGGCAGCGATATTGACGGGGCGTGCGTGTGGTACGTCGCCCCGCGACGTGATGATGGCGGAACAGGATGCGCGGTTGGCGAGCCAGTCGGCGCAGCGCGCTTGCTCTGCCCCCGCAATCGTCTCGAAGTTGTCGAGCACGATGAGCGTCGGCGCGATGGCGACAAGGGCGCGCAACCCTTCCTCTTTCTGCTCGGGTGGCAGCGGTCGCACTTCGGGATGGCCTAACTGCCCGGCTATTTCGTCAAGCAAGGTGGAGAGGGTAAAGTCAGGGCGGCCGTCCGCGCTCACCCATGCGACGCGTTTAGCATAGTCCTCGCTTAGTGCGCGCACGGATTCGGCGGCCAGCGTCGTCTTCCCCACGCCTCCGTGTCCGCATAGCGCGATCAAGAGGTTCTTCCCCGGCGCGAGTTCTTCTTTCAAATATACAAGGATTTCGCGTCCATCCGTGTCCCGGCGTGCGACGAAGCCGACGGCGGGCGGGCGGGGAATGAGAGACACGGGGGACGGTGATGCGGTGTTATCTACTTTCGGTGACGGCGCAAGGAGTGGGGGCGGTTGAGAAGATTCGACCTTGATGAGTAAAGATTGCGTCGCGGGGGCGGGGGCGGGAACCGGAGCGGCCGGTTGCTCGCCGCGAAGTACGAGCCTTGCTGCCGCACGCAGCACACGTCTCGCTCCTGCAAGAAGCGAGACGCCCATCAGCTTAAAAACACCGACGACTCCTATTATGGTGAGTCCACTAATCAACCCGCCAACTATGTTGTCACGAAGCCCCTGTGTGAGGATGTTCCAGTATTGCCAAAAGGCGTCCATTGCGTTGTTCCCCTTGGCGTCATTATAGTTCGCGCAACATTAAGACTCATATTATTTTTGATGCTCTTTAACTTCGGCTTCCGTGGGTGCGCCTGAGTCTTTCCACGCTGTCCAGCCGCCGTCTATGGAGTAGACGTTTCGGTAGGCGGGGCGTTGGAGGTTGTCGGTGGCGAGAGGCGGGTGTGCGTTGAAGTTGATGCTCGACGCGGCGTCGGGGCAGCGTTTATGATGCGTGCCGTGAATATGATGCCTGTGAAGCGTGAGATGTGGGGAGAGGGAAGGGTGGGGCGGCGTGCGCTCGGTCGGCGCGAGGTGGTGATGTGTGCGTTGCTCGTCGCGTTGTTCCTGGGCGTGCGGATGTGGGGGCTGGATGCTTCGTGTCTGTGGTTTGACGAGGTGTTTAGTGTGCATGCGGCGCGGCATGGGTGGGGCGGGTTGTTGGAGTTCGTCGCGCTCGATCTGATTCACCCGCCGCTGTTTTATTTGCTGCTCAAGGTGTGGATGGCGGTGGTGGGGGGCGGCGAGTCTGTGTGGTGGCTGCGTTTGTTTCCGTTGTTGACGCAGGCGGCGGCGGTCGTGCCGCTGCTGCTGCTGTGCAGGGAGTTGGGTATCGGGGGCGGCGCGGTGCGCGTCGCGCTGCTGCTGATAGCGGTCAATGGTTATTTGCTCCAGCACGCGCAGGGGTTGCGTATGTACAGCCTGTTGCTGCTGTTCGCAGCCTGTTCGTTGTGGCTCTTTGCGCGTTTTTCCGATTCGGAGGCGAGAGGGCGCGGGGCTGCGCTCGCGCTGTTCGCCGTGAATTTGCTGTTGGTGTACACGCATTATTTCGGGTGGCTGTTGGTGGGGCTGGAAGGTCTCTTTGTAGTTATCTGGCGGAGGGAGCGGTTGAAGTTGTTCGTCGTGTCGCTCGTCGCGCTGGTGGTGTGTTTCAGCCCGTGGATGTGGTTGGTGTTGCGCGCGGCGGGCACCGGGGAAGAACTTCTGGCACAGAACATCGGTTGGCAGGCGCGGCCGCGTCTCGCCGACATCTTCCAGCCCTTCCTGTTGCTGCACGAACCGTTTCGCTTTCGACGGAACACTTATGAGCCGTTGGTGCTGCGCGTGGACGTGTGGTTGACCGTCGCGCTGTTCGTCCCGCCGCTCGTCGCGCTCTGCTGGCGTGCCGTGAAGCGGCGACGCCTCGCGGGGGCGCAGCCGTCAGAAGACGAGACGGCGCGAGCAGAAGCGGCGGCGACGGCGACGGCGGTGGGGGGCGACGTGGGCGTGCGTGCGGTGGGGGGCGAGGCGGGCACGGGATCAGGTTTAACTTTCCTGCTGTTTTTTTCGCTCGCCCCCGTCGTCGTCGCGTTCGTGCTGGCGCGCGTGCTGCCGCAGTCGATCTGGGGCACGCGCCACTTGATCATCGTTGCGCCCGCCTACCTGCTGCTGGCGTCCATCGCGCTCGTCTCGCTGCGGCGACCTGTGTGGCTCTCAGTCACGCTCAAACTCCTGCTCGCCTGCTGGTTGACGCTCGCCGCGCTGCTCTGGGCAATGCGACCGAGCGCGCCGCCCGTGTGGTGCGCCTGGGAGACGTTCGCGCAAAAGGTTGTCGAGGCAGAGGCAAACGCCGCGGGGGGAGAGGTTCGCGTCTACGCTGCGGAAGACCTCGTCGCCTATCACCTGTGGTACGGGTTGAGTTCGACGGGCGACGGGCGATTCCGCGTCGCTGCCGTCAAGAACCTGCCCGGCCTGCCGGAAGACCGTGCGTTTTTCCTCCCGCGCGGGTTCGACGAAGTGACCGCCGTGGATGCTTCGGCGGTGATGCGTGAGGAACACTACTTCTGGGTGGCCTTCCGTGATACGCACTGGAACACGGAGCATCCGCTGTTGCGTCTGCTGGCCGAGCGCGGCTACGAGGTGGAGCCGCGCTTTGAGGTGGCGGCGTCCGGGCAGAAGGCTTTCCTCGTCTATGCGAAGCGTCGCGGGCGATGAGCGTCCGCGCCTGTGCCGCCCGTCACACACGCCGCCGAATTTCATGCGCCTTCTTCGACCGGCGCGCCCGATTCCTTCCAGGCCTTCCAGCCGCCGTCCATCGAGTAGACGTTTCGGTAGCCGAGGCGTTGAAGGTTGTCGCAGGCCAGGGCGGAGCGGTAGCCGCCGCCGCAGTAGAGTATGAGTTCGGCCTGTTTGTCGGGGATCGTGTGTTCGATGTCGCGTTCGATGATGCCGCGCGCCATGTGTGTTGCTCCGGCGGCGTGGCCGGCGTGCCATTCGTGGTCTTCGCGCACGTCGATGAGGCGGGCGTCGGGGTTGGCGTCGAGGCGTCGGCGCGCCTCCGCGACTGTGAGTTCGCGGATGCGGGTTTTGGCGTCCTGGGCGAGTTGAAGGAAGCCTGCGGAGTGTTGCATGTGTTGATTGGTTTCTCCCGTCGCTGGATGAAAAAGACGGGAGGCATTATAATCCCCGTTTGCGAGAGCAACCCATCAAATTAAGTATCTATTCCGGGGCATGGGCGGGCGCGTGAGACGCGTTTGCGCTCGGTCTCCGACAGGGAGAGGACTAAGGTTTTGGCGACAGAACAATTCGACGTGACGATTATCGGCGCAGGCCCCGGCGGTTACGTGGCCGCCATTCGCGGCGCGCAACTGGGCTTGAAAGTTGCCCTCGTGGAACGGGACAAGCGGCTCGGCGGGACTTGCGGCTTGCGCGGGTGCATCCCGACCAAGTCTCTCCTGATGTCGGCGCACAACTACGAACTCGCGCAGCACCTCTCAGACCACGGCGTGCAGGTTTCGGAAGTGCGCCTCGCCTTCGACGCCGTGCAGAAGCGCAAGGACAAGATCGTGGCGAAGAACTCGGCGGGCGTCTCCTACCTGATGAAGAAGAACAAGGTGACGGTCTTCAACGGCACCGGCAAACTACAGCTTCCCGGCAAGGTCGAGGTGACAACCGCCGACGGGCAGACGCAGACCATCGAGACGAAAAACATCATCATCGCCACCGGGTCGGTCGTGCGCCCCATTCCGGGCTTCGAGACGGACGGCGAGCGCGTCGTCAACAGTGACCACATCCTGGAACTCAAGGAAGTGCCGAAGTCTCTGATCGTGATGGGCGCGGGCGCGGTCGGCGTCGAGTTCGCGTCAGTCTATTCGCGCTTCGGGACGGAGACCACCATCGTCGAACTGATGCCGCATTTGTTGCCGCTGGAAGAGGAAGAGATTTCGGTCGAGTTGGAGAAGTCGTTCCGCAAGCGGGGCATCAAGCAGCAACTCGGCACGCGCCTGGAAAAGATGGAGAAGACGGATGCGGGCGTCGTCGTGACGGGCAAGGATGCGAAGGGCGCGGAGGTGCGGCTCGAAGCCGAGATGTTCCTCGTCGCCGTCGGGCGCATGCCGTATCTGCAAGGACTCGGACTCGAAGGCACGAAGATCAAGGTGGAGCGCGGCAACGTGCAGGTGGACGAGTTCTGCCGCACGGGCGAAGAAGGCGTCTACGCCATCGGCGACGTGATCCCGACGCCGTGGCTGGCGCACCTCGCGTCGAAGGAGGGCATCCTCGTCGTCGAACAGATCGCCGGACAAAAGCCGCAGCCGATCAATATGCGCCACGTCCCTTCGTGTACTTACTGCGACCCGGAAGTCGCTTCGGTGGGTTTGACGGAGGCGGCGGCGAAGAAGGAGGGCTACGACGTAAAGGTCGCCAAGTTCCCGTTCTCCGCCTCGGGCAAGGCGCGCATTCTCGGCGAGGAAGAGGGCTTCATCAAGATCGTCAGCGAGACGAAATACGACGAACTCCTCGGCGTCCACATCATCGGGCCGCACGCGACGGAACTGATCGCCGAAGCGGGCGTCGCGCTCCAACTCGAATCCACGGCCGAAGAACTCGGGCGCACCATCTTCGCGCACCCCACCATCTCCGAAGCCATGATGGAGGCCGCCGAAGGTATTCACGGATTGACGATACACGTTTAAGAAAGTGACGGGTGACAGGTGACAGGTGACAAGATAAATCAAAACGGTTTTTACCCGTCACCTGTCACCTGTCACCTGTCACCGGCGAAGCGATTATGAAGACAGAGACGAAGCGTAAAGGCGCGTCGAAGCAGGGCGCGGCGAAGGGTAAGAAGGACGCGGCGAACGGCCACGGCGCGAACGACGTTGCCGCAGCGACGGTGACGACGACGGCGGCGGCGGATACGACCACGGCGGACGGCGAGTTGATCTGCACGACGGAGACGACGCTCTCCAACGAGCAGTTGTTGGAGTTGTATCGCTACCTGATGTTGACGCGGCTCGTCGAGGAGCGGCTGGTGAATTTGTACCGCCAGACGAAAGTGGTCGGCGGCGTGTTCCGCTCTCTGGGTCAGGAGGCGACGGCCGTCGGGACGTGCTACGCGTTGGAGCCGCGCGACTTCATCGCGCCGCTCATACGCGACCTCGGCGCGGTGCTGGTGAAGGGCATCCGGCCGCGCGAGATTTTCGCGCAGTACATGGCGAAGGCCTGGGGGCCTTCGGAAGGCCGCGACCTCAACATCCACTTCGGCAACATGGAGAAAGGTTTCATCGGCCCCATCTCGCACCTCGGCGACATGATCCCGGTGATGACCGGCATCGCCCTCGGCGCGCGCATGCAGGGCAAAGACCTCGTCGCGCTGGCCTACATCGGCGACGGCGGCATGAGCACGGGCGCGTTTCACGAAGGGCTGAACTTCGCCGCCGTGCAGCGTCTCCCCGTGATCATCATCGCCGAGCACAACTGGTATGCCTACTCGACGCCCACCCGCTTGCAGACGGCCGTCGAGAACCTGGCCGACAAGGCCGCGGGCTACGGCATCCCCGGCCACATCGTCGATGGCAACGACATCATCGCCTGTTACGAAATAACGAAACGCGCGGCCGACTATGCGCGCGGCGGGGGCGGCGCGGTTCTCATCGAGGCCAAGACCTATCGCCGCAAAGGACACGCCGAGCACGACGACCAGCGTTACATCGCCCCGGATGAACTCGCCATGTGGGAGAAGCGCGACCCCGTGGATCGCTTCACGCGCCACCTGTTGACGCTCGGCATCGCGACGCAGGCGCAACTCGATGCGATGGTGGCCGACGTGCAGCGCGAGATCGACGAAGACGTGGCGTGGGCGGAAGAGTCGCCAATGCCCGACGCCGAGAAGGCCGCTTACGGCGTCTTCGACAACACGGTCGTCGCGCCCGCGTTTCGGCCGAAAATTTTCGGAGGCAACTGAGATTATGAGAAGGTCGCATCTCGCCTTCGCTTTCGCCTTGCTGCTCGTCCTGTCGGGTGCGAAGGCTCACGCGCAGCAAGTTGAGGGACGGGTGCAGTTCAAGGACGGCCGCGTCAGCTTCGTGCCGCCCGCCGGTTTCAAGTTGATGTCGAAAGAGGCGGTCAATATCAAGTTCGGGCGCAATGGCGCGGCCTATGCGCCGGACTTCGTCTACAGTAATGAGCGGGGAAACGTCTCGGTGGCCGTGGGGTTCAGCGGCAGCGGGCTTCAGGCCGCGCAGTTGGACGACTTGAAGAAGTTTTTTGAAGCGCACCTTGAGCGCAGCATCCCCGGCGTTGAATGGATCGAGCGCGAGATCATCACGCGCGAGGGCACGCGTTGGATTAGCCTGCACTTGAAGGCGAAGGCGATTGACACCGGCATCATCAACCATATGTACGCCACGGTCTTCGACGGCCAACTGCTGTTGTTCAACTTTAATTCGACCATCGCCCAGTACGAAAAATACAAAGAGAGTCTGCACCGGAGCGCGCAGACCATTATCGTCAAATAAGAGGCGGCAACTGATACTCCTATGGCAACGGCAGTTAAAAAAGAGCACAAATCGAACCGCCCGGCGCGCGGCGGCGTGGCAACGTTCGTCGAGGCCATCCGGCAGGGCATCTGGGAAGAGATGGAGCGCGACCCGACCGTGTTCGTCATCGGCGAGGACGTGGGAGCCTACGGCGGCGCGTTCAAAGTGACGGACGGCCTGCTCGACGAGTTCGGCGAGGGACGCGTCGTCGACACGCCGATCTCCGAAGCGGCGATCGTGGGCGCGGCCTGCGGCGCGGCTCTGATGGGGATGCGCCCCGTCGCGGAGTTTCAGTTCATAGACTTCATCTCGCCCGGCTTCGACATGCTGACGAACTACGCGGCGAAGTGCCGCTATCGTTGGGGCGCGGGGTTGCCGACGGTGTTTCGCGGGCCGTGCGGCGCGGGCGTCCATTCGGGGCCGTTCCATTCGGTCAACGCCGAGGCGTTCTTTATGAACACGGCGGGCTTGAAGATCGTCGAGCCTTCCAACGCCTACGACGCGAAAGGCTTGATCAAAGCCGCGATCCGCGACCCCGACCCCGTGCTCTACTTCGAGCACAAGAAACTCTATCGCCTGCCGCGCCTGCGCGAGGAGTTGCCGGAGGACGACTACATCGTCGAAATAGGCAAAGCGCGCACGGCGCGCGCGGGGCGCGACCTCTCCATCATCACCTTCGGCGCGCAGGTGTTGAATGCGCTCGACGCGGCCACGGAGTTGGAGCGCGAGGGGCTGGACGTTGAGGTGATCGACCTGCGCACGCTCGCGCCGATGGACAAGGAAGCCATCCTCGCGTCCGTCAAGAAAACGAACAAGGTTTTGATCCTGCACGAGGCGGCGCGCACGGGCGGCATCGGCGGCGAGATCGCGGCGACGATTGCCGAGGAGGCTTTCGAGTGGCTGGACGCGCCCGTGGTACGCATCGGGGCGATCGATACGCCCGTGCCTTATTCGCCGCCGCTCGAAGAGTATCACTTGCCGCAGATCAAAGACGTGTTGGAGGCGGCGCGCAAGCTGGCTGCATATTAAAACGGTTGATACACCCTGAATTTGAACCGGAGGAGAGCGATCATGCCCAAATACGTTATCGAGCGGGAAGTGCCGGAAGCGGGAACGTTGTCTAAGGACGCATTGCAGGCCATGTCGCAAAAGTCCTGCGCCGTCTTGGGCAACATGGGGACGCAGATTCAGTGGGTGCAGAGTTACGTCACGGACGACAAAATCTATTGCGTCTACATCGCGCCGGACGAGCAAGCGGTGCGCGAGCACGCCGCGCAGGGCGGGTTTCCCGCGAACCGCATTTCCGAGATCAGGACGGTGATTGATCCGACGACCGCCGAGAGCAGTGACAGGTGACGTGTGACAGGTGACAGGTTTAAGCAGCATTCCTGTCTTCCGACTTGTCACCTGTCACCCGTCACCTGTCACCTGTCACTGTCTTATTGTCACCAGGGAGAAGATATGAGCACAGAAGTTGTGATGCCGCAGATGGGCGAGTCCATCGCGGAGGGGACGATCACCCGCTGGATGAAGCAGGTGGGCGAGCGCGTGGAGCGCGACGAGCCGCTGTTCGAGATTTCGACCGACAAGGTTGACGCGGAGATTCCCAGCCCCGCCGCCGGGACGCTCACCGAGATCAAGTTCAAAGAGGGCGAGACGGTCGAAGTCAACAAGGTGGTCGCCATCATCGGCGCGGAAGGCGAGACGGCTGCTCCGGCGAGCGCGCCCGCCGCGCAAGCCGCCGCGACGCCCGAACCTCCGCCCGCGCCCGCCACCGCTGCCGCGCCACCTCCCGCGCCCGCAGCGCAGGCGGCCGCGCCTTCTTCACCGCAAGCTGCGCCAAGCACATCTCAGACGCCGCAGACCGCGGAGGTCGCCGGCCGGAGCTACGACGATCAGCGTCCGGGGGCGAAGGCCGAAGGACAGTCGCTCACGTCCGCCGGAGGCGGTAACGGCGAGGCGCAGGCGGTTGACGCCGCGACGGGCGCGAACGGCGGCGCGCAGTCAATCGAAGATTTGCGCCGCACGAAATCCAGCCCGCTCGTGCGCAACATCGCGCGCGAACACAACATAGACATCACGCAACTCGAAGGCACGGGGATGAGCGGCCGCGTCACGAAGAACGACATCCTCAGCTTCATCGAGTCGGGCGCGACCGCCGCGCCGCAGCCGCAGCCGCAACCGGCCGCCACCGCCAGCGCGCAGCAGCCGCAGCCTGCCGTGCAGACGCCCGCGCCCGTGCGCGAAGCTCCGCACGTGCAGCCCGGCGTGGGCGACCGCGTCGAGCCGATGACCCTGATGCGCAAGAAGATTGCCGAGCACATGATCATGTCGCAGAACACGTCGGCGCACGTCGCCACCGTGTACGAGATCGACATGACGCGCATCGCCAAGTTGCGCGACCGCCACAAGGCCGAATTCCTCGCGCGCACCAGCACGAAGCTGACCTACATGCCGTTCATCTTCCAAGCCATCACGAACGCGCTGCGCAAGTTTCCCATCTTCAACGCGCAGGTCTCCGGCGATCAGATCATCTACAAGCAGGACATCAATCTCGGCATGGCCGTCGCGCTCGACTGGGGCTTGATCGTCCCCGTCATCAAACGCGCCGACGACCTCTCCATCTCCGGCCTCGCCCGCGCCGCCAACGACCTGGCCGACCGCGCGCGCAACAAGCAACTCAAGCCCGACGAGGTGGCCGGCGGCACGTTCACCATCACGAACCCCGGCGTCTTCGGCGGACTCTTCGGCACGCCCATCATCAACCAGCCGCAGGTCGCCATCCTCGGCATCGGCACGATTGAAAAACGCGCGAAAGTGCTGACCACGCCCGAAGGCGACGACTTCATCGCCATCCGCCACATGGCCTACTTCGCGCTCTCCTTCGACCACCGCATCATCGACGGCGCGGACGCCGAACGCTTCCTCGCCTACGTCAAGGAGTTGCTGGAAGCCGGGCAGTTTACGGTCTAAGGCGGTGGGGAAAGGGTAAAGGGTAAGGGGTAAGGGTAAAGACAAAAGCGGGGCGCGGCCTTTAACGGTCGCGCCCCGCTTCTCTTGTGTCTGCCACCCTTTACCCCTTACCCCTTACCCTTCCCCCTTCCCCCTTCCCCCTTCCCCGTCGTTTTGTTGCAATGGCGTGGCGATCAAATTCTAAATTAGCGCGGCGCAACGGAAACGCCGCTTTTTGTCATCTACCCCCTTGACTCCCCAAACGCGTTTGACGAGAATCGCAGGCGATTCAGGATACCAACACAAAACCTCGCGTGGGTTTGGTCTCAAACGGTTCGTGGGCGCGCCCGACAGCAAGCGTCCGGTGCGCCGCGGCATGTGGTGGCTGCGACGCCTTTTCTTTGTCGGGCTTCCGGTAAAGCATCCCTCGTCGGCGCGAGCCGTGATCTTGATGTAGCAGCAGCCGCAACGGGCTTAAATTTTATAACTCAGATTAAGCAGGAGAAAGAAAAAATGAGCGTGAACCAGTTGAACAGATTCCGTGTGTCGAGCATCGCCCTCACCATCGTGCTGGGGTTGGCCTCCGTCGCCTTCGCCCAGACGACCCAGCCAACGAGCGGCGGCAACTCGCGCACGGTTGCCAGCGGCCAGAAGATGACCGTCAAGGGCGTCGTCACCAGCCGCGACATCGACGCCAACACTTTCGTCGTGCAGGACATCAACGGCGTCGGCACCACCGTCCGCCTGACCGACCGCACGAGCGTCAAATCGAAGGGCGGCTTCTTCGGCGGCGGCTCGACCTACGGCGCGTCGAACATCCTGCGCGGCCTCAACCTCGAAGTCGAAGGGCGCGGCGACGCCTCCGGCAACCTCGTCGCGGAAAAAGTCCGCTTCGGGAGCACGGACTTGAGGGTGGCGCAGTCGATTCAGGCGCGCGTCGATCCGGTCGAGAGCCGCGTCGGCACGGCGGAGAATCGCATCGGGCAGGTGGAACAAAACTCGCAGCGTCTCTCCGGCCAGTTGGATGAGTTGGCCGCGGTCGCCAATGCGGCGGGCGGCGGCGCGAAGGCCGCGCAGGAAACGGCGGACGCCGCCGTCTCCGGCGTCAACATGACGAACGAACGCATCAGCGCGCTCGACGACTACGTGGCGCAGCAGACCGTCAACGTCAACTTCCGCGTCGGCAGCGCGGTGCTCACGGCCGAAGCCAAGACGACGCTCGACCAGATCGCGCAACAGGCTCTCAAGGCGCGCGGCTACGTGCTGGAAGTGCGCGGCTTTGCCAGCGCGGACGGCGCGGAATCGAAGAACCGCATGCTTAGCCAGCGTCGCGCCGACGCGGTCGTGCAATACCTGGCCTACACGCACAACATCCCGCTGCGCCGCATCGTGACGCCGTTCGGCTACGGCGAGCAGCAGGCCGTCGCCGACAACGCGACGCGTGAAGGTCGCCAGCAGAACCGCCGCGTGGAAGTCAGCGTGCTCGTCAACCGTGGTCTCATGCAGACCGCGCCGAACATGAGCACGGCGAAGCCGGATCAGGCGACGCCGCAGGAGTAAGCCCGGGATAACGCAACCCGGGGAGTAGGGAAAGGGGGAAGGGGTAAAGGGTAAGGGAAGACCGGCATGGGCTTCTTCTTCCTCCTTTACCCTTTCGCCCTTTATCCCTTTCCCAGTCTCTCTGTTGAAGGGTGATTCGATGAGCAAAGCCTACGACAAACCGCGCGCTCTCCTGTTGCTGACGTTGATAGTTCTCGGATGGACGCTGGCCGTGGCGGCAACATCGTCGCAGCAGCAGCAACCGATCCGCGTCCCGCAACTCTCGCCGCAACAGCCTGCGCCGCAGGCGACGCCGCAAGCGACGCCCGCGCCGCGCGCGACGCGCCCGCCTTTCGCCGACCCCGCGCCGCCGCCCACGCCCGTCAACGACAACAGCCCGGATAAACTCGCCGACGAGGCCATCGAGGACGACGACGAGATCGTGCGCGTCACGTCGAATCTGGTGGTCGTGCCCGTGTCGGTGACGGATGAGCGGGGCGAGCCGGTGCAAGGGTTGAAGGCGGCGGACTTCCGCCTTGAAGAAGAGGGGCGCGCGCAGGAGATCGCGCACGTCGGCGACGCCGAGCAGGTGCCGCTCGACATCGCCATTCTCTTCGACGTGTCGAGCAGCATCGGCCAGCGTTTCGCCTTCGAGCAGGAGGCCGCCGCGCGTTTCCTCAAACAGGTCTTGAAGCCGATCGATCGCGCCGCCGTCTTCGCCATCGAAGGCAAGCCGCGCCTCGAACAACCGCTGGCCTCCGCCGAGATCGCCTCGGCCAAACTGCTGAAAATTCCCGCGCCCACCAAATCCACGCCGACGGCCTTCTACGATTCGACCGTCACCGCCGCGCGCTATCTCGCTCAGAACGCGCCCGGCCGACACCGGCGCGTCATCGTCGTCATCTCCGACGGCGACGACAATTACAGCGAGCGGGTGCAGGCGGGCGAGGTCGAGGATGCGCGCGCGCTCAATCGCGGCGAGAAGTTGCCGGCGGGCGTGAACGCGCGCCAGCAGGCGACCCATCGCAAGGCTCTCGTCGAAGTGCAGCGCGAAGTGCAGCGCGCCGACGCCGTGTTTTATTCCATCAACCCGAGCGGCGGCGGCCTCCAGTTCAACGCCCGCGGCAAGCGCGCCCAGGAGGGCATGCAACAACTGGCCGCGACGACCGGCGGCACCTCCTTCGCTCCCGAACAACTCGAAGAACTCGACGACATCTTTCGTCGCATCGCCGCCGAACTGCGCGCCCAGTATCTTCTCCAATACTATTCAAACAGCGACGCTCCCAACGGCAAATTCCTCAACATCAAAGTGCGCGCGCCCAACCGCGCCGACGCACGCGTCCGTGCCCGCACCGGCTACTACGTCAAGAAGTGACAAGTGACAAGTGACAGCTGACAGGTGCTAGGTGACAAGTGACGGGTGACAGGTGACAAGTGACGGGTGACAGGTTGGCAAGCAAGAATGCTTTAACCTGTCACCCGTCACCTGTCACCCGTCACCCTTCTTACATGTCCAAAAGCACGTCGGCGAGTTGGTTGGCGACTTCGATGAGGGCGCGCCCGGCGGCGTCGAGTTGTCCGGCGTTGGCGCGTTGTTCGGCGTTGGCGGCCGAGGCGGCGACGCCGCTCAGACGTGTGAAGTGTCGTTCGAGGCCGGGCGTGGTGCGAAAGTAGAGTTCGAGTTTATCGAGCCGGTCGCGGATGTTCCCCAGGCTGCCGAGCACGGTCGTGCGGCTGCGGTCGAGGATGGCCTGCGCCTGCGGCGACACGTCGCCGCCCTCGCGCGCCTGCTTCTCGTTCGACTCCACGCCGACCGAGGTGCGCCCGTAGAGATAGAGAAAGCGCGTCAGCGTCTTCAACTCGTCGGCGAGGCGGATGCGCGCCTCGTTGAGCGTGCTGGTGCTGGCCGTGGTCGGCCGCCTGGCGCGCGTCGTGGCGGCGGCGGGTCGTCGCGGCTGGTTCGTTCGCCGCTGGCGTGATTGCGCCGCGGCGTCGGCGAAGGGCAGCAGCAACAACAGGCAGGCAAGGCTCAGGGCTTGGGCAAGTCTCAAAATCGTTCCTCCTCTGACTCTGAAAGCGTGTTGACGACAAACTATGCCCGCGCACGGCGCGGCGTCAAGCCGACGCGCGCGGGGAGCGGGCGCGCCGGTTCGGCGTCCGCGCGGGCGCGCTGTTACAATGAAAGGCGAACACAGCGCGAAAAAGCACGACGCACATTCTTTGCGATGCCGAATAGAATGCTACAGGTTCGCCGCCTCGGGCGGATGGAGTACGGGGCGGCTTACCGACTTCAGAAGGAGATCGAGGCCGCGCGCAAGGTCGGCGTGGGCGCGGACACGCTCCTGCTCGTCGAACACCCGCACGTCCTGACGCTCGGCCGCCGCGCCGACGCTTCGGCCGTCCTCGCCGCGCCCGAAACCCTGGAAGCGCGCGGCGTCGCCCTCTTCGAGACGAACCGCGGCGGCAAGGCGACTTATCACGGATTGGGTCAAGTCGTCGGTTATCCGATCATCAATTTGAGTCCGGAACGCGAAGACGTGCATCGCTACGTGCGCGAACTCGAAGAGGCGTTGATGCGCGCGCTCGCCGATTTCGGGATCGAGAGTTTCAGGCTGAAAGGCCTGACGGGCGTTCACACGGCGCGCGGCAAGGTGGCCGCCATCGGCGTCCACATCTCGCGCTGGGTCACGACGCACGGCTTCGCCTTAAACGTCAACACCGACCTCAGTTTCTTCGATCTCATCATCGCCTGCGAAGGTGAACCCGTGACCTCCATGCACGAACTGCTCGGCCGCGAGTTGCCCTTGCGCGAGGTGGAAGACCGCATCATCGCGCGCTTCGGCGAAGTGTTCGAGATGACGACGGCGGAGGAATATGCTCACGCTTGAATTTATACGCGAGGCGCGCGCGCGCCTCGCCCCGCACGTGCATCGCACGCCGGTCATGGCTTCGCGCGCCTTCAACGAGGCGGCGGGCGGGCGCGAGGTCTGGTTCAAGTGCGAAAATTTTCAACGCGCCGGGTCGTTCAAGATGCGCGGGGCGACGAACAAGATTCTCGCGCTCGACGCACCGGCGCGCGGGCGCGGCGTCGCCGCTTTCTCATCGGGCAATCACGCGCAGGCCGTCGCGCTCGCCGCGCGCGACGCGGGAACGACGGCCGTCATCGTGATGCCGGAAGACGCGCCGCGCGCGAAGGTGGCGGCCACCAAAGGGTACGGCGCGGAAGTCGTCTTCTACGACCGCCAGCGCGACGACCGCGAACAGGTGGCGCGCGAGGTGGCCGCGCGCGGCGGCTATGTGCTCGTGCCGCCTTACGACGACTATCACGTGATGGCCGGGCAGGGAACGTGCGCGCTCGAACTGCTGGAAGAAGTGGCAGACCTCGACGCGCTCGTGACGCCCTGCGGCGGCGGCGGGTTGTTCGCCGGGGCGAGCACGGCGGCCAAGGGCGTCAACTCGCGGATACGCTGTTTCGGCGTCGAACCCGAAACGGGCGACGACACGCGGCAGTCGTTTCTGACGGGCGAGCGCGTCAGCATCCCGCCGCCGCCGACCATCGCCGACGGCGCGCGCGTGCAGTCGCCCGGCGCGCTCACGTTTCCCTTCGTGCAGAGATACGCAGAGGACGTGTTGCTCGTCTCGGACGCGGAACTCGGCGAGGCTCTCAAGTTTCTGCTGTTCCGTCTGAAGATACTGGTCGAACCGACGGGCGCGCTCGGCGTCGCCGCCGTGCTTTTCAATAAACTTCCGCCAAACATTCGACGCATCGGGGTGGTAATCTCCGGCGGCAACGTGGACGCCGACGCGCTCTCGCGGCTGGTGCAGGGGTAGCGCATCGGCAAAAAGTTTGGAGTGGGAATTCAAGGGGGAGTGATGGACAACAACAATCCGCTCAAAGAGCCTTTGAAGGTGGAGAAAAATGCGCCGGTGCGCAACGTCGTCCGCTTCTGGGCGCTCGCGCTCGCGCTGACGGTGGCGGGCTTGCTCGTCTTCGGCCTCATCTTCGGCCGTTGCGGTATCCAGCGATGACGCCGAAGCGACAGGCGACCACGGCGAATGTTAAAATAGCCGCAAGTTAAAAATTCCTGGTGGAGCGAATTTAATTGAGCCGCGAGTTAAAAGTCATCAGCAATAATCCGCCGCCCGCTGCCGGACGCCCGACGGGACGCAAGCCCGACTGGTTGAAGATTCGCATCGGCGACCCGACGAACCAGAACCACGTCTTCAACTTGATCGAGGGCTTGAACCTGCACACGGTTTGCCAGGAAGCGCGCTGCCCGAACATCTTCGAGTGCTGGTCTGACCGCACGGCCACCTTCATGCTCGGCGGCGACATCTGCACGCGCCATTGCGGCTTCTGCGCCGTCGGCAAGGGGCAGCCCGGCGCGCTCGACCTCGATGAGCCGCGCCACGTGGCCGAAGCCGTGCGCCATCTCGACCTCGCCTATGCCGTCATCACCTCCGTCAACCGCGACGACCTGCCCGACGGCGGCGCGTCGCACTGGGCGGAGACCATCCGGCAGGTGCGCGCCGCCAACCCCGAGTGCAAAATCGAAGTTCTCATTCCCGACTTCAACGGCGACGAGGCCGCGCTCAACACCGTGCTCGATGCGCGTCCCGACGTGCTCAACCACAACACGGAGACCATCGCGCGCCTGTACCGCCGCGTGCGCCCGGACGCGAAATACGGGCAGACGTTGACGCTCCTGGAACGCGCCGCGCGCCGCCGCGACGAGGAGCGGCGCGGGATGCTCACCAAGAGCGGCATCATGGTGGGCTTGGGCGAGACGTTCGACGAAGTGGTCGAGTTGATGCGCGACCTGCGCGCCGTCTCGTGCGACATCCTGACCATCGGCCAATACCTGCAACCGCACGCGCGGCGTCTGCCGGTGGAACGCTACGTGACGCCCGACGAGTTTGCGCGCTGGCGCGAGGTCGGCATGGAGATGGGCTTTCATCACGTCGAATCCAGCCCGCTCACGCGCTCGTCGTACCACGCGCGGCAGCAGGTGGAAGGCACGGCGCAGGCCGAGACTTCGGAAGTCGAAGCGGTCGTCGCGGGGTAAGAGAAAGAAAGCCCGGACGCGAAACTTATAGAGGCACGAAGTCGTTAAGGCTTCGTGCCTTTGCGTTTCCTCGCGGCGCGCGCCCGATTGCGATAAACAACTGACCACTGACAACTGACTACTGACAACTGACAAAGGACGAATCGGATGAAAGCGACGATCTTCAGGCAACACGGCGGCGCGGAAGTGTTGGAGTATGCGGACGTGGACGAACCGCGCATCCGTGCCAACGAGGTGCTGGTCGAGGTGCGCGCGTGCGCTTTGAATCACCTGGACGTGTGGGCGCGCAAGGGGCTGCCGGGGATCGAGATTCCGCTGCCGCACATCCTCGGCAACGACATCGCGGGCGTCGTGCGCGAGGCGGGCGAGGTGGTTGATTGGGTGAAGCCGGGCGACGAGGTGTTGTTGCAGCCGGGCGTCTCGTGCGGGCATTGCGCGGAGTGTCTGCGCGGGACGGACAATCTCTGCGCCGCTTACGACATGCTCGGCTACCGGCGCAACGGCGGCTACGCCCAGTTGGTCGCCGCGCCCGCCGTGAACGTGATCGAGAAGCCGCAGAATTTGAGTTGGGAGGAGGCCGCCGCGCTGCCGCTCGTCACCGTGACGGCGTGGCACATGCTCGTGACGCGCGCATCGGTGCAACCGGGCGAGGACGTGCTGATTCACGCGGCCGGAAGCGGCGTCGGCTCAATCGGCATCCAGATCGCGAAACTGAGAGGGGCGCGCGTGATCGCCACCGCCGGTTCCGACGAGAAACTTGAGAAGGCGCGCTCGCTCGGCGCGGATGAAGTGATCAACTACACGCGCGCCGATTGGCCGAAAGAGGTGCGGCGTTTGACGCAGAAGAAGGGCGTCGAGGTCGTCTTCGAGCACACGGGCGCGGAGACGTGGCCGGGTTCTATCGCCGCGCTCGCGCGCGACGGGCGGCTCGTCACCTGCGGCGCGACGAGCGGCTACGACGCGCGCACCGATCTGCGACAAGTCTTCTACCGCCACCTGAGCCTGCTCGGCTCCTTCATGGGTTCAAAAGCCGAACTGCTCGACGCGATGAAGTTCGTCGAGCGCGGCTCGATTCGCGCCGTCGTAGACCGCACGCTCCCCCTCGCCGAAGCCCGCCGCGCGCACGAACTGATGGAGGATCGCGCGCAGTTCGGCAAACTCGTGCTCGTTCCTTAGCTGCCGCACCGGACTTGTGTGAGAGGTGAATTCGGATGAACGAGATCGTCATACGCCATTGCAAACTTTGAACGTCTTACGGTGGGCGCGCCGCCCGTGTGGCGGCTCTCATCAAACTTGAGATTGGAATCGAGCCGCGCATCGCTGCGGGCGGGTTGGGAGAATTTACCGTCCTCGTGAACGGCGAACCGGTGGCGCGCAAGGGCTGGCTCAAGTGGCCGCCCGACGAGCATGTGCTGGCGGCGGTGCGCGCTGCATTGCGGCCGTAGAAGTTTTCACTTGCGCCGGAGCGCGCTCGCTCGCGCGGGCGAGACTTAGCGGGTCTCGCCTTATCTTACGACCATTTGACAACCGCCGCGCGGCCTTATATCTTCCCCGCGCTTTTCCGCCGCCGGATGCCCGGCCGAGGCCGACCGCACAAACGTCCACCTTCTTTAATTCCTGACGGACAATAGAGCGGCTTCTATTCCGAAGCAGAGGCGGCCAAGCCCCGTTAGCGTCGCCCGCGGATCATGCACGTCGCTGGCCGTGGAGGATTTCGTCATGGAAGAATCGAGCAGTTGTTACAGTTGCGGGCACGTCACGAGTGAGGTCGCCGCACAGTGTCCCAAGTGCGGGCGGCGTTTGCGTACCGCCCGGCAGGTGCGCCGCCTCGGCTGGTTGCAGTTGGCAATCGGTGTGTTCCTCGTCGGGCTGATGGGGACGATCACCTACAACCTCGCGCCCTCGTTGCTGCCGCCGGCGGCGGAGACGCGGGGCGGCGGCGCGGGCTTCACGGGGACGCCGGAGCAGGCGCAACTCATCCTCGCCTTGTTCGGCCTCGTGATCGCCTTCGGCCTCGGCAGCATCCTCAGCGGCCTCTGGCAGATCAAGACGGGACGGCGCAACAAGTGGCTGTTCATCGTCATGCTGGTGTTGTTCGTCGTGTTGATATTGTTCAGTTGGTTCCTCCGCTCGGCGTTGCGCGGGGCTTGAAGCGCGCCGCACGCCGTCAGGGCGAGAGCGAAGAAATTTAACGACCACGAGTCAGGCGTCAGAGGCTCGGACGCCTTCTGTGAGGAAAGGAAAACGCATGCGCAGGTTGGCGGCGATTCTGTTGGTGATCATCTGCCTGTCTCCGGCAGCGTATACGCAGGGGCGGCCGAGCAGCCGCAGCAGCAGCGGGGCGTGGCTGAGAGGCACGTGGGAGGGCACCGGCTATCAGCTCGATACCGCGACGATATGGACGATGCGGCTCACGGTGCGGGGCGGAAGGTATGTGATCGAATACCCGTCGCTCAATTGCGGGGGCAGGTGGAGGCGTCTGAGTCTCAACTCCCGCGTCGCCACCTTCAGAGAGCACATCGCGGTCGGGCGGGGCGAGTGCGTGGATCGAGGGCGCGTCGTGCTACAGAGATTGAACGGCAAGCAGATCGCCTACCGCTTCTCTCAGCCGGGCAGCAGAGACGTGGCGGCCTCGGCGATCCTGAATAGAACGAAATAACTTCGCGCCGCGCTCTCAACGTCCCGTGTAGTCTTCGAGGCGGAAGCGTTGGTTGAGCGCGTCGAATTGTTCGGGCTTGAAGTCGAAGTTGGTGCCGACGATGAGGCGGCGGTCTTCATCGGTGAGGATGCGCATGGTGGTTTCGATGGGCATGTTCGTTTTGAGATAGGCTTTGTCGTCGGCGTTGAGCGCGCCGCCGTCGGGGCGCGAGATAACGTAAACTTTCTGGAAGTTGTTGCGCTGCACGGAGGCCAGGTCTCGCTCGAAGACCGGGAGCTTGTTCTGCGCCGCGCCCGGTTGCGAGCCGGAGCGGTTGCAGCCGCCGGAGAAAGCGGCGAGCGCGAGCAGCAGTAGGAGTGAGAGGGGCAGCAGCAACCCGCCCGCGCGTTTTGAAATCTCGATGCCCACCGCTCCAAGCCTCCTAACCTTCATTTCGTCTCGCATAAAATTCAAACTCAATCAATGCGCCTCTCGTCCGGCCGCGCAAGTTCGAGCGCGCGCGCGCGGCACTCTGCGGTCTCACGTCTCATCCGGTTCGTCGGCCGCGTCTTCCGGGTCGGTTGCATCGTCGCCGTCGTCGGGTTCGACGGGCGGGGGCGTGCCTTTCCGGTCGCGGATGTAGAGCACGGTGCAGTGCGGGTCTGTGTAAACTTCGTCGAACCAACCGCTGTCCATCGCGGCATCGTAGAAATCGTTATGCACGTCTTCGTTGTCGGTGAAGACGTAGCGCGCGCCGAAGCGTTCGCGGATCACGGGGCCGGGGTCTTTGTGGCGGCCGAGCGTGATGTCTTCGTAGAGACGCGACAGGCTGGGGTCGCGGTCGTAGAGATAGGTCGGGTCGAGACCGGAGACGTAAGCGTGCGTCGGGTCGTAGTAGAAGAGCTTGGGGAAATCGTCCCAGTCGGTGTTGAAGACGACCTGCCCGGCGGGCACGTGCGTGCGTATCCATTCGATGCCCTTCGTGTATTGGTCGTGCGGAGCGGTCGTGCCGATCTCGCGCGTCTCGGAGACGATCATGGCGACCATCGGGAGCGTGAGCAGGACGGCGACGACGGCGGCGGCGAAAGTCTTTTGCGCCTCAGTCCAGCCGGGGGCGGTCGCGCCGCGCGCGCCGTCGCCCGTGGGGCGGTCGAGGTAAGGCTCAAGTTCGTCCAACACGTCGGCGGGCAACGCGCCGTAGGCGGTGCGCGCGCGCTCGAAGACGAGTTGGAGCGAGAAGGCCGCGAAGAGGACGGCGAAGGGCGGCCAGTATTCCGCGAAGCGACGCCAGCGCGCGTTGACGATGAGCAGGATGGTCGAGAAGACGAGGAAGAACAGCGCGGGGGCGGCGCGCTTGCGCTCCTGCCAGTTGAAAGCGATGTAGCCCGCGCACATGGCGGCGAAGGCGACGCCGCAGTTGCGCGCGAAGTCCCAACTATCGTAGGGATACCACTCCTGCCCGACGGCGGTGGAAAACTCTTTCGCCGTCACCTTCATGGCAACGTGTGCGTAGAACAAACGGACGTTCAGCGGAAAGTAGGGGTTGATCGCCGTGCCCGCCGCGAAGCCGACCGCGAACCACACGAGCGGCCGCCACTCGAAACGCCGCTCGCTCCACGCGATCACGGCCGTCCAGATGACGGTTGCGAGTCCGAGCAGCGCGAACATGTCGTAAGTCAAAGTGAAGATAAAGGTGAGCGGCAGCAGCCACAGGTATTTTCTCTGAAACAGGAGATGAATACCCGCGACGAGCAGCACGACCGAAACGCTCATGGCCTTCGTCATGTTCATGCGAAACAGGAACGGCGCGGAGCACCCGAGGAGCGCGACGAGCCACAGCAGCGGATACTTGATGCGGTGGCGGATGATGAGCCAGTAGCAGGAGAGAACGGCGAGGCTGCCGAAAAGCCACGCCGAAATCTTCGCGCCCGTCCGCACGTCGGGGAACCAGGTGAAGGGAATTTGCAGGACGTGAAAGAGGAAGTGATGGTCTACGTAGTCGCGCGCGTTGAGGGTCGTCAGCGGCAGCCAGGTGAACTGCGGGAGGATGCGCCCGGCGCGAAAACTTTGCCAGAGTTGTTGACTCCAACCGATGTGATAGTAGCCGTCGAAGTCGCCGCAGCAGATGGCGTCGGTGGAGAATTGCAGCCGCCAGAAGACGAGGCCGACGGCGAGCGCGCCCCCCGCGAGATAAGCCGCGCGCCGCAGGGCGGCGGAGGCGAAAAGTTTTTGCCCCCACCCCCGGCGCGGTCGCGTTTCGTCGGCGTCGCCGCCCGCCGTGGGAACCATCGAGGGGTCGGCATGGGCGGCGTCCGTGGCGGCGGCGGCGGTGGCTTCGTGGCTTCCGGCGTGTTCCATACAGAAACTATCTCTTCCTCTCGTCCGGCGCGTGGAGAAAACTGCGAATTGTCCGTTGAAACGACAACATAACACGGAAGCGCGGCGGGGGGGAAAGCAGGGATGAGGGCGACGGGATGAGGGATGAGTAAGACTAAGAAGCTGTCATGAAAAGTAAAGCTGTGCTTGTCCCGGAGGGACATTTGATCATAGCCCGGCCATTCATGGCCGGGGATCGCGTAGGTCTCTTTTACGCGGAGTCCCGGAGGGACGATTGAAATGCTTAACATATTCAATCGTCCCTCCGGGACTCAGACATGCTCCTTCGACTTATCCCCGGCGATAAATCGCCGCGCTATTACCAATCGTCCCTGACGTGACTTCTGAAACTAGCCCGTCGAAGTTTCGGCGAGGGTCTGTCGGTAAGGGAAAGTGAGGGTGAAGATCGTGCCGCCGCCGGGCGCGCTCCCGACTTCAATCGTGCCGCCGTGGCGTTTGATGATGCCGTAGGAGACGGCGAGGCCGAGACCCGAACCTTGCGAGCCTTTGGTCGTGAAAAACGGCTCGAAGATGCGGTCTTGAAACTCCGGCGGGATGCCCTCGCCCGTGTCGCGCACGGCGACGACGAGCCACGCGCCGCGCTGCGTCTCCGTCACCTCGATGCGCCCGCCCGCGGGCATCGCGTCGAGCGCGTTGAAGATCAAGTTGACGAAGACCTCGCGCACCTCGGTGGCGTTGGCCTCGACGTGGTCGTCCGCCCCGGCCTCGTTCGTAAAGACCACTTCGTAGCGGAGGTTGTGGACGTAGGCGTCGTCTTCCCAACTCGTGCGCGTCAGTTGGAGGGCGTCGGTGATCAGCGCGGCGAGCGAGACCTTGTTGAACTGCGCGGAGGGCGCGCGGCGCGCGAAGGTCTGGATGCGGCGGACGATCTCGGCCGCGTCCTGCGTGGCTGTCTCGATCACTTCGAGGCTGCGGCGGTGCCGCTCGTCCGTCACGGAGCGCAAGAGCAGTTGGGTGCGGCCGAGCACGGCGGCCAGCGCGTTATTGAAGTTGTGCGCCACGCCCGCCGAGAGTTGCCCGAGGCTGCGCATCTTCTCGCTCTCGGCCTCGCGCTCGAAGCGCGCGCGCAGCAGCGATTCGGCGCGCCTGCGCTCGGTGATGTCGCGCGCGATGCCCTGCACGCCCGTGGGCTGGCCGTCTTCGTAAATGATCTGGCTGTTGACTTCGAGCGGGATGCGCCGACCGTTGCGCGCGATCATCTCCACCTCGTAGAACGTGACCGAACGCTGCCCGGCCAGCTTGCGCAACAGCATCTCGCTCACGAGCGGCACGTATTCCGGCGCGACGAACGCTTTCCAGTTCATCCCTATCGCTTCCTCGTGCGTGTAGCCGCTGATGCGCTCGCCCGCGCGATTGAGCGACGTGTAGCGTCCTTCCATGTCGGTCGTGTAGACGATGTCGTTCGCGTTATCGACCAGGGCGCGGTAGCGTTCCTCGCTGCGTTTGAGTCGCTCCTCGATCTGCTTGCGGCTCGTGATGTCGCGCGCCACGCCGCGCACGCCCAGTGGCTCGCCGCCGCGCGCGCAGACGAGCGACATGTTGAACTCCAGCCAACGCCGTTCGCCGTCGGCGTTGCGTGCCTGCGCCTCCTCGCGCCGCACGCCCTCGCCGCGCAGTTGCTTGATCGACTCGCTGACGCCCGCCTCGCCTACATCCAGTTTGAACACCGCCGCGACATGCTGCCCGTTTAACTCCTCCGACCGCCGGTGGCGGCTGAAGAGTAGACCGGCGGCGTTGAGGCTGGTGAGTCGCCCTTCGAGGTCGTGCGTGTAGATGATGTCGTTCGCCTGCTCGACGATGTCGCGGTAGTGGGCTTCGACGCGGGCGCGCTCCAACAGGCGCGCCACCTGCGCGACGAGGCGCGGCGGGTCGAAAGGAGCTTCGAGGTAATCGTCCGCCCCGGCCTGGAGTCCTTCGAGCGCGGTCTCGGTGTCTTTGCGCTGCGCGCTGATCAGGATGACGGGCGTGAGGTGGAGGCGCGCGTCGGCGCGCAGGCGGCGACAGAGTTCGATGCCGTCGAGATGCGGCATCATGACATCGCTGATGATGAGGGAGGGGAGTTCGCGGCGCGCGAGTTCGAGACCTTCGAGGCCGTCGGCCGCCGCGAGCACGCGGTAGCCGGCCTGTTGCAACACGACGCCGGTGAGCGCGAGCGCATCGGGCGAGTCGTTGACGATGAGGACGGCCGCTTCCGACTCTTCGATGGGCATGGACGATCCTGTCTGCCGCGGTGATGATCTCTCACCGGGCGTTAGCTCCGCAGCCGCTCGACGAGGTTTAAAAGGTCGCGTGGGTTGATGGGCTTCGTCAAAAAAGCGTTGAAGCCGCATTGGAGCGCGCGTTCGCGATCCTCATACATGGAGAAGCCGGTGACGGCGATCATCGGCGTGGCCTGATATTCGGGCAGCGCGCGCACGGCTTCGGCGAGTTCGTAGCCGTTCATGCCGGGCATGCCGATGTCCGAGACGACCACGTCGAATCGCCCGGCGCGCGCCGCGTCGAGCGCCTGCGCGCCGGAGTAAACCATCACTACTTCGTAGCCCGCGTACTGGAGCAGAATCGCCAGCATCTCCGTCACGTCTGGCGCGTCGTCGATGACGAGGGCGCGCGGCCGTCGCCCGTCATCGCGGGGCGCGTCGCCGAGGGGCGAGGGGCGGTTCGAGATTTCCGCGTTGTCGCCGTCGGCCTCCGCGAACGGGTTCGCGCCGGGGGCGAACATGACGACTGTATGGGACGCGGCAGCGGTCGCAGGTGCGACGGTTTCAGCGGCAGCCAGCATCTCTTATCTCTCCCTTTCGGCTCGCGCGGCCTTGGCAACTGGAAAGTAAGTTGTGAATCGTGAAGCGGAAAAGCATTCGCTCGCCGACGATCACAACACTTCTCGCTCACGCGTCTCACAAGTCCGGCTCGGACTTCCGCCGGTTGAGCAGCGCGTCCACCGTGGCGACCAGCGTGGCCGGGTCGAACGGCTTGGCGAGATGTGCGCTGAACCCCGCGGAGAGGGCGGCGTCCACGTCTTTCTGGGCGGCGTAGCCGGTCAACGCGAGCGCGGGGACATCGCGCAAGTGAGGCGTCCGGGTGCGCAGCAACTTCAACAACTCATAACCGTCAATGTTGGGAAGACCAATGTCGGAAATGATTATATCAAAGTGCTCGTCGGCTGCAATGCTGAGAGCCGCTTCGGGCGCGGCGCAGGTCGTCGTGCGGAAGCCGCGCACCTCGAATGTGACGCGCAGCATTTCGAGCGTGTCGGGCGCATCCTCGATGAGCAAGACGTGGCACGCGCCTTCGATCGCGCACAACTGCGGGGCGACCGTCGCGTCGCGCGCGGGCGCGGGCTGCTGCTGCTGCGCCTGCCGCACGAGCGGCAAGCTCACCGTGAAGCGGCTGCCGCACCCCGCGCCCGCGCTCGCGGCGGCCACCGTCCCGCCGTGCGCCTCGACAAAACTCTTGACGAGCGCAAGACCGATCCCCAATCCGCCGTGCATCTTCGTCGTTGACATGTCCTGCTGCCGGAAACGGTCGAAGACAAAGGGCAGAAACTCCGGCGAGATGCCTTCGCCCTCGTCTTCGACGTGGATGCGCGCCTCGCCTTCCGCGATTTCGCAGGCGACCCGCACGCGGCTCCCGTCCGGCGAAAATTTGACCGCGTTCGTCAAGAGGTTCCAGAAGACCTGCACGAGCCGCGTGCGGTCGCCGGAGACGAGGGCGTCTTCCGCGTCGGGGCTGGGCGCGAGTTCGAGCCGGATGTTCTGTTGCGCGGCGCGCGGGCGCACGGTTTCGATGGCCTCGGCCAGCGCGGAGTTGAGCGAGACGGGCAGCGTGTCGATCCGCATCTTGCCGCTCAGGATGGCCGACATGTCGAGCAGGTCGTTGATGAGGTGCGAGAGCGATTGCGAGTTTTTGCCGATGACGGCGAGGCCGTGCGTGATGTCGGCGGCGGCGAGTTGGCCGCTCGACATCATGTGAACCCAGCCGATGATGGGCGTCAGGGGCGTGCGCAGTTCGTGCGAGAGCGTGGCGAGAAATTCGTCTTTGGCGCGGTTGCCCTCTTGCGCGCGCAGGTAGAGACGCGCGTTGTCGATGGCGAGCGCGGCGCGGCGGGCGAGTTCGCGCGCCAGCCCGAACTCGTCTTCGCCGTAGCGGCGCGCGCTCTCGGAACTGATGAAGGTGAGCGCGCCGATGGTGCGGCCGCGCGCGGCGAGCGGCATGATCATCGCCGCCTTGATGTCGAACGCCCGGAGCAGCTTGATCTCCTCCGGGTCGCGGATGACGGCCTGCCACAGTTGTTCCGAGATTTCGGGAAACATCTCCGGCTGACCCGTGCGCAGGACTTTCGCGATGGTGTGCGGCGTGTTCAGGTCGAGCGGAAAGCGGCGTTGCATGTCGCGCCAGGCGGCCTCGCGGTCGGGGTCTTGGTGCGCCACGATCATGCGCCGGATCGAGCCGTCGTCTTCGAGCATGTGAACGAGGCAGTAGTCGGCCACGTAAGGCACGGCGAGGCGCGCCACCGATGCGAGCGTCAACTCGTAATCGAGCGAAGAGGCGAGCAGCGTGGTCGCATCGTTGAGGAAGCGTTCGGCCTCTTCGGCGCGCTTGCGCTCGGTGATGTCCTGCACGTTGGCGGCGCGGTAGAGCACTTCGCCGCGCTCGTCTTTGAAGACCGTCACGTCGGCGAGGACGGGAAAGCGCACGCCGTCTTTGCGAATGTGCGTGGACTCGTAAACGTGATGCCCTTTTTCGTGAACGGCGCGAATGTGTCCGGGGAGATGCGGTTTTTCTTCGGGGGCGAAGGTGTCGGCGAGCATTTTGCCGAGCATCTCCTCGACGGTGTAGCCGTGCATGCGGGCGAAGGCCGGGTTGACGGCTTCGAGCTTGCCCGTCGCCGGGTCGGCCATGGCGACGCCCCAACCCGCGTGCTGGAAAATCTGCTCCCAACGCCGCAACTTTTCCAATGCCTCCTTGCGCTCGGTGATGTCCATCGTCACGCCGCGCATCCCGACCGGTTGCCCGGCCTCGTCCCTGATGGCGAGCGAGTGCGCCTCCACCCATACGGCGCGGCCATCTTTCGCCATCCAGCGAAATTGATTCGTGCCCACCTTGCCGCTCGCGAAGGTGGCCGAGGCGGTGCGCGCCGCGCGCTCGCGGTCGTCTTCGTGGACGATGGAGAGCCAGAAGTTGGGCGTGGCGAGCCATTCCTCGACCGTGTAGCCGAGCATCGTCTCGACGTAATCGCTGACGAAGTTGATGCGCTGGCTCGACTCGTCCGGCTCGCCCCACGCTTCCCACACCACGCCCGGCACGCTCGTGATGATCGAGTCGAGCCGCTGCCGCTGGGCTTCGGCCGCCGCCGCCAAACGCGCCTTCTCGCCTTCGGCGCGCACGCGCTCCGTGATGTCTTCGACAAGGGCGAGGACGCCCTTCAGATGTCCTTCGGCGTCGCGCAGGGGCGCGGTCGAGATGCTCACGTTGATCTGCGTGCCATCCTTCCTGAGGCGCACGGTCTCGTAGGCTTTGAAGTCCAAGCCCCCGACGGCCTGCCGGTGGTTGCGCCGCACCTCTTCGAGCTTGTCGGTGGGCACGGTGGGCAGCATGCGCCCCAACACTTCCGCCTCCTTCCAGCCGTAGATGCGTTCGGCCGATTGGTTCCACATCCTGACGATGCCTTCGGGGTCGAGCGCGACGATGCCGAGCGGCGAGGCGTGAATGATGGCTTCGAGCGTCTGGTTGCTCTCGCGCAGCGCGGTGAGCGCGGCCTGTATCTCCCGTTGGCGGGATGCGCTCTCGCTCGCCGATTCCTCCAGGCCGGCGGGCGGGCTGCCGGATTCCTCGCGGCGTAACCCGGAAGGTTTGGCCGCCCGGAAGAGAGAGCGGAGGAGACGGATCATACTGTACACCTCTGGGACGTTGCTGACGGCGACGGCGCGTTTCGCGCGAACGACTTCGCGAGGATTATTTCAAGGCTGAAATTGAGTGTAAGACAACACGAGAACGGCGATAGACGGGAAGACGCTTTGCACGCTACAAAAGCTAAACTCTCCGGCAAACCAAGTCAAGACGTATCGCGGCGCGGCGGCGGCGCGAACATGAAACGCGGGGCGGCCGAAACTTTTGCCGCGCGGCGAACGGGTCGAACGCGCGGAGCGTCGTGGGTTTTGCGCGCGTGGTGTCGGCGGGGAACATTTCGCGGGCGCGAGTTGACCCCTCCGCTTTTCCCGCCGGTGTCGCCTCTGCTAGTCTCTGCCTATCAAAAAATTCCACCGAGGTGAAATCAACTTTGTATCCGGCCGGTAACCTGTTCATCCCCGTCCCGCACGGCAAACTCGAAGCGATCTTGAAGGAGCCGGGCGCAGGCGTCGCCCGTCGCGGCGTCGCGCTCGTGCTGCACCCGCATCCGCTGCACGGCGGCACAATGCACAACAAAGTGGTCTTTCGCGCCGCCCGCGCCTTAAACGAGGCGGGCTTCGTCACGCTGCGCAAGAACTTTCGCGGCGTCGGCCAGACGACCGGCACGCACGACCACGCGCGCGGCGAAGCCGAAGACGCGCGCCTCGCGCTCGACTACCTCGTCGAGCATTACCCGGACGCGCCGCTCCTGCTCGCGGGCTTCTCCTTCGGCGCGCGCGTCGGATTGGAGACGGGCATCGCCGACGCACGCGTCCGCGCCCTCGTCGGCATCGGCACGCCCATCAACATGTACGATTTCTCGTTCCTCAAAAATTGCCGCCAGCCCATCCTCTTCATCCACGGCGAGCGCGACGAGTTCGGCGACGCCGCCCGGCTCCAAGCCCTCGCCGCCGAACTCCCCGCCGAGGCGCACGCCCGCGTCGAAATCATCCCCGCCGCCGGACACTTTTTCGACGATCAACTCGATGAACTGAGCCGCGTGCTGAGAGCGTGGGCGGAAGCAACGATAAAGTGACAGTGGTCAGATCGTCAGTTGTCCGTAGTCAGTGGTCAGTTGTTCAAGACCGT
>DASVVO010000103.1:0-103446 GCA_036386515.1 Pyrinomonadaceae bacterium
TCAGCCTCACTTGAACGGGCAGGTCTAATGATCTACAGCCTGCTTGGATCGCGGACGCCTCTCACCTCAACGCGGTCACCCTTAAGGAGCCACTATATGAAGTCTCATCTCATCCTCTTTCGCCGTCTCAAGTCAACAAAGCTCGTCGCCGTGCTGCTCGTCGCCTGCCTCGCTTTGTGCGCCGTCGGCATCGTGTCGAGCACGGCGCAATCTACGCCGAAGGGGGAACGCGAGTTAGAGGATAAAATCCCGAAGCATCTGCCGATTAAAGTTAAGGTCAAGAATCTCAATAACGAGAAGTGGACGCGTGACATAGAGATCGAAGTTACGAATACCGGAGATAAGCCGATTTACTACCTGAGACTTGGCTTATTATTTATGGATGTGAAAGGAGAGAGCGGTAATGATCTCAGTTTCACCTTCAGGTATGGCAGGCCGGAACTATACGTGATAGAAAATTGGGCGAACCCCGAAGACACTCCGATTCAACCGGGTGAAACCTATGTCATCAAGTCTCCTCAAGGGCTGGTCGCCGGATGGGAAAAGTTTAGGACTAAATATAAAAAATCTCATCCAAAAAAACTAGGCATCGAATTTCACTCACTCAATTACGGAGACGGCACGGGGTTCGAAACACTGGGAGGACTCCCGGTATCGCAACCTCGTGCTTCAAAGTCTTTCTGTGGCGGGCAGAGAAGCACGGGCAATTCAATATCTGCGCCTCTCAGTGCTCTGTTAAGTTCCCCACCAAGCGCACCCGTTCAATTCCTGACTTCCTCATTGCCGGTAAGATTCTTACCGGCAATGTCGTTTCCGGCAAAGATTTCAGAGACAGCTTACAGCCCACCCGTTCCTCAATCAGGTCTCTGCTGTCCAGGCACCTCCTGCTTCAAAATGAGATCAGTACTGGGTGGCAATTGCCACTGTTCGGGTGATCCTCCAGTCTCGACGGAAGACGTGCATGATTGTGGTGGTTTCGGTCGATGTGGCACTCAGGTTGCTCAGGGACTCCGTCTGTGACAGCGAGGGACATACCTGCACGAACTTTTTCATTCAACCCTGCCCGACGATTAGCCCCACCCCGACCACCACGCCGTCCCCTGACCCCACACCGCCGCCGTCCTGCGACCCACCCGAGGCGATGCAGCCGAACGGCACTTGCGTCCCCTTCGGGCCGTGCCCGCCCGTCGGCACGCGCGGCTGGCTCGTGCGACCCTTGCCCTTCCGGCTTCCCGGTCAATCAGCCTGTCTATGGCGACTACGGTTGCCCGGACGGTTATTACAACAACGGCGCCAACTGCTGCGTACCCGTTAATCCGACGCCGACGCCGCCCCCCTTTGCCTGCACCACGCCGGGCTTTAACGGCGGTTGCTTGCCCGGCCTCGTCCCTAACGAATACGGCATGTGCTGCACCGCCCTCGCCGGCGGCGGCGATGAACTATGTCCCGACCCGCCCGCCTCCTACCAGTGCGGCACGGTGCTGCCGGAGACGGCTTGCCCCTACACTATCTACGGCTTCGGCTCCTGCTACTCGCCCATCCTCATCGACCTGGCGGGCGACGGCTTCCGCCTGACACACCCCCGGCAGGGCGTGCGCTTCGACCTCGACGGCAACCCCGACGGCGCGAAGGAACAAGTCTCGTGGACTGCGCCCTCAACGGACGACGCGTGGCTCGCCTTAGACCGCAACCGCAACGGCACGATAGACAGCGGGCGCGAACTGTTCGGCAACCTGACCTTGCAACCGGCCTCGGCCACCGGCAACGGCTTTCTCGCCCTCGCCCAGTACGACAAAACGAAGAACGGCGGCAACGAGGACGGCGTGCTTGACGCGCGCGACGGATTCTTCGCGCTGTTGCGTTTGTGGCGGGACGGGAATCACAACGGGGTGTCGGAGGCGGGGGAGTTGCACCCGTTGCCCGCACTCGGCGTGACTGAGATTGACCTCAGGTACAAGGAATCGAAGCGCACGGACGAGCACGGCAATCAGTTCAGGTACCGGGCGCAGGTGGAGGGGAAGCGGGGCGCGCGGGTCAGCCGCTGGGCGTGGGACGTGTTCCTCGTCATCGCACGGTAGTCCGGTAGAGCCAAACGTCGCACGCTAAAGAGCCGCCCGCCGGTCTTGAGAGAGGCCGGGGGGCGGTTCTCCTGGTTTTCCTGTAAGCTATCCGTGCTGGTTTGTAGTTCGACAATACCCTCTCACAGGTTTGAGGCGCGATGGAAAAACGGGTGTGGCGGTCGCGGACGAAGCATGATCTGATGATCGAGGTGTGGGAGCATCTGGATTGTGAGACGGTGGGGGCGCGCGAGTTGGAGACGATTGCCGGGGCGGTGCGCGCGCGTTTCGGCGAGGGCGCGGAGGAGAGTCCGGCGAGCGTCGCGCGCCTGCTCGCCGACGAGGGCGCGGAGTTGCGCCACGCCGAGGTGTTGGAGATGGACGCGCGCTGGCGCAGCGCAGACCCTTACGACGCCATGTTTCGCAACGTCCTGAAGTTCTCCGACTTCGAGGAGGCCGCCGCCTCGATCAAGCGTCTGGACAATTTGCGCCGCCAGTTCGAGCGCAAGCAGGACAAGGAAGGCTTGCGCCGCGTGCGGGAGACGGTCTTGAAGGGCAAACAGCGCGCGCAGATGATCGCGCGCAACGCTTCGGTGAACGAGCGGAAGCGCGCGGAGAAAGAGGAGATCGCCGAGTGGTTCACGGTCTGGCTCAGGCAGCCGGAAATCTTCGACGACTGGCTCATCCTGCGCCGCCGCGCGAAAGATTTCCGCGAGCGTTTTAGCGACTGACCCGGCTCACGCGCGTCGAATTTAAGCACGCCCCGCCCGGCACCTTCGCAGACCCCGGCGGACATCGGCAGGCATCAGCCCTCCGCGCTTCACTTCAACACGATCTCCGTGATGCGCTCGGCGAGCGTCCTCAGCCGCGTGTCCTCGACGTTTACCATCAGCGCGACGGCGAAATTACGCGCCGGGATCATGTGCAAATAAGTACTCACGCGCTGCTGCGCGCCCGAGTGCCCGACGATTCTTTGCCCGTTCTGCACCTGCACGCTCCAGCCCAGCCCGTAATTCGTCTCCTTGCCGTCGCGCGTCTTCTGGCTCGTGAACATCCGCTCGGCCGTCTCTTTTTTGAGCAGCTTGTCGGTGTGTACGGCGATGGCGAACTTCGCCAAATCTTCGACCGTGGACACCAGGCCGCCGCCGGGGAGTTTGTAACTGTTATCGGCGAGGTCGGAGTTGCGCAGTTCGCCCGTTCTGGTGCGCCGGTAGCCTTGCGCGCGATTGAAGATGATCTCGTTGATGTCGTCAACGCGCATCCCGTCCATCCCGGCCGGTTTGAAAACGTTGGCGCGCAGGAAGTCTGGGAATTTCTGTCCCGACGCGCCTTCGAGGGCGCAGCCGAGCACGCTGTAGCCGAAGGTGGTGTAAGTGTATTTCGCGCCCGGCTCGTGCAGCAGCGGCTCGTTTTTGAACATCTCCAAGCCCGCCGCGATGCTCTCGTAGCGGCGCGTGCCGGCGTATTCTTCCTCGCTCTTGTAATGGCGGATGCCGCCGAGATGGGCGAGTAGCTGGCGCGACGTGAGAGGCCACTGTTTTTCGGGGAAGGCGGGACAGTACTTTTGCACGGGCGCGTCGAGGTCGAGTTGGCCGCGCTCGGCGAGTTGCATGACGGCGACCGCCGTGACGGATTTCGAGATGGAGGCGAGCCGGTAAACGGTCGCGGCCTTCGCGGGAACGTAATTCTCAAGATCGGCGAAACCGTAACCGCTCGACCAGCGCAGTTGATTGTCCGTGACGACGGCGAGGGAGAGTCCAGCGATGTTCTGTCGGGACATCTCGGCGGCGACGGCCGCCTCGATCAATTTGATCTTCTCGGCGGGCAGCGGCGCGTTCGGTTGGGCACGAAGCGAAGGCGCGGGCAGGATGAACAGGAGCAGCAGCGGCAGCAGGCGCAGCGATCTCACCCGTAACGCCCGCGGCGCGTGCGGCGACGGCGGGGTGCAAAGCGGCGTTCGTCTCATTCTGGATATTCTCCCGACGGTTGGATTAGGTGGTCGAACTAAGGAATCCGGGCGCGCTTTTAAAGACGCTGCGAGAGACGCTTCCGTTAACCCGCGCACGGAGCTAAGAGCGCATCGGTTGAGAGAGCGATTTCATCTCGAAGGCATCTCAGGCCGGGAGAGTGGCCGCCCGCGCTATGTCGCGGGCTGAGATCGGCGTTAAAATGGCTCCGGCAACTCCCCTTAAAATTTTACCAGTCGAATCGCAAACGGGTTAGCCCAATTTTGGAGGTAGGGTATGAAAGTGTCTCACGGGTCGGCGCGGCCGACGGGCGGCATCGCCTTATTGTTGTCGTTAATTTTATTGTCGCAGGGCGCGGCGTTCGCGCAGGAGGCGCCTGCGTCGCAGGGCGGCGCGGCGGCGCGTCCGGCCGGGACGCAGAAGACGGCGGCGGCGGGCAAGGCGACCGCGGCCGAGGCCGCTCAGTTCGTCGCTCACGCCGAGCAGCGGCTCACGGCACTCAATCTCAAAGTCGCGCGCGCGAGTTGGATTCAAGAGAACTTCATCACGGACGACACGGAGGCTCTGGCCGCAGAGGCCAACAACGACCTGACCGCCGCCGTCACGCAACTGGCCGAGCAGGCGACGCGCTTCGACGGCCTCACACTCCCGGCCGACACGGCGCGCAAGCTGCGACTGTTGAAACTCGCCTTGACCGTGCCCGCGCCGTCGAACGCGGCCGAGCGCGACGAGTTGACGAAGATCACCGCGTCGCTGTCGAGCGATTACGGCAAGGGCAAGTATTGCCCCGACGGCGCGCAGGGAAAATGCCTCACGCTGCAAGAGATGGAACCGATCCTCGCCGAAAGCCGCGACCCCGAAGAGTTGAAACGTATCTGGCTCGGCTGGCACGCCATCTCGCCGCCCTTCAAACAGAAGTACGCGCGCTTCGTCGTCTTAGGCAACAAGGGCGCGCGTGAGATGGGCTTCAAGGATTTGGGCGCGCTGTGGCGTTCCAATTACGACATGCAGCCCGACGAGTTTGCCGCCGAGATGGAACGGCTCTGGCTGCAAGTCAAACCGCTCTACGATTCGCTCTACACCTACACGCGCTGGAAGCTCTCGGAAAAGTACGGCAAGCAACTCGTGCCGGAGAACCAGCCGATCCCGGCGCACCTGCTGGGCAACATGTGGAGCCAGACGTGGAGCAACATCTACCCGCTGCTCAAGCCCGCGCAGAGCGACGCCGGATACGATCTCACCAAGATACTCGTCGAGAAGAAGACGGACGCCAAACAGATGGTGCGCTACGGCGAGGGCTTCTTCACGTCGCTCGGACTCGACCCGCTGCCGCCGACTTTCTGGGAGCGTTCGTTGTTCGTCAAACCGCAGGACAGGGAAGTGGTCTGCCACGCGAGCGCGTGGGACGTTGACTCGCAGCAAGACGTGCGCCTCAAGATGTGTATCAAGATCACGGCGGAAGACTTCTCGGTCGTCCACCATGAACTCGGCCACAACTATTACCAGTTGGCCTACGCGCCGCAGCCGACGCTCTATCAGGGCAGCGCGAACGACGGCTTCCACGAGGCCATCGGCGACGCCGTGGCGCTCTCCGTCACGCCGGAGTATTTGAAGAAGATCAACTTGATCGACAAAGTGCCGGACGAGAGCGCGGACACCGGGCTGCTCCTGCGTCTCGCGCTCGACAAGGTGGCCTTCCTGCCCTTCGGCTACCTGGTTGACCAGTGGCGTTGGAAAGTGTTTTCGGGCGAGGTGGCGCCGGAGAATTACAACCGCGCCTGGTGGGAACTACGCACGAAGTATCAGGGCATCGCGCCGCCCGCCCCGCGCAGCGAGGCCGATTTCGACGCGGGCGCGAAGTATCACGTCCCGGCCAACACGCCCTACGCGCGCTACTTCCTCGCCGCCATCCTCCAGTTCCAGTTCCACCGCGCGCTCTGCCGCGAGGCGGGCTTCAAGGGGCCGCTCAACCGCTGCTCGATCTACGGCAACAAGGCGGCGGGCGCGAAACTCAAACAGATGCTCGCAATGGGGCAGAGCCGCCCGTGGCCGGAAGCCCTCAAGGCTCTCACCGGCGAAGACAAGATGGACGCCACCGCCATCATCGACTACTTCGCCCCGCTCAAACGCTGGCTCGACGAACAGAACGCGCGCCACGCGCAACAGGCGGCTTCGACCAGATAGCGCGCACGGTTCGGGAAGGGCGTGAAAAGTCCCTTGAGGGACGATTGAGAATAGCCGGTCGATTTATCGCCGGTAATTAAGGTGTCAGGATGAGGTTTGAGTCCCGCCAGGGACGATTGAAAATTCTACTATTCAATCGTCCCTGGCGGGACTCTATCAACAAGCGACATGCACAATCCCGGCCATAAATGACCGGGCTATTATCAAATGTCCCTCCGGGACAAGCGCAGAGTTGCTTTTCCAACCGCTTCTAAATTTCGACACGGAGCTACACGCAGGGGCGCGGGAGAGTAGCAGATTTCGCCACTCTCCCGCGCCCCTTTGCGCTTCCGCTTCGAGCGGCGATCACTCGTCGGGGTATTCGTCCGAGCCTTGCACCCACATGAAGGATTGGAGGTCGATCATGTCGCACGGTTTCAGATCGCTTTGGTCGCGGCGGATGGTCTCGGCGAATTCGATGAAGTTGGCGTAGGTGTCCCAGGCGGGGCGCGACTGGTAGCGGAAGTCGAAGCCGTAGGCGCGGGCGGCGATGCGCGTGACGTTCGGTTTGAGGAAGATGTGGCGGTCGGGCTGCGCGATGAAGCCGAAGACGGTGACGAGCGGCCACGTCAGCACGCGCGTCTGTTTGCGCGGCAGCGCGTCCACCGTCTCGACCCAACGCTCAAACCTGCGCGCCCCGCCCCCCGTGCCGTGAAGAAACTCGTAGAGACCCTCTGAGAAGAGACGCGCGCCCGCTTCCGATTTGATCGCATCGCGCAAGGCCATCTTCTCGAACGAGAAGATCATGCTGTGGCGACTGCGCTGCTCGACGCGCACGGCGCGCCCCGCGACCTCTGCAAACTCCCCCGCCCGTATGAGACGGCGAAACTCCTTCTGCCCCAGCGACTCCTCCCAACGCTCATGCGACTCCCGCTTGTAGTCGCGCTCCCAGTTCAAGTAGGTCGCGTCCGAGAAACCCTGCGGAAAGTACTTGAGAAACTTGCGGCGACACGCTGCCGCCCCGGGATGGGGAGTAGACATTGCACTGGCCTCCTGGTTAGTCGGCAAGCAACGGGGCGTAACGCGAGAAACCTTCTCGACGCGCTTGCGAAGGCTTACCGGACGCCCCGGCGGTTTAACTTGATAACCGCTTCCGCTCGTCTCTCTCACTCATGCGCCTCTCCCAAGACCTCCGCCACGCCGACGGACAGCCCGGCGATGGTGTGGGAGCGCGCTTCCTCGCCGCGCGGGACGGATATGATTGTTTGATACGCGCCTTCGGCCAGTCCCGAATATATCTCGATCCGCGCTTCCGTCAGATTAACGATCCACGCCTCCGCGACACCCGCCTTCGCGTAGAGCGGCATTTTAACCTGTCGGTCGTAGCCGAGCGTCGTGTCGGCGACTTCGATGATGAGCAGCACATCCGCCGGAGTCGGGTGCGCGTCCCGGTAAAAATCATCGCGCAAGCGGAGCAAGGCGAGGTCAGGCTCAGGCTCGGAGAAATCGTCGAGCCTGATCGGGTCTTGGGTGCTGACGAGCGCGATGTCGCCGACAGCCCGGTTTAAAAATCTGCTGAGAAATTTGACGCAAGCGGCATGACGGCTGCCAATCGGCGACATTTCAATAATCTCTCCCTCGATCAGTTCAAGGCGGGCGTCTCTCGTGAAGACGCCCGCCTCGCCCATGCGCTCGAACTCCGCCGCGCTAAAGTAGTATCTGCTGATCGGCAGCGACATCATCTCAGTCTTCCTCTTCCGCTCTGATCCTGCCTTCGGCGCGCGATTGTTCGACGACCTTGTGCGCGATCTGGCCGGGGACGGGGTCGTAGTGCGAAAACTCCATGTGATAGGAGCCGCGCGCGGCGGTAATGGAGTTGAGTTTGGATTGGTAGTCGAGCATCTCGGCCATCGGCACTTGCGCCTTGATCACCTGGTTCTTGCCGCGCATCTCCATCCCTTGCACGCGCCCGCGTCGCGAATTGAGATCGCCCATGATGTCGCCGCTGGCTTCCACCGGCGCGACGACTTCCACGTCCATGATCGGTTCGAGAATCGAGGGCTTCACCTTCTCGATGGCAGCGCGAAACGCCTTGCGACCGGCGGCGCGGAAACTGTGTTCGTCCGAGTCTACGTTGTGATATGAACCGTCGATGAGCGTGACTTTGAAGTCCACGAGCGGGTAGCCCGCGATCGCGCCGCCCGCCGCCGCCTCGACGATGCCTTTCTCAATGGCGGGACGAAACTGCTGCGGCACGCTGCCGCCGAAAATCTTGTCCACGAACTCGAAGCCCGCGCCGCGCTCCAAAGGCTCGAAGATGACTTTGCAGTCGCCGAACTGGCCGCGCCCGCCCGTCTGCTTCTTGTGCCGCCCCTGCACCTCGGCGCGCGCCGTGATCGTCTCCTTGTAAGGAACTTTCGGCGGGTGGAGCGCCACCTCCACGTGATAACGATCCTTCAACTTCTGCACCACCGTCTCGACGTGCAGTTGTCCCGAACCGGAGAGAATGAACTCTTTCGTCTGCGCGTCGCGCGTGAAGTGGAGGCCGGGGTCTTCTTCCAGAATCTTGTGCAGCGCGACGCTGATCTTCTCCTCGTCCTGACGTGATTTCGGTTCGATGGCGAAGGCGATGGCGGCCTCCGGGTATTGAAGCGCGTCGTAGACGATGGGCGCGGCGCGGTCTGAGAGCGTGTCGCCCGTCTGCGTCTCGCGGAGTTTGACGCAGGCGATGATGTCGCCCGCGCCCGCCTCTTCCACCTTGTCGAGTTGCTTGCCCTGCATCGAGTGGAGCGCGCCGAGGCGTTCGGTCGCGCCGCGCGTCGTATTCTGCACGGTCGCGTCGTGTTTGATGTGGCCGCTGATGACTTTCAGCACCGTGATGCGACCGGCGAAGGGGTCTGCGATGGTGCGGAAGACGTAGGCCGAGAAGGGTTCGCTCTCGTTGTACTTGCGCGCGAGCGTTTCCGCGCCCGCGTCTGCGCTCGCGCGGCCGTGCTCGGCTTCGTGCGTGTCGGGCGCGGGCGCGTAGTCGATGATGCCTTCGAGCAGGCTTTGCAGGCCGACGAGCGTAAGACTCGAACAGGCGAAGACCGGACACAGCTTGCTGGCGGCGATGGCCTTCGAGATGTTCGGGATGATGTCCGCCTCTTCGAGCGTGCCGTGCTCGAAATACTTCTCCATCAGGGCGTCGTCCGATTCGGCGATCACTTCGATGAGGCGTTCGCGTTCGCGTTCGACCACGTCGCGCCCGGCTTCGGGTATCTCGCGCTCTTTGGCCTTGCCGTTTTCGTCGAACTCGTAAGCCTTCATGTGGACGATGTCCACGACGCCGCGGAAGTCCGCCTCTTTGCCGATGGGGAGCGTGAAGGGGACGATGGCGCGGCTGAAGGTGTGGCGCGCGCTGTCCAGGGCCGCGCCGAAATCGGCGCGTTCCTTGTCGAGCTTGTTGATGACCATGATGCGCGGCACGATGAACTCGTTGGCGTAAGCCCAGGTCTTCTCCGTCTGCACCTCGACGCCGTTCACGCCGTCAACCATGACGAGCGCGCAATCGGCGACGCGCAAGGCCGGGCGCGCGTGCGCGACGAAGGCGGCATAGCCGGGCGTGTCTATGAAGTTGATCTTGTGTTCGCGGAATTCGAGGTGCGCGAGCGCGGTGTTGAGAGTGATCTGGCGCGCGATGGAGTCTTCCTCGTAGTCGGTGACGGTGGTGCCCTCTGCGACTTTGCCCCAGCGCGGCGTCGCGCCCGTCACGTAGAGCAGGGAACTGATCAGTTGCGTCTTGCCCGCGTCGCCGTGGCCGATCACGGCGAGGTTGCGAATCTGGTTGGTCGGATAAACTTTCATAGGCGGAAGAAAAGCATCCTTTCAGAGGGATAGAATTGCGCCGAGGAAATGCGAGCCGCGGTTGGGCTGACTGAACTTGCGTAAAAGAGTGGCGGCGTCGCGCTCCGGGTGTGGGGGAAATTTATCCGAGCGTGCAGGGGAAAGCAAGTGTGCGCGAGAAGGCGGGAAGGGGACAGATAAAGGGAGAAGGGAAAATGTCGAGGGGAAAGAAGCCGGGGAAGTTTTCCTTGCTTAAAAACACCATCCTGCCCGACGCTGAGGCTCCTCATCCGCTCACGAATAGCATATACTTTTATCCGGTTAAAATTTTACGGAGGCGGTGAAGCGTATGACTGATGAAGAGAGGCAGCGGCAAATGGACTTTATCATAGAGCAGCAGGCGCAACTCACTGTCTCGATGGGGCAGTTGACGGAGAAGGTTGATCGGCTGTCTGACAAGGTAGATCGCACGGCCGACAGCGTTAACGCGCTTCTCGCCATTGCGGAGATTCACCATCAAGAGATCAAGGCGACCCACGAAAGGCTGAAGGCGACCGACGAAAGGCTGAACGCTCTGGTGAACGTAGTAGAGCGTTACATCATGGGGCGCAGCGGGCAGGAAGGCGGCGTGAGTTGAGCGTGCAAGCAGCCCGGCTTTGCCGGTGGGATATTCCTGATTGTCGTGATCTGCCGGATTTTAGTTGATGCGGCGTTAAGGCGTACTTAAAGCTATTCTGCCGTCTCAACCCTCCGGCTCCACCTATCCAGCCAACCCGGAATCGCGCTTCGGACGCCTCTTGTCCTCCCCGGATAATATTAAGTAAGTTCCAGCGAGCATATCTCAAACATCAGCGCGGACGATGAACTTAACACGGTAGTAACAACTTTCCGCCGCCGGATTCGTATTAAGAATTGAGATGAAAAAGAACAGGAACATCTGGCCGGAAATAGTGGACATTAACAAAGGAGATTCAATGACGAGCAGCAAATACCTCATCGCGGGGATTGTGCTACTGATTATCGTGGTGTTGGGCGGACTGGCGACGGCGTTCGCCAATATTGACTACGCGCAGGAGGGGACGGTCAAAGTCGTCACCTACTTCGGCCGCATCGAACGCGTCTATACGCCTTCGGACGGCTGGTTCACGACGCTCGCGCCGGGGCGGGAGAGTCATGAAGTCAACATCAGGTCGTTCACCGAGAGCGCGCCCGTGCGCGTCACGAGCAAGGACAACGCGGCCTTGAACGTCAACATCGACGTGACCGCTTTCACCGATGCGTCGAAGGTCGAGGAGTACGTGCGCAAGTACAGTTTCGACGAGGCGGAACGCCACAAGCGGCGCAACGAGATTCTCAAAGGCTTGTTGCAGACCGAGGCGCGCAACGCCTTCTCCGAGTTTAACGCTTACGAGATTTACGCGAACCAGGAAGGGATTCAGAAGCGCATCGTCGACGCGCTCAAGCCGCAACTGGCGAGCCAACTCCAACTCGTGATGGAGAGCGTGCAACTCGGAAACCCTGACTTCGCCGACGACCGCATCGAAGCCGCCGCCTCCGAAGTGGTCGCCAACGAGAAGCAGAAGCAGGCCGAGGAGGCCAAGCTCGAAGCCGCCAAAATCTCCGCCCAGACCAAGCAGATCGAGGCGCAGACTTACGCCAACCCCGCCCTGCTCGACATCAAGCGGCTCGAACTCCAACTCGAAATCGAACGCGCCCGCGCCGACGGCATCAGGAATCACCAGGGCGCGCTGACGATCATGTACGGCGGCGGGCAGGGCGTGCAATTGCAGGTTCCGGCGGGGAGGTGACAGGCGGATGAGGTTTCTGGTCATGTTGTGGGCGGGCGTCGAGGTGTTGCAACTCTTCGTCATCGGGATGCTGCTCGTCAACCAGCGCAAATTGCAGCGGCGTTTGACGGAGGGTCAGTATTTCGCCGCACGCGCGCCGCGCTCGATCACGGAGGACGACAATTGAACGACATGGCGGCGGCGGCGCAGTTGGAAGTCTACACGGACGGGCAGTGCCCGCTCTGCCAGTGGATGCGCGCGCGCGTCGAACCCTTCGACCGCGCGCGCCGACTCGAATGGCTCGACTTGAATTCTCCCGAAGTTCTCAAGCGCGCCGCGCCGCATACGCACGCGCAGTTGGCCGAAGAGATGTACACGCGCCGCAAGGGGGACGGCGCGTGGTCGAAGGGCTTCTTCGCCTGGATCGAAGTCTTGCGCCTGCTGCCGCGCTTTCGCTGGCTCGCGTGGCTTTTCTCACGCTGGCCTTTCACCGCGCTCGGCCCCGTCTTCTACCGCCAACTCGCCAAACGCCGCTACCAACTCTTCGGCATCCCCCCGCCCTGCGATGCCGCGGGCGTCTGCCGGATACACAACAAATAGGGATGAGGGCGGAGGGATGAGGGATGAGGGATGAAAGAAAGCATTCAAGCGATTGAGTGCTTTCATTCATCCCTCATCCCTCATCCCTCATCCCTCTCTCCCAAGCCATCCCGCGCGCGTCCCCGCGCATCTTAATTTCGCCAAAATGATCCGCGAGTGATTGGCGGGAAAGTTAAATACCGGCGCGCTTGGCGAGTGGTTTTCAGCCGGCGCGTTTACTTGCGAACCAGGGGTGTAATTTGACAGGTTTGTGCCGGATTTTCGCGGAGAGTTCGAGCACAGAGGGGACACGATATGTTTAATAAGAAAAGAATCTTTTCGGCGTTTGCGGCTCTGCTGTTGATCGTCGCCGCCGTTCCGGCGTTTGCCGACGGCAACGCGGACAAGAAGGCGAAGGACGCGCGTCGCAGCCTCAGCGGTGCGCCGCTCAATCTCGCCATCCTCGTGCAGGACGACCTCGTGCCGCGCGTGGGCAATGAGATTGATGTGACCCGCGAATTCATTCGCACGCTGCCCGCGGGTTCGCGCGTGATGGTCGGTTACCTGACGAGCGGTTCGTTGCAGGTGCGACAGGAGTTCACGGAGGATTTGGAGCAGGCCGGGCGCGCTTTGCGCATCCCCATCGGACACGAGACGGCCGCGCCTTACAATCCTTACGTGGAAGTCATCGAAGCCCTGCGCCGCTTCGAGGCGGAAGGTAAGAACCGCAACGCCGTGTTGCTTATCTCCGACGGCCTCGACACCTCGCGCGGTTTCGATTCGTTCAGCACCATCAACAGCCTCGACATGGAACGCGCCGTGCGCGAAGCGAAACGGCGCAACGTCGTCGTCTACTCTTTCTACGCGCCTTCGGTCGGACTCACGAGTTATAACCGGCAGGCGGTCAGCTTCGGCCAGAGCGCGCTCAACCGTATCTCGAACGAGACGGGCGGCCGCGCCTTCTTTCAGGGCACGGGCTTCGTCACCTTCAACGCATACTTCGAGCGTTTGAGCCGGACGCTCAACGGGGCGGAAACCGCCTACTGACTTTTACCGTCGCGCCCGCGCGCTCTCTAACGGAACTTTTCAGACGCCGCCGGAAGTTATCAACTTCCGGCGGCGTCTCTCCGTTTTGTCATCGGGCTGTTCCTTGTCTCGCCCGAGAAAAAGTTTTGCCGCGCGCCGCCGACAGGTGTTAAAGTTAGCCACACCATAGCGCACCCCGGCCGCGGTTCTTCTGACGCGAAGGGCGGCGCGCCTCAACCGTGGCGGAACATGAAAACTAAGAGCGGCCCCGAATACTGCCTGATCGTGGAAGGCCCGTACCTGACGCAGTCTGAGGCCGAGCACGCGCTGCGCGACCCGTTTCTGGAAGACTGGGTCGAGCAGACGGGAAAATTTCGCATACACAATCTGAAAGAGATCGAGGTTGTGCCCGGCGTCTCTCTCGGCATGCTCGGCGTGCGCCTGCTGGACGAAGAGTTATTCGAGATCGCCAGTCTCGACCCGGAACACCCGCTCACCGAGCACAAGTCGAAGGGCGTCGCCACCGCGCTCACGCGCCACGGCATGTTCGACGAAGTCAGCGTCGAACTGCGCGAAACGGGTGAGGGCGAGGATTGAACCGGAACTCGCTCGCCGTTCGCGCTCCGGCGAGCGAAAGAGTTTGTCGGGATAGAATCATTCCGCCGCCCGCTCGCTTTGCCGACCGCGTGGGCGGCGGATTCGTTCCTGCTCCCGCCCGAATCTTTCCCCGGCGCGCGGTCTTGCGCCGCTTGCTCGCGCCGACTGATTTTCCGGCCGAACGGTGTTACACTTAGTTGTCCGACCAAACAATGAATAGTTTCCTGCACGGGCGCGTGAGCGTCGTCGTCGGCGACATAACGCGGCAAGCGACGGACGCCGTGGTGAATGCCGCGAACTCTTCGCTGCTCGGCGGCGCGGGCGTGGACGGCGCGATTCATCGCGCGGGCGGCGCACAAATTCTCGCGGAGTGTCGCCTCATCCGAAACACGCGCTACCCGGAAGGATTGCCGACGGGCGAGGCCGTCATCACGACGGGCGGGCAACTTCCGGCGCGCCACGTGATCCACACGGTCGGCCCCATCTGGGGACAACACACGGGGCGCGAGGCCGAATTGCTCGCCGCCTGCTATCGCAACTCGCTGGCGCTGGCCGTCGCCCACGGACTCGCCTCGATAGCTTTTCCCGCCATCTCGACGGGAGCTTACGGCTACCCGCCGGAAGCGGCGGCCGGGGCGGCGTCGCGCGCGATTCGAGAGTTTTTGACGGCGGAGAGCGGCGGCGCGGAGCCGCCGGAAGTGCGCCCCAAAGTCGAAGAAGTACGCCTGGTATTTTTTTCGGCGCCCGGCGCGGAGATTTTTTTACGCAATCATAACTTTGAATAACGTCCCGTTGTCCGGGGTTGGTTGTCGTCCGGGTTTTTGCGGCTAATCCAGGCAGCGAAACGCAGCTGACCGCCGACCGGCGGACAAGTTTTGAGGAAATCGAAGACGTGGAAAACAAGTTGGGGCGCGCGCTGCCCGAAACCTTGAGCGCGTTGGAGCGTTTGTCCTGGAATTATTGGTGGAGTTGGGCGGCGGACGGCGCGGCGGTCTTCCGCGACCTCGACCCGCAGGTGTGGGAAGAGTGCGAGTTGAATCCGCGCTGCCTGCTCCTCGACGTGTCCGAGTATCGCTTGATGCAGATGGCGACCGACCCCGTTTATATCGAGCGCGTGCGCGTGCTCGGCGAGCGGTTCGCGCGCTACATGAATCCGCAGACGAAGACCTGGGCGCGCGAGGGCGCGCCGGGACTGACGCACGACAACCCGGTGGCCTATTTTTGCGCCGAGTTCGGCGTTCACACTTCGCTGCCGCTCTACTCCGGCGGCCTCGGTATGCTCGCGGGCGATCATCTCAAATCCGCGAGCGACCTCGGCCTCCCGCTCGTCGCCGTCGGGCTGCTCTACCATCACGGCTACTTCCGCCAACGCCTCCGCCGCGACGGTTGGCAGGAGGAACACTACGGCACGATCAATCCGGCCAAACTTCCCATCCAACTTTTGCGCGACCCGGAGACCGGCCAGCCCTTGCGCCTCGAACTGGAAATCCGCGGGCGGCTCGTGCGCTTTCAAGCGTGGCAGGTCGAGGTCGGGCGCGTGAAGTTGTATTTGCTCGACTCGAACCTCCCGGAGAACGATCACATTGATCGTCTCATCACCGGGCATCTCTACGGCGGCGACCGCGAGACGCGCTGCGTGCAGGAGATGGTGATGGGCATCGTCGGAGTGCGCCTGCTGCGCGCGCTCGGCATCGAGCCGCACGTCTTCCATCTCAACGAAGGCCACTCCGCTTTTCTCACGCTCGAACTCACGCGCGAGTTGGTCGGGCAGGGCAAGTCGTTCGCCGAGGCGGCCGCCGAGGTGCGCTCTCGTTGCGTGTTCACGACGCACACGCCGGTGGCCGCCGGCCACGACGAATTTCTGCCGTCGCTCGTCGAACATTGTTTCGGGCGCGGCTACACCGAATCGCTCACCCTCACGCACGAACAATTTCTCGATCTCGGCCGCGTCCGCGCGGGCGACGAAGCGGAACTCTTCGGACTCACCCCGCTCGCCCTGAGGATGTGCCGCACGACGAACGGCGTGAGCCGCAAGCACGGCGAAGTGTCGCGCGAGTTGTGGCAGAAGATGTTTCCCGAACGCGGCGTGGACGAAGTGCCGATCACTTCGGTGACGAACGGCGTCCACGCGCCGACGTGGGTTTCGCCGCTCTTGCGCGGCTTGTACGAAAAACACGTCGCGCCCGATTGGGAGGAGTACGAGTGCGACGCCGAAGCCTGGCGGCGCGGCGTGGCGAACATCCCCGACGAAGAACTGTGGCGCGTTCATCGCCTGATGAAGCAAAAGCTGATCGCCTTCGTCCGCGAGCGGCAATACTTCGTGCGTCTCCAGCGCGGCGAGGGGATGGAGTTCGTCGAGTCGGCGCGCCGGACGTTCGACCCCGATGCCCTGACCATCGGCTTCGCCCGCAGAGTGGCGGCCTACAAGCGTTGGAGTTTGATTCTGTCCGACCCCGATCGCCTGTTGAAGTTGATCAACGATGCGAAGCGTCCCGTGCAGTTCGTCTTCGCGGGCAAGGCGCACCCGCAGGATCAGGGCGCGAAGCAAATCTTGCAGCAACTCGCGCTCTGGAAACTCGACCCGCAAGTCATCGATCGCACGGTCTTTCTGCAAGACTACGATCAGGAGATCGCGCGTCGTCTCGTGCAGGGCGTTGACGTGTGGTTGAACGTGCCGCGCCGCCCTCTGGAAGCGTCGGGCACGAGCGGCGAGAAGGTGGCGATGAACGGGGGCTTGAATTTCTCCATCCTCGACGGTTGGTGGCCGGAAGGCTACGACGGCACGAACGGCTGGGCGATCGGCGACATGCACGCCGCAGGCGAGAGCCACGAGGAAGACATGCGCGACGCCGCCTCGCTCTACCAGTTGCTCGAAGAACAGGTGGTGCCCGCTTACTACGAGCGCGACGAGAGCGGCATCCCGCGTCGTTGGGTCGGGATGATGAAGCGCGCCATCGAGACGCTCGTGCCCGCCTTCAACAGCGACCGCATGGTGCAGGAATATGCGCTGAAGATTTACAACGGCGCGGCGGCGAGCGAAGTCTCGGAAACGCTCCACGCCCCGCTCGGAGTGTGAAGCGAACCGGAGGAGGCCGGGCGAATGACCGAAGCTGACGGCACGAAGGACAAGACGAACGAGGTTGACGCCACCAGGGGCGATGTCGGCGACCTGGAAACCGCCGGTGAGACGACCGCCGCGGAGATGATCGGCGGCGCGCCCGACACGCGTCCCGTCGGCCTTGGCACGATAGCCGACATCAAAGTCTCCGATTCGACGCGGCCGCCCGAACCCGATCACGACTGACGGCGCGGCTTGTACGGCCGACGAGTTCATCCGTCTCCCGGCAAACTTCACCTCGATGCGAGCAAGCCGCCGACGATTAAACCGCCGGCGGCTTTGATCTTCCGCGCAACCGCTATTCCGTTCAAACTAAAATCATCTTCACGCCCGCGACGACGAGCACGACGGCGAGCAGGCGGCGGATCGTCACGCTCGTCAAGCGGCGGCTGCCGAACTCCGAGCCGACGACGCCGCCGACGATGGCCGCGAGCGCGAAGTAGGGCAGGGCGGGCGGGAGCGCGTGCAGGTTGGTCAAGTTGCCCGACAGCCCGGCGATCGAGTTGACGAGGATGAAGGCGGCCGAGACGCCCGCCGTGCGCCGCGTGTCCGCCCAGCCCGAGAGCAACAGCAGCGGACTTAAAAAGATTCCGCCGCCCACCCCCGTCAGTCCCGACAAAAATCCGAGCAACCCGCCAAAGAGGATCGCCGTCGCGAGCGGCACGCGTCGCGTCGCCGTCGCGGCTTCGGCCTGCGCGCGCGTGAACAGGAAGAGACGGACGGCCGCGTAGAGCAGCGTCGCCCCGACGATCTGTTTGTAGATCGCGTTCGGCAAAGTGATCGCGCCGCCGATGAAGGCGAGCGGAATCGAGGCGACGGCGAAAGGCCAGAACAGCGGCCAGTGGAAACAGCCCGCGCGCCAAAAACGAAAGGTGGCGATCGAAGCGACGAGGATGTTCAGGCAGAGCGCGGTCGGCTTCATCGTGGCGGGCGCGAGTCCGAAGAGAGCCATCGCGGCCAGATACCCGGACGCCCCGGCGTGCCCGACCGAAGAATAGAGCGCGGCGGCGGCGAGGATGAGCAGGGCGAGGATGAGAACGTCGTTCGTGTTCATCGGGGAGACATGGTTGGACGCGCGTGCGGCAGCCGGGGACAGTTAAGTGGCCGCCACGATGGGTTCGCCGGAGAGTTTGAGATGCGTGACGCGATTCTTCCCGCCGTTCTTGACTTCGTACATCGCCTCGTCGGCCTGCTTGATCATGATGTCCACGGTGCGCGGCGGCGTCGTCCACGTCACGACGCCGATGCTGAACGTGATCGGCCAGCCGTATTCGCGCATCGTCTTCATGATGTTTTGATGCACGCGCGCGACGACGACCTCGGCCGCCGCCTCGCCCGTCTCCGGCATCAGGATGACGAACTCGTCGCCGCCGAGCCTGGCGACCACGTCGATCTCGCGGATGTTGTGTTTGATCGTCTGCGTCACGCTGCGGAGCACCGTGTCGCCGATGCTGTGGCCGTAGTTGTCGTTGATTAATTTGAAGTCGTCCACGTCCATGTAGGCGACGGTGAAGGGATGGCGGTGGCGGCGCGCGCGATTGATCTCCTGCTGCGACGCCTCGAAGAACGAGCGACGGTTGATGACGCCCGTCAGATCGTCTGTGCGCGCGAGTTCGCGCTGGTGATTGTGCGAGCGGCGGAGCGCGGAGACGAAGTAGGTGACGAAGAGGAAGGCGGCGAGTTGCGCGAGCACGTTGAAGTAAAGGGTGGAGGAGCGCGCGTCGAAGTGGCCGCCCATGCGCTCGGTGAACAGGTAACCGGACGCGCTGGCGAGCGAGACGAAGACGGCGGCGCGGCGGCCGACGAGCCAGGCGACCAGCGAGATGGGCAGCAGATAGAATATGTAGAACGCGATGTCCGGCCCGGTCAGGTAGTTGATGACGCTTTGCAGGACGACGAGCAGCAGACCGAGGATGACCAGGAATGATTGTGAACGCCGGCCGAGCCGTTCCAGGATCGTCATATAAAACAATTCTCCGAGCGGTCTGGGGGTAAACGCTGAGAGCACGTTCGTATAACGCGCCCGAGTTTAACCTTTTACTTCGATGTCCGCATCATCTTTTTGGGTTGTCGGGAAGTTGGCGCAATACGCGTCGCCGCCCGGAATGATTCACGCGCCCGCGCGGCCGTGTTAGACTCTCGCGCCTGACCAGTCGCCGTCACGGCGGTGCGCCCGTCGCCGGCGCGCGAGTGTTTCCCTGACAGCGTCCGTCCAAACCTCTGCGATGAAAACCTGCCCACAATGCGATACGAAGTATGAGAGCGCGACGACGTTCTGCCCGCGCGACGGCGAAGTGCTGGAAGACGCCGGAGCGGGCGAAGAGATGGTCGGGCGCGTGCTCGACGGGCAGTACGAGATCGAGTCCTTCATCGCGCGCGGCGGCATGGGCACGCTCTACCGCGCCCGCCATATCCTCTTAGGCGACCGCGTCGCGATCAAAACGCTCAAGCCGGAGATGCGCAACAACGCCGGATGGCTGCGTCGCTTTCAACGCGAGGGGCGCGCCGCGCGTCGCTTCCGCCACCCGAACGCCGTCACGGTTTACGATCTGCGCACGGGCGCGGACGGCCTCACCTACATGGTGATGGAATACGTCGAAGGCCACTCGCTCGATAAGGAACTGAAAGCGCGCGGGCGGCTCACCCCGGCGGAGGCGTGGCGGATTCTCGAACCCGTCGTGAGCGCGCTTGAAGCCGCGCACGCGCACGGCGTCGTCCACCGCGACCTGAAGCCGGAGAACGTGATGCTCGACCGTCCGCCCGCGGGCGACTTGCAGGTGAAACTGCTCGACCTCGGCATCGCCAAACTGCGCGACGTGGCGGAGACGCACGCGGGCGGCGGCGACGGCGGCGCGCTCACGCTGGCCGGACAAATTCTCGGCACGCCTTATTACATGTCGCCGGAACAGTGGGGCGAGCCGTCGCGCGACGGCAACGCGGAGATCGACGGGCGCACGGACATCTACAGTCTCGGCGTTATCTTCTACGAGTTGATCACGGGCGCGAAACCTTTCTCCGGCCGCACGCTCGGAGAGTTGCGACAGGGGCACGTCAGTCGCGAATTGCCGCTGTTGCACCGGGTCGTGGCGGGCGTGCCGGAGGAGTTCGCGCGGGTGGTCGAACGCGCGCTGGCGAAGGATCGCGCGGAGCGGCAGGCAACCGCCGGTATGTTCGCGTCGGAGATGCGCCTCGCGCTCGGCCAAGCCTCCGGGATTCACCCGCCGCCGGATGCTGACAGGCCGGATGCCCACAGACCTGACGCATCCTTCGCGCCGCCTGACTTCGAATCCTCGCAGACGCTCATCCGCGAGAACCTCGCGGCGACCGCGCTGACGGCCGCGCCGCGCGGCGGCGTCGAGACCGCGCCGCAAGCCCCTGCGGCGCAAGGCGGAACGGCGACGGCCAATGAGGGACAAACAGGCGCGCCAAAGCCGGAGCAGGCACCGGAGCAGACGCGGGAGCAGACGCGGGAGCAGCCACCGGAGCGGACGACGGAGCAGACGCGGTTCGCGTCTCACGCGCCTGGCATTATCACGCCGGTGGCGGCGCGACGCTCGCCGGTGAAGTTGCTCGCCGTGTGCGCGCTGGCGTTGACGTTGGTCGGCGTGGTGGCCGTGGGCGGTTGGCTCGCGTGGCATAGTTCGCGGCGCGCGGCGGGTACGGATGCGGGAACTTTCGGGACGACGGGCGGGACGACGGCCAGGTCGAGCGCGCGCTTCGAGTTGATGCATTACTGGATCGAAGCCTTCGACGACGCGGAGCCGGGCGAGGGGCGGCGCGTCGCGGCCACAGAGTTGTCGTTGCCGTCGGGGCAGCAGTTCAAGTTTCATTTCGTGACGCGCGAGCGCGGCTATCTCTACCTCGTCGGCCCCGGCGCGGGCAATGCGCCGACGACTTTTTTGACCGCGCGCCCGGCGGGCGTGATGAAGACGAATCTCGCGGCGGCGGGCGCGGATTTCACTTTCCCTTACGGCGACGGGCAGGCGCTCGAACTCGATAAAAATCCCGCCACGGAAGAGTATGTCGTCATTTTTTCGCGGACGCCCCTGCTCGCGCCCGCGTTTCTCGCGGCCGACGCGGGGCGCGTGCTGACGCCCGCCGAGTTGAAAGAGTTGGAAGACCTGCGCGCGCGCGCTAAAACCGCGCGGCCGGTTGCGAACGTAAAAGATGCGGAAGCGTCGGGCGGGGCGTCGTCGGTGGCCGTCGTGTTGGAGTCGGCGGGCGCGCCTTCGGAGCCGGTCGTCTTTGATATTCGGATCGAACACCGTTAAACGTAAAATGAGCGGCGCGTCATGTGTCGGCAGAAGCGTCCGCGAACGATCGCCACACGCGCCTTTACTGTGGCCGCGGAAGGAGTGATTCCTAAACATGCGTTCTAAACTTTTCTCACCGCTTCTCCTGTTCGTGCTCGTCCTGGCAGTTCCCTCCCGCGCGCAGGAGGGGCAACCACAAACACCGCCACCACAGGACGAAGAGATTCTGACGCGCGGCGCGTTTCTCACGACGCGCCCGAAGACCGCGAACAGAGAGGGCGCGACGGTGACGGGCGGCGCGGGCGCGGCCGTGACGACGCCGGAGACCGCATCCGCCCCACCGGTCGTCGTCGCCGCGCACACTCCGCCTGCGAAGTCGAAAAAGAGCGTGACGAAATCGTCCGGCAAAGCCGTGCGGAAGAAGACCAACGGCAAAAGCGCGCCCGCCGTTAAAGATGAGACCGCCTCTGCTGTAACAACTGCCGAAAACACTTCCGGCGCGGCCGCAGGCTCGAACGGGGAAGCGGCCGCCGCCGGAGCGAAGCCGCGCCCCATCGGTCTCGGCTATACCTTCTTTACGCTCGGCGACAACGGTCTCGCCATTCGCACTGACCCGGCGCGCCAGTTTCGCACGGGCGAGGCCATCCGCATCGCGCTCGAAAGCAACACCGACGGCTACCTCTACATCTTCCACACGGAGAACGACGGCGAGCCTTCGATGATCTACCCCGACACGCGCCTGGGCGGCGGCAACAATCTCGTCCGCGCACACGTCCCCTACGAAATCCCTTCGAGCCAGGAGGCCACGGAAGAGACGCGCTGGTTCGTCTTCAAAGACCCGCCCGCCGCCGAACGGCTCTACATCGTGCTTGCGCGCCAGCCGCTCGCAGGCGTGCCGACGGGCGAAGCCCTCGCCACACGCTGCTCCGAGGCGCAGCACGCTTGCCCCTGGCGACCGGCCGCCAGCGTGTGGACGGAAATCAAAGCGACCGGGGAGCGCGAGCAGGTGGCCGTGAGCAGAGTTAAAGATCAGGGGCGCGCGCAAACTGTGGACGAGCGTGTGGCCGCCACGCGCGGCCTCGGTCTGGGCGCGGGCGCGCCGACGCCCTCCGTCATCCGCATGACCGCCTCCGCCAATTCAAAAATGCTCGTCACGGCCATCGACTTGATTCATAAGTAAGGACAAAGACAACCATGAACCCCCGAACTATTATTTTGACCTGGCTGCTCGCCTGCGCCGTCGTGGCGTCGCCGCCCGGCTTGGCCGCCGCTTCCGCGTTCGCCCCCGCTTCAACGCCCGCTTCGACGCCCGCCACGCCGCAGGGCGAACGGCCGGGCGCGGGCGTGGAGGCTCTGCGGCAGGGACGCAGGTTGTTGAAGCAGGGCAGGGCGGATCAGGCTCTCCCGTTGTTGGAATCCGCGCTCAAGAGTTTCAACGCGGCGGGCGCGGCGCGCGGCCAGGCCGCAACGCACGATGCGCTCGGCGATCTCTACTCGCGGCAGGGACAGCACCGCACCGCGCTCGCGAATTACCGGCAGGCTTACGAGTTGTTTCAAACGGCGGGCAACCGTCCGGGGTCGCTCATCGCCAAGCGCGTCGTCGGCATCGGCGACGAAGACTTCAACGCCAACCTGATGCTCGCCAAGATCGGCGAGGCGCACTATCGCGCGGGCAATGTAGTGGAATCGGGCGCGGCCTACGCCCAGATGCGCGTGACGAAGCCGGACACGAGCGCGCTCGGCGTGGCAAAGAAGGGGAGCGGCTTGTTCGGCAGTCTCGGCGGCCTGGGGCGCGGCATCGCGCGCGGCGAGGTGTCCGTCTCCACGGGCGTGAGCGCGGTCGGCACGATCAGTCAGGTACAGCAGACCTTCGAACTCTACCGCCAGAGCATCCTCTACGCCACCTACGAACTCGGCCTCGGCCGCGTTAAATACTTCAACGACGAATTTGCCGACGCGCGCAAACATTTTGCGAACGCGCTCGACTCGGCGAGCGGCAACGTTCCGCTCATCGGCAAGATCGGGCAGATGCGCCGCTTCCGCGTGGCGGCCAACACGAGTCTCGGCGATGTCGCGCTCCGGCAGGGCAACCTCAAAGACGCGCTCAAGTTCTACGCCGACGCGGCCAAAGGCGCGCAGGCCGACCGCCGACTCGATCTACAGTGGCCTGCACAGCGCGGCGTCGGCAAAGCGAACCTGACGCTCGCCGCGCAACAGACCGACCCGGCGAAGCGCGCCAAGGCGTTGCAGGATGCCTTTGCCGCCTACCGCGCGGCGTTGCAGACCATCGAGACGATCCGGCAGGGGTCGCTTCGCGCGGACGAAGCGCGCACCACTTTTCTCGCCACCACCCGCGACGTGTTCGACGAAGCTTCGGGCGCGCTCGCGGCCGCCGCGCTCGCGGCGGCGGCCGCCGACCAAAACGCCCCGCTCGCGGGCGATGCGCTCGCCTACGCGGCCGAAGCTTTCCGCATCGTCGAGCAGGGACGCGCCCGCTCGCTCCTCGACATGCTGAGCGAAACCGGCGCGCACATCACCGCGGGCATCCCCGCCGAACTCCTCGAACGCAAGCAGCAGAATCTCGAACGCCAGCAGGAGATCGCGCAACAGATCACGGGCGTCAGCCCGACGGGCGAGCCGCCCACGGAGAGCGTCGAGAAATTGGAAGAACAACTGGAAACGCTCTCGGTCGAATATGACAGTCTGGAAAATCAGATCAGGGCGGCCAGCCCGCGTTACGGCGCGTTGACCTCGGCGCAACCCCTGACGCTCGCAGAGGTGCAGCAAAAAGTCCTGGACGCAGATACCGTGCTGCTCGAATACAGCCTCGGCCGCGAGCACTCGTACCTGTGGGCGGTAACGACGGGCAGCGTCGCGTTGCGCCAGTTGCCCGCGCGCGACAAACTCGACGCGCTCTCCATGAACCTGCGCGATCGGATCGTGCCGCAGAGTTTGCGCCGCTCGCTCCTCGACGCCGACGGCCAGACGCGCGGCCTGATTCAGGAGCGCGGGCTGGCCTTATCCAACAACGCCACGACCGCCAACGTCGCCGCCTTCGCCGAAATTTCCGGCGCGCTCTACCAAAGCGCGGTCGCGCCGGTCGCCTCGCTGATCGCGGGCAAGCGTCTGCTCGTCGTCGCCGACGGCGCGCTCAACTACGTCCCTTTCGAGTCGCTCGTGACGGCCACGGGCGGCGGGGGCGACTACTCGACGCTGCCCTACCTCGTCAAGACCAACGAAGTCTCCTACGCGCCGTCGGCCTCGGTCGTCGCGGCCGTCAGGCAACAGGCCGCGAGCGGCGCGGCCGCGACGGCCAACTCGCGCGGCCTGCTCCTCGTCGCCGACCCGATCTTCGACGCCTCAGACCCGCGCGCGAAGATTTTACAGAGCGCGGGCGCGGCCGCTTCCAACGGGCAGTCGGGCGAGATGCTTGCGGTCAACAGCGCGGTCGCGGATTTGACGGGCGCAGCGAACGCGCCCTCCGCCGCCGGGAGCAGCGGCATCAAACTCGCGCGCTTGAACGGCACGCGCGCGGAGGCGCAACAGATCGCCGCCTTCGCGCGCACGTCCGGCCTCGCGCCTGACATCTGGCTCGACCTCGACGCCAGCGAGAGCAAAATGAAGACGACGGATGTCAGCAAGTACCGCATCCTGCACGTCGCCACGCACGGCCTCTTGAACACGGAACGCCCGCAGTTTACCGGCGTCGTCCTTTCGCTCGTCGGCAACCGCGACGGCGACGGCTTCCTGCGCACGGACGAAATTTTCAATTTAAGACTCGGCTCGCCGCTCGTGATGCTGTCGGCCTGCGAGACGGGACTGGGCAAGGAACGCCGTGGCGAGGGCGTGATCGGGTTGACGCGCGCCTTCATGTACGCGGGCGCGCCTACCGTCGGCGTCAGCCTGTGGTCGGTCTCCGACAAGTCAACGGCGGATTTGATGATCGACTTCTACAAGCGTCTGCTGACGAAGCAATCGACCGCCGCGCCCGCCGCGATGCGCGCCGCGCAGTTGGCGATGATCCAGGGGAAGACCTACAGCGCGCCGTTCCACTGGGCGCCCTTCATCCTCGTCGGCGATTGGCGATAACAGGGAATCGCCGCCCGACGCAGCCGCTCTAGGCGGCCGTTGCCTCTCCGCCTCGACGTTTGTTCGCCGGTCGCAGGTGCGTTAATATCAAGGGCGTTCCCGCGAGAGCAAACTAAATACCATGATGTGGAAAAAGGTGCGCCGATTTCTGACCGGCGGAGGCTACTTTCAAATGCCCGATACTTCGGAAGAACAGACCAACTTCGCGCCCGTGACCGACGCCGGGGCGTTTGACGATCTCGTGGTGCGCTCCCACGACGCGCCCGTCGTTCTCTTCAAACACAGCACGACGTGTCCGATCAGCGCGCGCGCGCATCATCAAATGTCGAAGTTGCAGGCGGGCGTGACCGGCCGGATTTCGCTCGTCATCGTGCAGCGCGCGCGCGAGCTATCGCGCCGCGTGGCCGAGCAGACGGGCATCCGCCACGAATCGCCGCAGGCGATCATCCTGCGCAACGGTCAGGCCGTCTGGTCGGCCTCGCACTTCGACATCACGGCCGAGGCCGTCGAGCAGGCCGTGCGCGAGAACGCTTAATAGTGACAGGTGACGGGTGACAGGTGACAGGATTTAAAACCCGTCTTTCTCCTGTCACCCGTCACCCGTCACCTGTCACTGTTTTTCTTATGAACGAGATGATGCGAAGGCGCGGGCCTGCGATTGAGCCGCACGAGATCGTGCAGGAGGGCGCGGAGGGGCTGCGCGTGAAGTGGGGCGACGGGCGCGTCTGCGGTTACGGCGCGGCTGCGCTCAGGCGCGTCTGCCCGTGCGCGCAGTGCGTCAACGAGATGACGGGACGGCGGATGCTCGACCCGAGCACCGTCCCCGACGATCTGCGGATCGAGAGCCTCGACATCGTCGGCCGCTACGCGCTCACCTTCCGCTGGAGCGACGGCCACCAGACAGGCATCTACAGCTTTCGCCTCCTGCGCGAACTGTGCGAACAGAATGAAGGAAGTAAATCGTGAATCGTCAATCGTAAATAGATCAGAACTAAATTTAACTATTCACGAGTTCACGATTGACGTTCCCTTGACGATTCACGAATTATGACTGAAGCGAAGAAAATTCTGGTGGCGGAAGACGACGAGGTCGCGCGGCAGTTGCTCTGCATGACGCTGGAGCGGCAGGGCTTCGAGGTGCTGACCGCCGAAGACGGCCTGAAGGCGTATGAACTCGCCTTGAGCCGCCTTCCCGATCTGATCATCACGGATGTTTCCATGCCGGGCGCGGACGGCGCGCACTTCGTCCGCCGCGTGCGCGACACTGAGACGCTCGCGGCGACGCCCATCATCGTCACGACCGGGTTCGGCACCGGCAGCGCGACCTTCACGCTCAACGTGGGCGCGGATGCTTACGAGCCGAAGCCCGTCGATCCCGTGAATTTGGTGCTGACCGTGCGACGGCTGTTGGCGGAAGGGCGCGGCGGCCACCTGCCGCCGGAAGATTTTTAGAACCAGGGGTGCAAGATGCAGGAAGCTATCGGCTGGATCAGTTCGTTGATACTCGTGCTGACCATCGGCAAGCAGGTTTTCAAACAGTGGAAAGAAGGATCGAGCGAAAACGTCTCGAAGTGGTTGTTCATCGGGCAACTGGCCGCGTCGGTGGGATTCACGGTCTACAGTTGGCTAGTCGGCAACTGGGTCTTCGTCGTCACCAACGCGATCATGGTGCTGAACGCGCTGGCCGGTCTCTTCATCGTGCTGCATCACCGGCGGCGCGAACGTCGGGAGCAGGCATCGAATCCGAACGGCGCGGCCGCCGCCCCGGAACTCACGGCCGGACGCACTTGAGTTAGCTTCGCTAAAAGCGGTATGTTTAATTTATGAACGAGAGAGATTTTTTCAACGAGCAACAGGAGGCCAAGCGCGCCACCTACAGTTGCCCGCATTGCCGCGAGCGCGCCGACTACGAGGTGCGCTGGCTCAGGCGCACGAAGAAGAAAGACTTGCCGCGCGGCGCGAGCGAACAAGACCGCGCGCGGTTTCGCAATTCGCGCGACTACATGGTGCGTATCGACGACATGCTCGACTGCCCGCGCTGCCGCCGTCGTTTCGACATCCCGAACGCGCAATCGGTCGTCTTCATCTAGCGCGACCGGCGCAGACACGCGGCCGCCGCGCCACGCCACATCCCTTGAATAAGGAGAGCCGAACCATGGAAGAGTTGATCAGGCAAGTGACCGAACGCACCGGCATCACCGAAGCGCAGGCGCGCACGGCCATCGATACCGTGATGGGCTACATGCGCGACAAACTGCCCGCCTCCGTCTCCGGCATGATTGACGGCGCGGTCGGCGGCGGCGCGGGCGTCGCGGGCGGCATGGCCGACACCGCGCAGAACATGCTCGGCGGCATCGGCGGCATCTTCGGGAAGAAAGACTGAGCAGGGCGCGCCCCCGCCGCTAGTTTGCCTGGCCGTCGCCGCTCGCATGGGCGGCGACGGTCAACGCTCGTCCGCCGCGAAGCCGGCGATAATTCACCGCCGCGAAGGACGCGAAGGTAGTTTCACCTTTCGCGTCCTTCGCGGTTTTCATTTGGAAGATGTCCGAAAGCGTATCAGAAAAAGGCGCAGATGGGGTGCGAGTGAACGATTGGGAAACTATCGGGTACGCGGCGGAGTGATTGCCGAACTGTCACGGCGAAGTTGCGCGCATGTGAATCGTATTTGAAACAGGCCGAAAACGCGCTCGCGGTTTTTGGGTGAGCGCGGTTCCGAAGGCTTCCAACGCGCCTTGAAACTTGTGGCCTTTGATTTGCTATAGGTGTCCACGAGTTCCGAAGCGGCGCAACTAACGTGAACTAATTGGAACTTTCCCGACGCATCGAGCGTCTATAGTTACGAAAGAAAATACACAACAAGGTGGGTAGGGCAATCATCATGACGACGAATAAATCTATCAAGATCATCAAACGCGAAGAACGCGCCGCGCTGGAAGCCGCCGCCGCCGACGCGAGCACCGAGCAGAAGAAGACGACGCACGAAGCCGCGCGCGACGTGGTGGCGACCGTGACCGAATGGGTCAACGAGTTTCAGCAGAAGCGTCGCACCGAAACCTCACAGGCGTTGAAGACGCTCTTCGGCGAGACGACGCCGCAGCCGAGCAAGGCATAACTTTCCGACACCCGGAGCAATTCGCTTGCGCCCTAGCATCTCCACCCGAGACGCTAGGGCGCAAGCTCTTTTTGACGCCTCACCCTCTCATTCCCACCCTCGCCGCCACGCGGCAACTCCGCCACCTCTTCGTTACAAAAAGAACGATGGTAATCATGCGCCAGGCGACTATCGACACGCGAGGGGAGCGCGCTATAGCATCGCGCCAACAGCGAGAAGGGGGCTTGCCGAACGCCATAGTCGGCAAACGCCGAAAAGTCTTCGCAGAAGCGAGGCGAACGCGTTGCGGGTGTCGCGCTCCGCGTGCCCCTCGCATCGCCCGGCCACCCGCTCGCGCGCCGAACCGGAGGAACGCGCACACCCCGCCGACCGCCAAGTCAAACACAAACGGCGCGCGGGCGACGACGGGTGACGGACGCTTCGCTGCCGCGAAAATTTTGCTTTTCAATCTTGCCGGTTCGTGCTTAATATAGCGCGCTCGTAGATTTTCCATGTTTTTGCCGCCGCGTCACGGCGCGCATGCTTCCACCGGCATGACGCGAATTTTTCGCGCGGTTTGTCGTCATACACTTTTTTGAGGAGGCTAGTTTAATGACCTACGTTGTGTGCGAACCCTGCTTCGGCTGCCGTTATACGGACTGCGCGCTGGTCTGTCCCGTCGAGGCTTTCCATCTCGACGATGAGATGGCCGCACTCGTGATCAACCCGGAGACTTGTATTGATTGCGACGCGTGCGTGCCGGAGTGTCCCGTCGAGGCCATCTTCGCCGAGGACAAAGTGCCGGCCGAGTGGGCGCACTATACCGAGATCAACGCCGACCGCTCGCTCAGAGCCGGCTTGCCGATCCAGAGTGAAAAACTCGACCCGCTGTGCTGACGCCCGGCGGGGATTGCGACGCGGCCGCGACCCGCGTCGCTCTCTCTCCGCGAGGCGCGACACACGGGTGGCGGAAAACACGGCGCGCAAGTCTCTCGAACGCGCGAGAGGGGCTTGCGCTTCGTCGTCTCTACGGCGACGCGCTAAGGCGGGAAGCTTGAGTGGATGAGTAAAACTGCGAAACGTCTGTTGAGCGGTCTCGCACTGGCGGTCGGCGGCGTCGGCGCGGCGACGTTCATCGGGCGACGCAGGGCGACGCGGAAAGCGAAACGTCAGGAGCGCGAAAGCGGCCTCGACCGCTGGGCGCGCCCCGGCATGAGCGTCACCTTCCGCGGCGAACTGATGCCGGGTCGCCAGCGCGCGGAGCGCACGTTTCGCGTCGCCGAGTTGTTGCCGAGCGGGCGCGTCCGGCTCGACGGCGTGGCGGGCGAGCACACGGAAAGCGAGTTCGAGGCAGCGCGCTAGAAGTGAGACAAAGGGGCGCAGCGGCGGCCGCGTCGCGGCGGGAAAGGTGGAGCGAAAGTGTCACAGGAAAGAATCGAAGCGTTCAAGGCGATGGTGGCCGCGCAGCCGGAACAGGAGATGGTCTGGTACGGGCTGGCGAACGAGTACGTGAAATTGGAACGTTGGGACGAGGCGGCGGACGCGCTCCGGCAAGTCGTGAAATTGAACGCCGACTTCACGGCGGCCTACCAGATGCTCGGCACGTCGCTCGCGAATCAGGGGCGGCGCGAGGAGGCGCGGCGCGCGTGGGCGGACGGGATCGAGGTGGCGAACCGCACGGGCGCGTGGAAAGCGCGGCAGCACATGGAAGGCTTGATGGCGGACTCGGAAGCGACGACGACGGCGGGCGGCGAATTCTGCGAATGACGAACTGACGACTCTATCTCAACCAACCGTGCGCGAGCCGCTTCTCACTTGAGGCGGCTTTTGATTTTTCGCGGCACAAATTTCACGACCCGCGCTTTTCAACGCGCGCTTTTCAACGAGCGGATTTTCAATACGCCTTCACCACTGGTAGGCGCGTCCGGTTTCCATCGCGGAGAGGCCGCGGATGCCGAGCGCGTCGAGTTCGCGGACGAGCGTTTCGCGGTAGGAGGGTTTGAGGTGAACGGCCAGCACGTCGAGATGGCGGTGCGAGAGCTTGCGTAGTTCGGCGGCGACGCCCGCGGGCGTGAGGTGGCCGGAAACTTCGGCGAGCTTTCCCATCGAGTTGGGGAACGACGCCTCGATGAAGAGGGCGGAGATGCCCGCGCGCTCGTTGACGACTTCCCAGAACTCTTCGGTGGCGGCCGTGTCGGAACTGAACGCGACGGTCGTCCGGCCGTCCGAGACGACGAGGCCGACCGTGGGGACGATGTGGTTGACGGGCACGGCCTCGACCGTCAGGTGCGCCACCCGAAATTCTTCGCGCGGGCGAAACGGGACATACTCCATCACGTAGCCGTGTTCGTTCTTCAGTTGGGAGAAGCGCGGGTAGACCGTCCAGTTGAACACGTCGCGTTCGAGCAGGGCGATGACTTCCTCGGTGGCGTGGACGCGGATGGGTTCGGTCAGGAGCGCGAAATGATCGTCTATGAAGATGGGGAGCGTCGCCATGTGATCCATGTGCGGGTGCGTGACGATGATGTCGCGGACGCTGTCGTGTTGTTCGTCGGAGAGGGCGAGGGCGATGCTCCCGGCGTCCACGGCGACGCGGTCGTCGATGACGAAACAGGTGAGTCGCTGTTCCTGCGTGGCGCGGCCGTGTCGGTCGAAGGTGCTGGGAAGAAGTTGGATTTTCACGGGGGGATTTCCGTTTTAAGTTTCGCTCGGCTTCAAGAGATGTTGAACCGGCCGCGCAACTCCGAGAGTTGCCGGACGTAGAATTCTTCGATGGCCGCGCCGTTCTCGACCGCGCGACCCTGCGCGACGCGGTTGCGGTGGAAGGCCAACTCGCTCGCCACCCGGTTGAACTCGCGCCGCACGCGCCACGAACGATAACCGCCCTTGGTTAGAGCCTGGAAAGACGCGCCCATCCGCCCGCGCACGCTCGCCAGCAGTTCGAGTTCGGAGTGCGTCAAACGCCCGCGCTCAAGGTCGTGCCTGAGGTGCTCGCGCACGATGCGCCCCTCGCGCCTCAGCCCGAAATAGATCGAGACGAGCACTGCGACGAACATCGGCACCATGATCAGGAAGTAGACGATGAAGTAGAGCGCGGCGTTGATCGAGGCCGAAAGATTCCAGAGGCTGTGCAGGATCATCGCGAGGAGGAGTCCGCACACGGGCGCGCAAAATCTGACGAGGCCGCTTTTCGTCTGGCTCGCCAAACCCAGACCGATGCCCGTCATGCTCGTGAACAACGGGTGCGAGAAGGGAGCCATCATGCCGCGCAGGACGAACAGCATCACGCCGCCGCCGACGCCTCCCTCCAACGCCGCTTTGCCGTAATACTGGATGTTCTCCGTCATGGCGAAACCGAGTCCGACCATCGAGGCGTAGACGATGCCGTCGATCACGCCGTCGAACTCGTCGTGCTTCCAGAAGTAGAGGACGAAGAGCACGGCCGCCTTCATGCTCTCCTCGACGATGGGCGCGGAGATCACCGCGCCGTAGAAATTGCCCGCTTCGTTGTTGATGAGGGCGGCGACGATGAGGCTGCCGATCGTGTTGACGAAGGCGGCGATGAACACCGCCCCGACCGCGCCCCAGACGAAAGCCGTGACGAGCGTCCAGGTCGGTTCGGATTCGTAGCGGTCGATCCAGAGCACGAGCGCGACGTAGACGGGCGCGGGCAGGGTGGCGAGCACGAAGCCGATGAGCAGCGGGACGAGGCCGGTCTCCAGCCCGGTCAGCGCGAGCAGGAGCAGCGCGAGCAGGAGCGCGACGAGCGACGCGAAGGCGATCGCCGCGGCGCGCAAGAGGCGGCGGCGCGGTTGCGCCCGAAGGGCGGGCGCAGCGGCGAGCGTCGTCTGCGGGATGCCTGCGAATTCGTTCATGGGAAGCGTCGAAGGTTCTATTCGAGGATTAGGCGGGCGCGTGCGCTCAGTCGAGCACGACGGCCAGCATGAACGCCAGAAACATCAGGAAGAGCAAAAGTAGGACGAAGCCGACGCCGAACTTCCGCGAGCGTGCGCGCCCTGCGGGCGGCGGCGCGCTGTGCGGCATGGATTGGGCGATGCCTGCGGTCGGAGCGGAGAGGGGCGCGTTCGGGCGGCTTGCCGGTTGAGCTTCCATGACGGCCGGGGGCACAAAAGTTTGCGGCGGCGGCGTGGGGCGGCGCGGCGGTTCGAGCACGGTTGCGCCGAAGTCCGGGAGGGGCGTCTCGCGCGCCGCCTTCGCGGCGTCCATCGGCGAGCCGCAGTTGTGGCAGAACGCCTTCTCCTCTCTCACGGCCGTGCCGCACTTGGGACAATTGATCATTAACCTGTTCCGCCCGCCGTCGCGGCACGAACGCCCACGCGCTTGCCGTTGTGCGATGAGAATGTGATCGCTCTGCGCAGGATTGAAGAATCGGGGGCGATCGAACGTCGGCCGTTCGACCAAAGGGCGCGCTCTTTTCCGCAAGCGCGCGCCAGTATAAACAGATTTGCCCCCCACTGCCAGTAGAATTTCGAGCGGGCGCGGCCTGTCCGAGCCGGGGCGACGGCGGTGTCAACTGTTGACAGACTCGGTTGAAAAGGTGACTATAATTTTCGTTTCGGCTTGATTGGCTTTCGCGCCCGCGCCGTGTGCCGTGACAGAGGTTCAGGCACATAGCGAACCGCTCTTAGAGGAGAGCGGCGCGAGTCGCCCCCGTCCCTCGTTCCCGGAGAGTACGCTTGCCCAGCGAATCGGCAAACTATACAGACGCAAATCGCCAGCCCCGCGCCCCCGCCGGAGGACAGCCGCGCAGGCGTCCGTCCGCGCGCCCGCGGCGGCCGTCGTCGGCCGGCTTTATGTTGGCGGCGGTGGTCGTCTCGGTGGTGGTCTTCGTCGGGTTGTGGTGGTTGCTCGCCGTGAGCGGCGACGAAGCCCCGCTCCTGCCCGCCGGTTTGGTGGCGAGCGTCGTGCTGCTCATTGCGATAGCGGCGCGCGAGGTGGTGATGCGGCGCGCGTGGGCGCGCTACACGCACGAACTCGAAATGCAGATGGGCAGCGAGGGCGCGCAGACGGCTCCGGCGGGCTTGCAGCAACGCCCGGCCACGCACAAAGCGAGCGTGCGTGCGACCGCCAATTCGCTCCGCGCCTTGCAGCAACGACTCGCGCAGGCCAACGAATCGGGCGTGCAACAACCGGCCGCGCACCTCGAAGCCTTCCGCCTGTGCGAACAATACCTGTCGAGCACCGAGGAGACGATCCGCGCTTCGGGCACGGCGGCCGATGTGCGCGTCGCCCTGCGCGCGGGGCAGGAGCGCGTGCGCGGTCTGCAAAAGCATCATCTCCTCTCGTGGGTGCGCGGCGAGGCGCAGCGGCTCACGCACGAGGCGCAACGCCGCGTCAGCGTCTCCGACAAGATCGAGACGGCGATGCGCGCGCTCGATGTCATCAACGAGTCGTTGCAGGTGTACCCGGCCGAGCCGGAACTGCGCGACTCCGCGCTCGCCGTCCACAACTTCATCGCCACCGTCAAGGTCGCGCACTGGGTGGAACTCGCCGAGCGCGCCGCCTTTCGCGGACGCTACACGCGCGCCGTCGCGCGCTACCGCGACGCGCTCTTTTACCTCTCGCGCGCCCAGATGAGCGAGGACGCGCGAGAGGAAGCCGCCAACCGCATCAACCGCGAGATCGAGATGCTGCGCGCACGTTTGGCGATGGGCGACGTGGAAGATGAACCGCCGCTGCGGCGTCCCGCGAAAAGGGGGAACGACGGGCGCGCCGGGAGAAGCCAGTCTTAACCGACGGCCTTGCGAAACAGAGGGCGCGGGCGCGAATTTCGCCGCGAAACGGCTCCGGGGTCGAATTGGCGTTTGGCCTCTTCTGTGCGACAATTACCGTTCGGTTGGACGGCTTAAAAACGATAGAGTTGGCGACGAAGTTGAGCGGCGGCGCGCCGCGCATCCCACCCCGACAAAATAAGAGTTTGCGTCAAGGCAGCCCTTCAACTTCTTTCGGACATCTATAACTCTTCCTCGGCCGGACGCTTAAGGGAAAATTCGCCGGGTCAACCGCGCCGACATTCACGAGACGGGAAATAAAACCATGAGAGTAATCAGAGCCACACTTCTGTCCGCCGCCATGTGTGCGACGTTCATCCTGCCGCTTCGCGCGCAGCAGCAGCAGCAACCGCTGCTGCAAACTCCGTCGCAGGGCGCGACCGTGCAGCCCGTCAGCGACGCCGCCAGCGGCACGATGACGGCGCGCCGCGAATACCTGCTCGGGCCGAACGACGTGATCGAACTGCGTGTGTTCGGCGAGCCGCAGTTCGACGGCGCGTTCGCCGTGGACGGCGACGGCAACCTCGTCGTGCCGTTCGTCGAGCAGCCGATCACCGCGCAGTGCCGCAACATCAAAGAGGTGCGCCGGGACGTGGAGGGCGCGCTCGCCAAGTTTCTCAAAAATCCGCGCATCTACATGACCGTCAGGGACGAGAAAAGCCGCACGCCCGCCATCGTCTACGGCGCGGTGCGCTCGCCCGCCCCTTACGAGATGCGCCGCCCCGCGCGCCTGCTCGAACTCATCTCGAAGAGCGGCGGCGTTACAGAGCAGCAGAGCGGCACCATCCAAATTTCCCACACGCAACCGCTCCTCTGTCCCGAACCGGAAGAGATGCAGATCGCGTCTCAGGCGCCGCGCGGCGAGGATTCGCTCGGGTTGCCGTTCAACATCTACCGGGTCGAAGACCTCAAGCTGGGCAAAAGCGAGGCCAACCCCTACATCCGCCCCGGCGACGTGATCTACGTGGCCGAGGCTTCGCCGATCTACGTCACGGGCAGCGTCGTGCAGCCGGCCAACCTCTATCTGAAGGAAGGCATGACGCTGTCGCGCGCGATCAGCATCGTCGGCGGCCCGAGGAACGCCCAGGAGAGCAAGGTGCGAATCTACCGGCAGAAGCCGGGCGGGATGAAGTCCGAGACTCTGACGATCGACTACAAGGCCATCAAGCAGGGCAAAAAAGAGGATGTCGCCCTTCAGCCCTACGACATTATCGAAGTGCCGGAGGAAGGCAAATTCTCCCCCGGCGGCATCGCCAAATTGGTGACCGGCCTCGTCACGGGCAGCGTCGGTTCCTTTGCCACGCAAGCCCCTCTGCGGATACTTTACTAAGCGTGAAATTCTTACTTTAGGCACAGGCAGGAGACTCAAGATGGCTCGGACAACGGCAACCACGGCAGCGGGCGGGCGCAAAAGTAACCGCCGGATGACATTTCTCTGGATCGCGGTGGCGACGGCGATCATCGTAGCTTTGATCTGGACGGAACAGGTGGCGTTGCTCTACGTGCTGGCGACACTCAGCGTGACGGCGTTACTTATGATCGTGGCGATGGCCGACCTCGGCGGCGCACGACGGCCTCTCACGGAACCTGCCCCTAACGACGATTCGGCCGCCGCCGGAGACGGGTCGGGCGTCGCCCGAGGTGCGGCGAAACGGCGTTAAGTTTACCGGCGATAGGCGCGTCTCCGAACCGGAAGCGCGTGGGACACAAAAAGCGCAGCCCGTTCAATCAAAGTTGAACAGGCTGCGCTTTCAACTTGTGCGCTCGTTTGCGCTCGTTGCCGGAGCGGCGGGAGCGGGTTGCGAGTCGCGGCGTTGCCGGTTGAGTTAAAGTTATGAAGCGCGGCGACGGGGCGGCGTGGGCGCGGCGTCGTCCTTCAACTCATCTCATCGTCCCGGCGCGCCCATCTTGATCTCCTCCTTGACCTCCCGCACGTCGTGCGCGACACGCTTGATCTCTTTGTCCACATCCTTCACGTCGTCGCGCACGGCCTCGACCTCGCCCGTCACGTCCTTGACCGCCGCTTTGACCTCGCCCGTGATGTCTTTTTTGACCTCTTCGGTAATCGCGCGTGCGGCCTCTCTGGCCTCCTCTTTAACCGCATCCTCCATCACTTGCAGCACCTCGTGCGGTTTGGGCGAAACTTTGAGCGCGGCGATTTCGGGGTCGGTCTTGTAGTCGAAGCGTTCGTAGACGGTATCGAGTTGCTGCGCGATGTGTTCGAGCAGTTCGAGCGTTTTGGCGGACTTCTGTTCGGCCAGCATGTTGACTTGCAGATCGAGTTCGGCGCGCTTCTCGCTCAAGGACGACATGCGGTTTTGCGAGATGAGCACGAAGGTGGAGAGGAAGATGGCTTCGAGCGAGACGATCATCGTGAGCAGGCCGAAGGGGAACGGGTCGAAGTCGCTGACGTAGGGCAGGCGAATCAGGTTGATGTTGAGCAGAATCCACAGGCCGAACCAGACGACATGGGTCAGGACGAACGCCGTCGAACCGGAAAAGCGGGTGATGGAATCGGAGATACGTTCCTGCGGCTTGCGGGTGGCAACGTCCTTGCGCTGCATCTCGGAGATGGCAACGATGTTCTTGCGAATGATTTCGTTTTGCGAAACGGCTTCGGTGCTCATTTAGCTTTCGGCGGCCTCCGTGGAAAATAAGCTCGGGGAGTTTAACCTGCGGGTCTGTGCGCACCGGAGCACGCTTCCTCGGTTCCTTTAAACAAACCTCGTGCCAGCGGCATGATGTTGATATTTCAAAGAAAAACCGGCGTCGCCACCTAGCCGCGGCGCATGTCCCGTATCCGTTTGATGCACGCGCGGGCGTTTCCGACGCTGCGGCGCGTGGTTGAACTCCGAGCGGCTTTTCGTCATCCACGCGCAATCCGGGATTTGAGACTTCGCGGGCGAGAGAAAAAAGCTTGTCGCGCCGACGACGTAACTGCTATAAATTTAAGTGCCCCCCCGGCGCGAATCCGGCGGCGGAATGTAGCTGCCAACACCACGCGCCCGGTTCGCATCAAACATTTCCCCCCTCATAATTTAATCATCCCGCAGGGAGTTTTCATGCCACGAATTGTTATTTCGCTCGTCTTGTCCGCGATACTGTTGTGGGTGGCCGCCGTGCCCGCGCGCGCTTACACCTATCAGTTCGGCGGTTCGTCCGTGCAGGTCAGGTGGACGACCAACCCGATCCGCATCTCGCTTTCGACCTCGCTCAACTCGCCGCCGGCAAATATCAAGGCGGGCAGCGACGTGTTGGGCGCGGCGCGCAGAGCCTTGCGTCGCTGGTCTGACGCCGCCAATATTCAGCTTGTCGAGTCCTCCACGTCCGTCGATTCCGTCAATCCTTCGGGCACGGGCGACGGCATCAACCTGATCACGGTTTCGGCCTCGGCGACGAACGACGCCTTCACCAATCAAGGCGGCCAGCGATTAGGACGCACGCGCGTGATCTTCGACAGCACGGGGCGCATCCTCGAAGCCGACCTCGCGCTCAACCCCCGCGTGTCCTTTTCGACCGACGGCACGTCGAACACATATGACCTCGAATCGACGCTCGTCCACGAACTCGGACATCTCCTCGGCCTCGACCATTCCGGCGTCGTCGGCGCAACCATGCAGCCGCGCCAGGGTCTCAACTTCATCGACCCGGCGCACACCATGCGCACGCTCTCGGACGACGATCTGGCGGGCATCCGCTCCATCTATGGCGCGCGCACGGCCGTGGCGGTCGGTTCGATTGCGGGTCAGATCAATTACGGCGCGGGCGCGCATGTGTGGGCTGAGAATCTCTACACGGGACGCGTGACGGGCAGCAGCATCACGAAGTCGGACGGCTCGTACCGCATCGACCAATTGCCGTCGAGCGACTATCGCGTGTTCGTGGAATACCTGAACGAGCCGGTCTTCGCGGGCGAGATCGCAAACTCGCCGCCTTACACCGGCATCGGCAGCCAACCCGCGTTTCGCGCCATGGAGGTGCAAACGCCGGTCAACGTCTCGACGGGCAACACGACGTTCGTGAATCCGATCATTACGCTCGGCACGCCCTCCATCAACCCGCGCATCCTGGGAATCAACGGGGCGTTGCAGGCCGCCACCGTGCAACTTTCCGCCGGGCGCGTCTATCGTCTCGCCATCGGCGGCAGCAACCTCGCCGCCGTCCCTTTGACGACGACGGGCTTTAGCGTGACCTCGCCCTTCATGTCGATCGACCCCGCGAGTTTCGCGCGCGAGAACCCGGCCAACTACGGCATCACCGAGCCGAATTTCGGCATCGTCAGTTTCAACCTGATCGTCGCCGACAGCGCGAAGGTCGGCGACTATACTCTGCGCCTGCGCTCCGACGCGGGCGAAACCGCCTACCTGTCCGGCGCGCTCGCGCTCGACCCGTACACCAACTACGTCGAGTTGAACCCGCTGGAGAACAACGGCTTCTTCGTGCGCCAGCAATATCTCGACTTCCTCTTCCGCGAGCCGGAACCGGAAGGTTTCAACGCGTGGCTCGCCGTGCTCAATCGCTGCGACGCCAGTCCCTCGACCGAGTGCGACCGCGTCACCGTCTCGCGTAGTTTCTTCGAGTCGGCGGAGTTTCGCCTCAAAGGCTTCTTCATCTATCGCTTCTACGCGGTGGCCTTCGGCCGCCTGCCGCAGTACGTTGAGATCATCCCCGATTTGCAGTTCGTCACGGGTCAGACGGCCGACGAACTCAACCAGAAGCGCGACGCTTACATGAACGCCTTCGTCCAACGCGCGGACTTCCGCCGCCTCTACGATTCGTTGTCGAACTCCGACTACGTTGACGCGCTGCTGCGCATGGCGCGCGTGACCATCGCGAATCGCGATCAACTCGTCAACAATCTCAACACCGGGGCGCAGACGCGCGCGCAGGTGTTGCGCGCCATCGTCGAGAGTCCGGCGGTCGAGAGCAAAGAGTTCAACCCCGCCTACGTCGCCATGCAGTATTTCGGTTATCTCAAACGCGACCCGGAGACCGAAGGCTTTACCAACTGGCTCAATTATCTCAACGCAAACTCCAACGACTTCCGCACGATGGTTCACGGCTTCGTCAACTCGAAAGAGTATCGCAGCCGTTTCGGCCAGCCGTAAAAGTCGGCGCGAGTTGAACGGCAAAAGCGGAGCAGGGAAGCCTTCAGGTTCCCGCTCCGCTTTCCCTTTTCACCAAAAATAACATCTTGATCGCGCCCACGGCGTTGACGAGTCGCGCGCCCTTGCGTGGACACGCGGTGCGCCCCGGTCTCGAAGGCTACGCGGTGGCGGCGTTGAGGGAATAGCGTTGGAGTTTGAGGTAGAGGCCGCGGCGGGTGAGTCCGAGTTCGCGTGCGGCGCGGGAGATGTTGCCTTTGTGGCGGCGCAGGGAGTCGGCGATCATGCGGCGTTCGAGTTCGGCCATGGCATCGGCGAGGGTGGTGTGGGGGCCGGAGAGCGTGATGGGGTTCGCGCCGAACGGGCTGACCTCGGCGGGCAGCGAGATGGGCGCGGAGATGCGTTTGAGTTCGGGCGAGAGATGATCGGGCGTGATCAGCGTGCCGTCTTCGGCGCGCGCCATGATGCGTTGAATTTCGTTGACGAGTTGGCGGATGTTGCCCGGCCAATCGCAGACCATCAGGAGATCGATCGTCTCCGGCGTGATGCGGATGTCGTTGCGCCCAAACTTCCGCGCGTAGTGGCCGATGTAGTGATTGACGAGCGTGGGGATTTCCGAACGACGCTCCCTGAGCGGCGGCACGCGCAGGCGGATAACGTTGAGACGGTAATACAAATCCTCGCGGAAGCGTCCGTCTTTCACCATGTCTTCGAGGTCGCTGTTGGTGGCGGCGATGATGCGCACGTCCACCTTCGCCGGTCGCTGCTCGCCTAAGGGCTGTATCTCGCCCTCTTGCAGGAAACGCAAAAGTTTCGGCTGGATGTCGAGCGGGAGGTCGCCGATCTCGTCGAGAAAGAGCGTGCCGCCCGCCGCCGAACGAATCACGCCCGGCGAATCCGACACCGCGCCCGTGAACGCGCCGCGCCGGTAGCCGAACAGATAAGCGTCCGACAACTCTTTGGGCACGGCCGTGCAGTTGAACGGCACGAAGACTTTGGCGCGGCGCGAGGAGAGGGCGTGGATGGCGCGGGCGACCAGTTCTTTGCCCGTGCCGGATTCGCCAGTGACGAGCACGGTGACATCGGAGGAGCGGATTTTGTGGACTTCTTCGACGAGGCGCGTCATGGCCGGCGACGAGTGGATGAACCCCGGCATGAAGCTCTGGCTGGCGAGGGGCGATTGCTCCGCGCCGTCGAAGCCTTCGCGCGCCTTCTCGCGAAAGGCGCACACGTCCAGACCGAGTTCGACCATGCGGAGCAGCGGGTCGAGCGAGAAGCCGCCGGGGAGCATGGCCGCACCCGGCGGCGAGATGAGAAGGGTGGCGGGCGGCGCGCTCGTCGCTCGTAGCTCGATGATCTCCGCTTGATGTTCGGCCGCGAGCCGCGCACGCTCTCCCGCGTCTTCCGCCCGCCGCAATTTCCCCAGCAGTTCCCCGCCCTCATCATCCACCCAGCCGTGCGACACGACGACGCGGTCGCGCGCCTCTTCTTCGCCCGGCTCGGCGATCAAAATCCGGCGCGCGCCCGTCTCCTGATAGATGACGGCGGCGAGTTCGCGCAGGAGCAGTTCGCGCGAGGCGACGGCGTCCGTCAGTCTGAGCAAGATTAAATGCGTGAGGTCGTCGAAGCGCGTCTGGCTCGCGGCCGGAGCATTGCCGTCGCCGCCGGAACTTCGGCCGAGCGCGCCGAGGGCTTCGGCGGCGCGCCCGATGTCGAGCCGCGCGCCCAGTTCGCGGAAGGTTTCGGCGGCGCGCGTGAGGGATTCGCGCGCGCGTTCGGGTTGCACCCCGGCGTAGGCGCGCCCGAGGTCGTAGCGCGAGCGCGCGCTGCGATAGCGGTCGCCGAGCATCTCGTAGATGGAGACGCTGCGCCCGAAGTGTTGCGCGGCGAGCATCCGGTCGCCGCGCGCGAGCGAGAGCAGACCGTGGAGCCGCTGCGCTTCGCCCGCGACGGCGAGGTCGGCGGAGGTGTCCGCCGTCTCGCTCAAGACCGGGTTCAACTGCTGCTCGCAGCGGGCGAGGTCGCCGCGCCTGAGATGAGTCTCGCCGAGCAACAGGCGCGAGTCGCAGACGGCTTGCCGGTCGCCGATGCGCTCGGCGTATTCAAGCGCGAGCGTGCCGTCGGCGAGCGCACGCTCCAACTCGTCCAGCGCGAGATGGCAGCGACCGAGCGTGCGCAGGGCTTGCCCGGCGTACCACTTGTTGCCGTGCTCCTGCGATAGTTCGACGGCGCGTGCGAGATACTTTTCAGCCTCTTCCAGTTCGCCGCGCAACATCAACAATTCGCCGAGCGAGTCGAGGATCATCGTCTGCTCGCCGCGCTTGTCCGTCTGGGAAGCCAGGGCGAGCGCGCGTTCGAGGGCTTCCTGCGCGCGATCCCATTCGCCGACGAGAACGAGGTGGATGCCGAGATTGTTGTAGCCGTCGGCGGCGTTGGCTTTGTGCTCGGTGCGCTCGTAATAGCTGATCGCCGTCTCCAGATATTTGATGCCGTCGTGCGGCCGCTTGAGAAACCAGCAGACGCCCGCCATGTTCGTGTAGATTTTGCCGAGCAGGTAGGGCGCGGGATGGTCGCCGACGAGTTTCAACGCCTGCCCGAAATGTTCGAGCGCGGGTTCGTAGTTGCCCTCGTAAACTCCCGCCAGCGCGATGCCGAAATTGGCTTCGGCCAGGCCGCGCCAGTCGCCCGTGCCGCGAAAATGTTCGAGGGCTTTTTGCGCGTGGTCGCGCGCGATGGTGTACTCGTTGATGTTGCGATAGACGCGCGCGAGCGCGACGTAGACGGAGCCGACCTGCGCGCCGCCGCCATGCTCCGTCGCTTCGCGCAGCGTGGCGTTCAGGAGGGCGATGGCCTTCGGATGATCGCCCGTGTAGTTGTAGGCGAGGCCGAGTTGGACGCCGAGGTAGATCGAGGAGACGGGGTCGCACTTGGCGCGCTCCTCCGGCTGCTCGTACATCTGCACCGCTTCGAGCGATTCGCGGTAACGCCCCTGCATCTCCAAGGCCGCCGAGAGCAAACAGCGCGTGCGCGCCAGCAGCGTCGCATCCTGCCGCGAGGCGCGCATGAGCGCGGCCGTCCGCTTCAAGACCTCGGAAGTGAGACCCTGATCGAGCAGCAGGCGCACGTCTTCCAGTTCGCGTTCGAGCGACCCGCGCGCGGCCTGTGCGCGGGCGCGCGCCTCGCTCAAACTCGCGATGCCGGACTCTCCCCCTGGTGTCTCCTTGCCCATTCTCCGGCCGCCTCCACAGGAACCTTCGCATCTCGCAACCGCAACCATAGGGGAATTATGGCGGCGGCCGGCATCGCACGCCTCTCGCCCACGCGGCGGCAAGAAAAACCGTTCAGGGATGACGGCCGCTGAAGTCGGGGTTCAATATAGTGGCTACTTTGCTAAATCACAAATTGCAAGTTCGGACGTGGGAGAGAGGGGAGAGGCTTGCTTCAATCGGGGGTCGGGAGATAGATGGTATCGTAGCGGCTGTGCAGTTTGAAGCCCGCGCGCCGGTAGAAGGCTTGCGCCGCTTCGTTTTGTTCGTTGACGAGCAAACACAAAGACCGCGCGCGCAACAACAATTCGCGGCTCAACTGCGACAGGCAGCGCAGCCCGTAGCCCTTGCCGCGCTCGTCCGCGTTCACGTACACGCCTTCGAGATAGATCACCTGCGGCGTGTCGGAAAAGATGTCGGCCTTGAAGATCAAACGCCCGCCTTCGATCCACACCCAGACGCGCCCCGCCTCGATGCGTCGCGCCAGCCGCGCGCGAAACCCCTCCGGGTCAACTTCCAACGGGTTGATCAAACTCTCTTCAAAAGCCAACTGCGCGTGAACCGTGGCGACCGGCGATAAATCGTCCGGCGTCGCCAATCGCAAACCGGGCACAAACTCGCGCACCGCCACCGGCCACGTCAGTTCCAGCAATAATTCACGCTGCACCCGCGACGGCGACTCGCCCGCGCTCGCATATCCAGACCAGAACCGCTTGACCGATTCGCACTCGCCGAGAATGACGCGCCCGACGCGCCGCGCGCGCGCCAGCCGCGCGAACGCTTCGACGTTCTCGACGCATTCGCTCGCAAACAGGATGTGATGCCCGATTAAAGCGACGCCCGTGATCTCGCCCCGCGCATCGCGGCAAGCGTAAAAATCGCCGCGATTCAGATGTCGCGCAAAACCGTTGTCGCGGATCAAGCTCGACATGATCACGTTTTGCACGGGACGCGCGGCGAGAAAGTTCAGGGCTGCTTCCTCCTGTCCCTGTGTGAGAAGCTCCGGCGGCGGCGGCGGCGAGATGACGCTGTCCGGCGAGGTGTGCGCGTGTGGGCGAGGCAGCGGCGGCTGGGCTGGGTTGGGCGTTCGAGACATGGCAATCGGCTCGTATGGGTCAATTGAGAATTCAAAGCTCGCGGAACATTTTCTCGCGCGGCGTCGGGCGGGGCGCGCGCCGTCAGTAGCCTCGGTAGTCCGTGCCCGTGTCGGTGACGACGGGCGCATAACTCGTGCGGTCTCCGTCGGCCAACGTCGCCAGAGACTTCAGCAGCACGTCGCTCATGATCACGCCGTCGCTCATAATGACGCCGTCGTCGCGCAGCAACCCGTCGCTGATCATCTCGCCGTCGCTCATGATCACGCCGACGGCGACGTAGCGCGCGCCGCTGCCGAGCATCCCGCCGTCGCTCGTCAGGATGTGGTCGCTCATGATCACGCCGTCGCTGAGGAAAGCGGGATTCCGCGAGAGCACGGTGTCGCTCATGATCACGCCGTCGCTCATAATGACGCCGTCGCTCATGATCACGCCGAGGTCGTAGATGCGCTGGTAACCGGTGATGAGATCGAGTCCAGTCGCGTAGGTGTAGTTGAGGAGAACGCCCTGCGCCCAGTCGAAGGTGTGCCCGGCGACGGTGGTGCGCGGCGCGGGGGGCGCGCCGGTGAGCAGGGGCGCGCCGAGCGATGTGCCGCTCGCGAAGTCGCGGCGGACGAGTTTGGCGAGTCTGACCGCGCCCTCGATGTTGAGGCCGCCCGCGCCCTGCTCGAACGTGTTGAAGCCGGAGAGCGGCTGCGCCGTGTACATCAGGATCGCTTTGATCATGTTGGGCGTGAGGCGCGGGTTGATTTGCAGGAGCAGGGCGGCCGCTCCGGCCACCTGCGGCGCGGCCATCGAAGTGCCGCTCATGAACATCATCGCGCGGCTGTCGTCCGCGCTGACGCCCGCCTCCATCTGCGGGTGTCGCGTGAGCAGAAAATTTTTCGCGCCGCAATCATCCTGCCCGGTGGGGCATTCCCCTTCCGCCTGCGCCGCGACCAACTTGTTGCCGGGGGCGACGAGTTCGGGTTTGAGCAGGTTGTCGAAACGGCGCACGCCCGCCGCGTCAACGTAGCTGCCGCGCGTCGGGCCGCGCGAGCTATAAGTGGCGACCGCATCGTCGCCGCGCTCGTTCGTGCCGAAGGTGTTGGTGGCGCCGACGGTGATGGCCGAAGGCTCGATGCCGGGCGAGTGTATCTGCCCGTAAACTTTCTGCCCGTCGTCGGACTTGCCGTTGTTGCCCGCCGCCGCGACCACGACGATCCCGGCATCGACCAGACGCCGCACCGCGAGACAGACCGGATCATTTCGGTAGGAATCGACCGCGGGCATGCCGAGGCTCAGGTTGACGACGCGGATGTTATAGAGAGCGCGATTCGTCATCACCCAATCGAGCGCGCGCAACACGGACGAGACCGAGCCGCGCCCCTCTCTATCCAGCACGCGCAGGTTGACGATCTTCGCGTTCGGCGCGATGCCGACGTAAGCCGCACTGGCGATGCGGCCGTTGCCGCCCGCGAGCGAAGCGACGTGCGTGCCGTGGCCGTAGTAGTCGGGGGCGTCGCCGTTGTAGCCGGCGGCATTGGTGTAGTTGACGAAATCCGCGGCGGCCACGATGCGTTTGTCGCTATCGGTGGTGCGCCCGTCGCGGAAGGCTTTGTGGCTATCGTCAATGCCTGAATCGAGCACGGCGATGCCGATGCCGGTGCCGTCAAGCCCGCCGGTCGCTTCATTACGCACGAGGTCTGCGCCGGTGGTCGCGGAGATGTGGCCGAGCGTGCGCACCTCGCGGTCGGGCGTGATGTAGGAAATCTCCGCGAACCTGGTCAACTCAACCACGTCGCTCGCGGGCATCTCCGCGCTGACGAAGCTGGAATTTTGGAAGGCGTAGTTGACGCGCACGCGCGGGCGCGCGTAGATGGCTTCGACCCCGCTCCCGGCCGGGGCGTTGAAGCGGCAAATGACGCGGAAGATTTTCTTGCGATTGAGCGAACGGCTCAACTGTTGCGCCAGGTCGGGCGAGAGTTTGTCGAGTCGCGCGCCGAATTTGGTCTGAGCGGAGGCGGGCGGGAGTTTGATCTTGGCGGTCGTCGCAGACGGCGTCCCGGCTCCCGTTTTTCCGGCCGCCCGCGCGCCCTTCCCGCCGGGCACCAATTGCCCGCGCACGGTCAGCCCGCCGAAATTGCCGTAAGCCAGCGAGGCGAGGATGAACAGGGCGATGAAACTTTTGCGAGCGGAGCGGTTACATCTTTTCATTTCAGTATCACGGACGACTTGAAACTTCTCACCGGGGTGAATAACTTAACGGGGAAATATCAAGCTACAAAAGATTGAATCGGAGGGCGCAGGGTTGGAGGACGCAAAGCCCTGAAACGTTGCTATCAACCTCGCCCAAACACCTGTCGGACGCCCTACCTGCTCAACTCACGCACCTCTCAATAGATTTATCATAGGGCAACCCGCGTGCCAGCAACGGCAAACCTGGCGTTTCCGCCTTCGCGCGCCGACGCGCCGACCCCGGCTTGTTCGAGATGTCAATAAAAGGCCGGTAAAACTGACTTTCCCGGCTACCGGCGCGAAAGTTCAACTGAGTTGAATGTTTCTCCCGGCGTCTCACATCCCGAATATCACCCCTCGACGCTGTATACCTTTTTCGCAGCGCATACTTGGTTCGCAGCTTTACCAAAACCCCAATGTTTATGCGGCTCTGACGGTCTTGGGGGAGGCTGTCCGGGAAGTTGTGCGAAGCAAGTATCGCCTGTTACCGCTTGAGAGGCATCTCCCGTGCGGTTCGGAAGCCGCACGGCGCGCGCTCTTTGCCGCGAAAGAGCGCGTTTACGGAGTTGCGCCGGGAATGGCATAGAGGTTGTAAAGAGGTTGGTACGTGGTAAATCGCGTGCGCAGTCCGCTCGCAGGAGAGCGACTGGCAAAGTTCGAGACAAAAGGCGCAGCCGGGAGCGCGATTTTTTGTAGCTGAGAGGAAAGTAACGATGAGTTTTCTACAAGGCAAGATGCGATCATTTAATTTACTGAGAGGCGCGGCGGGGATCATTCTTCTTCTCATACCTTTCAACGCCCCATGGTCAGCCGACGCCACGGCTCCGACGCCGACCGCGATGCAGACCGCGACGCCGACTCCGACCGCGACACCGAGTCCGTCGCCTTCGGCCACGCCGACGCCTTCCCCGTCAGCCACACCGACCCCTTCACCAAGTCCGACGGCTTCGCCGAGTCCTTCACCAAGCCCTTCACCTAGCCCGTCGCCAAGTCCCTCACCGAGTCCGTCGGCTACCCCGTCGCCGAGTCCCTCGCCGAGTCCGTCGCCGAGTCCGTCGCCCGTTCAAGGCTCGGAAGCGAGGATGGAAATCCGGCTTGTCGGCGCGAGTCTGAACGGCGCGACGCCGATTGGCGAGGCGGAGTTTCGACGCGAAGCGGAGGGCAGCCGCCGCCTGAGAATCAGGATCGAGAACGTGAACTTGCCCGACGGCACGACGCTGAACGTGCTCGTCGATAACGTGCGCGTCGGCCAGATGGTCATTGATTCTCTCAAGGGCGAGATCGAACTCAGAACCGACCACGGGCAGACGACGCCGCCCGTCGTTAACGGGACGGGCATCGTCATCTCGGATCGCACGGGCACGACCATCATCGCGGGCACGTTCTCGCAATCGCTTCCGAACCCCGGCGCAACGCCGAGTCCGACGCCCGCCGCGACGCCCGCCCCCGACGGCGAAGTGCGTGTGCGTATTCCGCTCGCGGGCGCAAGCATCGGCGGCATGATGCCGCAAGGCCACGCCGATTTCCGCCGACGCCCGGACGGTCGCCGCTTGAACGTCGAGATTCAAGACGTGAACCTGCCCGCGGGAACGACATACAGAGTTCTGGTCAACAACGTCAGCATCGGCCAGATCGTGCTCAACTCCTTCTTCCGCGGCGAGCTTGAGTTGAACACGAACGACGGCCACAGCGTTCCCGTCGTCGCTAACGGCACGACGGTCGCCGTCGTCAACAACACGACGGGGGCAACCATCCTGGCCGGTGTGTTCGGCGCGATCGCCCCGGCGGCCAACCCGCTCGAAGACGGCAGCTTCTTCGTGCGCCAGCAGTATCTGGACTTCCTCAACCGCGCGCCCGAACAGGGCGGACTCGACGCCTGGCTCGGCGTGCTCGGCAGATGCCCGAACAGCGGCTACGGTTCGACGCACCCCGATTGCGACCGCGTGCAAATCTCTTCGGGCTTCTACCGCTCGCCGGAATTCAGCGGGCGCGGCTTCTTCGTCTATCGCCTCTACGACGCCGCGCTCGGCCGGATGCCGCGCTACGCGGAGTTCATGCCCGACCTGGCTCGTCTCGGCACGCCGCAAACCGCCGCCGAGTTGGAAGCGAGCAAGGCGGCCTTCGTCGCTGAGTTCATGGCGCGGCCGGAGTTCAATGCCGTCTACGGCGGGCTGACGACGGCGGCCAACGCCGAGGCGTTCGTCGCCAGGCTGGAGAGAACCGCGAACCTGACGCTCGCCAACCGCGCCCAACTCATCTCCGAGATGAACGTCGGCTCGAAGACGGCGGCGCAGACGCTCCGCGCCTTCATCGAGAGCGAGGAAGTGCAGACGCGCTTCTTCTATCGCGGGTTCGTCGCCATGCAATACTTCGGCTACCTGCGCCGCGACCCCGAACCGGCGGGCTTCGAGGCCTGGGTGAACGTGTTGACCAACGGCGCGCCGAACGTCCAGACGGGCGACTACCGCACCCTCATCTTCGGCTTCCTGCACTCCTTTGAATATCGCAACCGTTTCGGTCAACCGTAAATTACCGGTGGAGCGTGTGCGACTGTTCAGCGTAGGCTGAAATCACCGGGAGGCGTTGACTCAAGTCAACGCCTCTTTTTTTCTTTCGATTTCAATCACGGGCACAGCCGTCCGAACGCCCTCGGCGAAAGACTGAGGCGGGCGAAGGAACGTGATCCTTACGCCCGCCTCTCGACCCCTTGCGCGCCATGATATTTACGGGGCGACGAGCGGCTGCTGCCGGGCGCGCCGCCCGGACTTGGCCGCATCGGACGCTGTGACTGGCGGGTGCGGAGCGGGCGCGGGCGGCAAGGGGTGCAGGAGGCGTATCGCTTCGACCAGCGCGACGAGGTCGCTCGCCCAGAGGCTCACGCGGGATGTGCTAGGGGACGCCGCATCCGGCGTTTTCGGCCAACCGGCGGATTGCGCCTCGCGTATGGAATCTTCGGCGATGAGAGACAAACGCTGCCCGGCCTGCGACAGAGTGGCGTGCGTCCAGACCGCGCGGGTGTGCGTGCCTTGGTACTGGACGGCCGTCATCACGTGCTCCCACCAGCCGAACGCCAACTCGTACGGCTCGTCGAGTTTGAAATGGAGCACGGCATCCAAGGCCACGGGCACGGCCAATCTGCCCTGACTGAGACTTATGCCCGGTCGGCGCAAATCCCGCGAGCGCGCGTAACGCCTTTGCAGCGGATAGCTCAGGAAGAACAGGCCGAACCAGAGCAAGCCGAACAGAAAGATGATCCACATGCCGTCGGTTCTGACCTTCAACCACGTCAGCAAATCGGCGAGCGCGACGACCGACATGGCGGCCGTCACGAAGGCGAGACTCACGGCGGCGACCCCGACCCGGAAGCTCGTCCAACGGGTGCGCCGGAGCGGGACACGGAAGGAACTATCTCTCGGCTCCGTATTCAAGCGGCCGCCCTCCTCAGTTCAGCCTGCCACGGTGTTTTGTACCGAATGGATAATAGAAAAGACGGAGAGCTACGGGGTGTCGGCGGACGCTTCGATGATAGTTTTCGGGGAACGTGAGTCTTCGACGAGTCGCGCTGAAGCGCGTAAATAGTTATTCTGTTTTTCCCGGTACTCACTTCCGCCGGGCGCGACCTGTTTCGCGTTCCCGTCGATCCACCTGACCAGTTTGCCGTCGTTAAAATAGAAGCGGTTCTCCGTTGTCCGCGCCACCTTCCCCGAAAAAGGCTCTGTGTACGTGTCCTCTTTGCGGAAGACGAAAATCAATTTCTCATCCCAATAATAAAAATCTTCAAACGACCTGCCCGTCTCTCCCTGATTGATGGTCGCTATTTTCATAACGACTTTGCCGTCGAAATAAGCGGCCAACTCGCCGCCCTCCGTCGAGAAGCCCGACAACTCTTTCTTGACCCTTCTGTATTTCCCCAGACTCCGGTTGATGATCGCGTATCGCTGGCGGATGGAGGAGATCGCATCCGTGGGCTGAAAGCTAACGGCGGAAAGCGGCGCGCTCCGGCCGTTCAAACCGCCGGATATGTATAGGGCTGCAAGAGCCAGTAACAGGATTTTCTTCATGGATGCCCTTCCCGGTTAAAGCCCGGCGGAAAATATCAGCGCACGGCGTAACGTTCATCGCCCGGCGCGCTCATCGTCGCGCTTTCCGAAAGACTCCGTTGAAACGCACATTCACGCCGCCGCATTCGGAGTTATCTTTGGCTACCAGGTAATCGCCCACCAACTTGAGCGATACCCGGCACTCTTCTTCGACGAGGACGAGTTCGTTGCCTTGCGGTTGCGCGACGGCCTCGACTCCGCCCACATGCACGTTTGCGCCCGTCCCTTCCCAGATGGCGTAGCCTTTAACTTTGAGAGAATTCTTCTTGCCGTCGCGCCGGATGGTCAAAGATGCTCTCTCGTACTTCCATAAACCGATCCAGTCTTTTAAGACGGGGGGCGCGGCCGGCGCCGCGGGCATCACCAGTTTATCCGCCAGGAGCCAGCCGACCGTCTCGCTACCCTTCCCCTTTTGATACCAGCCGCAAATCCATTGGCCGTACTTCCGCGAAACCACAACTTCATCTCCCGTGATGAGGTAACGCTTCGTCTCGCACTTCACCGTGTAGGTCGGGCAGTCATCGTCGTCGCTGAAGAAGTGAACGCGGGCTGTCCAGTTGCCGCCGACCTTCGCCAACTTGAACTCCGCGTCGTCGGATGGGAACAGCCCGTTGCGACACCAGTTGGCCGGATAGTCTTCGGCCTGCTGCGCCATAGTCGAGACAGCGGCGCACAACAACAGCAACAGTCCTGAAAGAATTACGCTCGCCGGCCGGGATATTTTCATCTCGCTCTCCAGGTTTAATTTGTCACCTTGAATTTCACCGCATACTTGCCCGGAGACGGCGCGGGGCTGATGACAAACAGGTAATCTCCGCTTTGCGTCAGACGGTCTGGGCTAAAGCCGTCAATCGCCGGTTCTTCGCCTTCACTTTTGTTCGGGTAAAAGAATGAGATGGTGCATCCGATGGCATCAACCTCCACTTGCTGACCCGCTTTCATATTCAGCAAAAAGGTTTTGCTCTCGTCCTTGGTTTTAAACACCACCGGAAAACTCGCCGAATTTCTCCCCTTCGCGAATTGAACTCTTTCCGCCCGCTTCGCCAGAGCCGCGTAGCTCTCCCTGCAAGAGGTAAAATCGGCGAAGCTGACTTCGTACTTATTGGTGTCATAATTTTTGCCGGAGAATTTGATCCTGAGCAACTCCGCGCCGCCGGACTTCGCCAGAGTCCAAACCAAACTCTTCATCTCTGACGGCGAGACATCGGGCAGCTTGTTATCGGCGAATGCGACGGTCAAAGTGTTGCCTTTGAGCGTTCCGTCGAATTCGTATGTGGCATCGGCCGGACTGTCGTCGTTGCCGCCGCCACTGACCACGAATGTGCCCTCCACCCTGCTCCCGTCGATCCTGAAAGTGACGATGCGCTCCCCCTGCAACCAATCCGCGCGAAAACACTTCGACACGCTCTGCGCGCCCGCTGAAGCGCCCGCGCCCAGAGAGAGATAAATCAATGCGAGTGCAAATGTCGCCAACAAGTTTTTCATGTGCGTATCCTTGAGATGTTTGTTTCCGGGTGGCCGGGATGCGAGCAACAATCTACCGGCTTCGTTCAGACAAAAGTCGTTATTTCGTTTGAACCTTCGACGCGTTTGTGGAGGCGGGCTTTTTCTTCCGCCGGTGGTATGCCGTGAACTCATCTATTCGATGCGGGGCAACTTTGATTTTATAGTTCCCTGTTTTCCCGGTCTCACCCTCTCGCTCGTCAATACCTACCATAGAATCACCTATGAAAACAGCCTCTTCGTTAAAACAGTGCGCCGCTTTTGTGGCGTCAACGGCAATGCACATTTTCATTTCGATGATGCCTTCTGATTTATGGCGGCTAATTGATTCCGCTAAAGGGGAGGGCGTAGGTTGCGCCGGGGCCGAATAGATTGATGACCAACCCGTCGATCCCCAACACGGACGCCTTCTCCAGCAAAGTGTTTCCCCCGATGGTGACCCGTTGTAATCCGGCGCGTTGGGGTTCGCCAACTTCAGACAAAAATTGGTCGGCGCAGTCGGGAGCCGTGAAGGCCGCCGCCGGGTTCAACATGCCGGAGTGGTTGGGCAGCGTGACGACCGCGCCGTGCGGATGATCGAACGTTAAGAAGGCGGGATAACTGATGAAGGCTGTTCTGTCGGGCGCGCCACTTTGCCGCCATTGCTCGAAACTATCTTCGAGCGCGATGGCCTCAGCCCAAATCTTCCCGGCCTCGATGCCGCCGCCGTCCCTGTATATCCAGGTGTGTTCGAGCGGCGAACCCGGATTGACGCGCACGGTCTTTGTGTCCGCCGGGATGAGGCGAAACAATTCCGTCCCGGCCATCCCGCCCGCGTATGAGCCGAGCTGCGCGCCCGCCGCTTGCGCGCGGAGAGCGGCCTCGCGGTCTGTGAAAATCCACAACTCGCCCGGCGTTATTTGCGCTTCCGGGCTGAGCATCAACATGCTGTCAACGCGGCGCGTCGGTTCGCCGCTCAGGGCGAACAAAGTGAGCGGCGCGAACCATTCGCGATGACCCGTCAACGCGCGCATGACATCATTTATGTCGGCGCGTTGCCGACTATAAGATTCCAGCATCCGCACCGGGGCAGGCAATGTTTCCACCGCTCCTCCTTGAGTTACCTTTCAAATTTGTCTGCAAGTTGCAGGGCGATCAACTACGACGCAAATTCACGCTTTTTGAATGCGGAAGTTGAAGTGTCCTGAGGCATGGTTTATTTCTGCATCACCGGCTCTTCAAAGAAGAGATTCCCGCCGTGGCTGTTGATGATTCGTTGAAGTTCTTTGACTAGTGCGACGGCGTCCCGGTACAGCTTTTCCTCTTTAACCTGCGTGGCGGTTCGCGCTCCGCTGATGCTGATCGCGCCACGCTTATTGCCGAGCGCACTCTCGATGGAGATGGCGAAGTACTGATAAAAAGCAGAGTTGCCCGGAAGTTCGATTGAGTCGGTCACAAACAGGCGTTTGGATTCGAGCAGTGCGATCAACTTCTGCATGTCGGCGGGAGTTAATTTGTACTTCTTGCGCAAAGCGGGCGTGTTGCGCCTGCTCCCGCTATAGGTTTGTTCCCAGACGATTGCTTTAACATGCGGCTCGATGGTGATGGTCGTGATTTGCGCATTGCTGTCCTTGCTGCGCTCGCCCGTCGTCAGGCGGACACGAAGTTGCAAGTCGCCCGCCGCGCGGCCGTGCGCCGCTACGCAACAAGCGCAAAACAGCAGGCACAAAATTATCAGGAATTTCATCCTTGTGACTGACACTCGATGTTGTTCGAAGGCACGGCGCGATAATGCTCTCACCTGTTCATACATTAGTGGCAATCAGGCACAAAACATTTCTCTTGATTTTTGGACTTGGTTTCTCGCTCGCCGGGAAGTAAAAGGCAACTCCTAATATTCCGTTCAAGGTGAAATAGGAAATTGTCTATCATGTGTCTACCCGAAGAAAAACGCCCGATCTTGCAATGTTCAAGAGCGGGCGTTTTCCCTTTGTTTTTGAGTGGCCAGGGACGGAGTCGAACCGCCGACACCCTGATTTTCAGTCAGGTGCTCTACCAACTGAGCTACCTGGCCTCAACTTCATCTTCCGCAATGAAGGGCGCAAGTATAGGGAGACTCAGACTCCGCTGTCAACTTTGCGTCACCGTTTATGAAATTTGTCGAATTAGTCACAAAAAAGCGTTGACAGTTTTGTGAAGGAGTGTATAATCCCACCTGTTTAGGATGAGCCGGTCGCCACAAATCGGCCAGTCGAGAGACAACATCCGAGACGGATACTTAGACGCCCGCCCGTGCCAGCTCGGACGCCGAACCGCCCCCCGGTTTCGCTCCATCCGAGCTGGCACAGCTTTTTACCGTATAATCTTTAAAATCCTGCGCTTATCAGCCTGCGCCCTGCCCTTCCGATTACGCTCAATCACTCCGAATCACTCCGAATTTCGCTCAGATGTCGACAAAATCTCGACAAACGCTTCGTCACGCGAAGACGCGCTCCAGAAATGTCATTAGGTCGGTGATCATCCCCTCGATATTTTGCAGGTGCGCGGTCTATTTTTCAGGTCGTGACTGACACGCGCGCCTTTCGTTAAATCGTCAATTTCGGGCGTCGGTTTTCGAGGCGAGGGCGCGCGTGCCGTTTCAAGCGAAGCACCGTTTGAGAAACGCGAGCAGGTCGGCGACGCTCGCCTGCGCGTTCGCGTCGTGCCCGCCGGTGAGGTCTACGACGCCGCTTTCTATCGCCGTCGAACCGAGTAAAGAGGCCATGGCCCTGGTGTTGTGATGGTGCGAGACGAGCACGTCGTCGGGCGCGGAGTAGAAGCGAAAACGGCGTCCCGCGTAGGTGGGGAGCGGGAGCAGGATGGGATCGTGCCCGGCGGTTTTGGCGTCGTAATTCGAGCCGTCGGCCGCGATGCCGTAAGCCACCCGGATCGCCTGCGCCATGAAAGGGTTGTTGTCGTATTGATGGCGCAAATTTAAGACCGCGCTGTACAAGGCCGCGCCGCGCAAGGGGATGCGCCCGTCGGCGCACGCGAGCATCGTCGCCAGACCGCCCATCGAACTGCCGATCATGGCGACCTGCTCCGGGTTCACGCGGTAGTGGTCTCTGATGTAGCCGAACATCTCGACGTTCGCATTGATGGCGGCCTGATTGCCCCAGTTGTTGGCTCCGGTCGCGGGGTTGTCAGTCAGGCGCGAGGCGGCGACGATGTAGCCCTCTTGAAGGAGCGCGGTGAGGAGGGGACGGTAAGTGGGCAGGTCGTGAAACTGTCGTTCCGTTAAGCCGGCGGCGTGGTTGACGATGACCAAAGGGCGCGCCTGCTTGAAGCCCTCTCTGCGGGCGATGAGCGCGGGCGTCGTCAGGAAGTCAACGTAGTCGTATCGAGAAGAGAGGCGGTTGTAACCGCGCAGTTGACTCGTCGCGCGCCCGACCTCGGCGTCCGTCAGCGCGCGGTCGTACATGCAGACCTGTCGCACCCGACCCGCTCCCGGCCCCAGGGTAAACGAGGTGAAGGCCGCAGGCGATTCCGCGGGCGTGATGGTTTCAATCGCCACGCCGTCAACGAAGAAGGTGATGCTGTCGGCCGAATTCTGACGCATGCACAGAACCGTCCACTCCTGGCTATAACCCGCCGGCACGGTTCCCTGCGCGGCCGACTTCTTATACCAGCCCCATCCCGTGCCCGGATGCGGGCCTGAAAAGATGTGGTTGTTCACGTTGAACTTCAACAGGTAGGCGAAGGGGAACGGCGACTGGTGGCGTGCGACGACGAAGAACGTTCTCTGCGCGCCCGCCGGGACGGTGACGGTCAGGTGCTTCGTCGCATCGTCGGCGGAGACGTAAGGCAATCCGTCTTCCCATTCGGCCGCGTGATATGTCAGACGGTAGGCGGCGTCGTTCGTCACGCCGTCGTGCCCGCCGCCCGTGAGGTCAGGCCACACGTGCAGGGGCGAATTGTCGGCCAGCCCCTTGAGCTTGAACGCGTCGAGCAACAATCTCATGCCGCGACGCGACGGAAACTCCGGCAGCTTACGCGGGGGTTGCTCTCGTCTCAGCCAGTCTTCTTTTGAAACCATTTCGCATCCCCTTCGCTAAATAACGGCCGCCGCACGCCCCCGGCGTTTCGTTCGGACGGGCACAGCCGACGAGCGTCAAATCTCTCCGGCGATTTTCGCGCGTTGAAACAGACGGCTCGCTTCCGCCTGGGCTTCGGCGATCACTTCCCGCTCGCTCACGGTCGCCAGTTCCCGCTCGCGCAAGACGACGCGGCCGTCTATGACCACCGTCCTCACGTCCGTCGCCCCGGCCGCGTAGACGACGGCCGAAACTATGTCGGGGCGCGGCGTCAGGTGCAGGCCGTCGAGCGCGACGACCGTGACATCGGCGCGCTTCCCCGCCTCGATCGTCCCCGTCTCCCGCTCAAGTCCGAGCGCGCGCGCGCCGTCGATGGTCGCCATGCGGAGCACGCGCCGCGCGGGCAGCGCGTCCGCGCCGTGCGTCACCTTTTGCAGCAGCGCGGCGGTGCGCATCTCGGTGAACATGTCGAGGCGGTTGTTGCAGGCCGCGCCGTCCGCGCCGAGCGAGACGGAGACGCCGCGCGCCAGCATCTCCACGACCGGCGCGATGCCGGAACCGAGTTTGAGATTCGAAGAGGGACAGTGCAGGACGTGCGTGCCGGTGCGCGCGAGGATGTCGAGTTCGTCCGCATTCAGGTGAACGCAGTGTGCGAGCGCGACGTGCGGCGCGGCGAGGCCGAGCGAGGAGAGATACTCGATGTTGCGCATGCCGGTCGCGCGCTCGACCATCTCGATCTCGGTGCGATTCTCGGAAGCGTGCGTGTGGACGAGCACGCCGCGCTCGCGCGAGAGGCGTGCGACCTCGGCGAGCAACTCGCGCGTGCAACTCACGGCGAAGCGCGGCGCGAAGCAGGCGCGGATGCGTCCCCCGGCGCGCCCGTGCCACTCTTCCAGAAGCGCGAGCGATTCGCGGATAGAGGCGTCCGTTTGCTCGAAAAGCTCCGCGGGCACGTCGTCGCCTCCGTCCATCATGCACTTGCCGACGGTGGCGCGAAACCCGGTCTCTTCGACCACACGGAAAACTTCCGCCGTGTGCCGCACCGTCTCCATCGTCAGCGCGGTGGTGGTGCCGCCTTTGATCATCTCGGCGATGCCGAGCCGAGCCGCGGCACGAATGGAGGCGGGCGTGTGCGCGGCCTCCAGAGGCCACACGCGCCGTTTCAGCCAATCGATCAAGGGCAGGTCGTCGGCCGCGCCGCGAAAGAGCGTCTGGCAGAGATGGATGTGCGTCTGCACGAAGCCGGGGAGGACGGCCGCGCCGCGCGCGTCGATCACCTCGTCGGCCTCTTCCGTCGTCTCGCCGACCGAGACGATCCGCCCGTCGCGGATCAACACATCGCCCGTCACGATTTCGTCGTTGACGTTCATCGTGATGATCGCGCCGCCTTTGATGAGAATGGAATTGGTCATGTCTGTGCCGCCGGTCGCGTCGGGCGGCCACGATTATGCTTTGAGGCTCCCACACTGTAAAGGGATAAAAGGCGAGCCGCCACCGGGTCGTCTCAACAGTTAGTTGAAGACGACCCGGCGGCGGCTCTCTATCGGGCTGGCGGCGCGGCTGCTTTTAGTTGCTCGCGGCCGATTCGGCCTTTTTAGACTTCTCGGCCTTTTCCGCTTTGTCGGCCTTTTCGGCCTTCTCATCCGCCGTCTCGCTGACGGGGATGCCGAGCGCGGCGCGCACTTCGCTCTCGATGCGACCGCGCAGTTCCAGGTTATCCTTCAAGGTCTGCTTCGAGTTGTCGCGCCCCTGCCCGAGCCGTTCGCCCTTGTAGGAAAACCACGCGCCGGACTTGTCAACGATTTTGTGGAGCACGCCGAGATCGATCAGGTCGCCCTCGCGCGAGATGCCCTCGCCGTACATGATGTCGAACTCGCACTCGCGGAAGGGCGGCGCAACCTTGTTCTTCACCACCTTGACCTTCGTGCGGTTGCCCACCACGCGGTCGCCGTCCTTGATCGCGCCGATGCGGCGAATGTCGAGACGCAAGGAGGAGTAGAACTTCAGCGCGCGCCCGCCCGTCGTCGTCTCAGGCGAACCGAACATGACGCCGATCTTCTCGCGAATCTGGTTGATGAAGATGAGGGTCGTGTTCGACGAAGAGACGACGGCCGTCAGTTTACGCAAAGCCTGCGACATCAGGCGCGCCTGCAAGCCCGGCAAACTGTCGCCCATCTCGCCGTCCAACTCCGCGCGCGGCACGAGGGCGGCCACCGAGTCGATGACGATCACGTCCACGCCGTTCGAGCGCACGAGCGCCTCGCAAATTTCCAACGCCTGCTCGCCCGAGTCCGGCTGCGAGATCAACAGGTCGTCGATGTTCACGCCGAGTTTCCCGGCATACTCCGCGTCCATCGCGTGCTCGGCGTCGATATAGGCGGCGACGCCGCCGACGCGCTGCGCTTCCGAGACGATGTGCAGGGCGAGCGTGGTCTTCCCCGAAGACTCCGGGCCGTAAATTTCCACGACGCGCCCGCGCGGGACGCCGCCGATGCCGATGGCCGCGTCAATCGAGAGCGCGGTCGTCGAGATCGCCAGAATGTCCGCGACTTCGCGCTCGCCGAGACGCATGATCGACCCTTTGCCGAATTTCTTTTCGATATTGAGCAGCGCCGCCTCGACGGCCTTCCCGCGCTCGCTCTGTTTGCTATCAGCCATTGTCGTAATCACTCTTTCTGTCCCCTCTTCTTACGTTTAGTTTGTGCGTCCGACCAGCGAACCGGAAGGCAGTATAGCACATGCAACGCAAGAATGGAACGTTGTTTCACGTGTGCAACAAAATTATTTTCACTGTAGGTGAGGTTTCAAAACCCGACCGCCGCGTGGTTTTTCCGCCGCGCGGCGGCGTCTCCGAGTCTCGATGCGGCGTTAGGATACGCCAACGGGCGCGCCCAAGTCGAGCGCGGTTGAGAGCTTTTTGCCGCCGCCCTCTAAGCGGGCAACAGGCCGCGCGCGAATCGGCCGATGTGCTCGGTGAGGTCGGGCGCGTGCGCGTGTTTTTCGATCTCGGCGACGATGGCCGAGCCGACTACGGCGGCGTCGGCGTAACGCCAAACGTCCGCGACCTGTTCCCTCGTCGAGATGCCGAAGCCGACGGCGACGGGCAAATCCGTGACGGCGCGCACGCGCCCGACGAGCCGCCCGGCCTCCGCGCTCGAAGCGCTTTGCACGCCCGTGACGCCCGCGCGCGAGACGGCGTAAATGAAACCGCTCGCGCGTTCCGCGATGCGGCGCAGCCGTTCGTCCGTCGAGGTCGGGGCGACGAGAAAGATGAGGTCGAGTTCGTGCGCGCGTAGCGTCGCGGCAAACTCCGTGGCCTCTTCGGGCGCGAGGTCGGTCACGAGCATGCCGTCCACCCCGGCGTCGCGCGCCTCGGCGCACAGACGCGCCGCGCCGAATTGCAGCAGAGGATTGTAATAACTGAACAGCACGACGGGAACATCCGTCTCGCGCCGCGCGTCACGGATGACGGCCAGCACCTCCGCGACGCCGACGCGGTTGCGCAACGCGCGCTCCGACGCGCGCTGGATAACCGGGCCGTCGGCCATGGGGTCGCTGAAAGGAACGCCGAGTTCGATGACGTTTGCTCCGGCGCGTGCGAGTTCCGGGATGAGCGCGCGCGTCGCGTCGAGCGTCGGGTCGCCGGCCGTGATGAAAGGAATAAAGCCGCGCCGCTTCTCTGCTCTCAGACGTGTGAAAGTTTCCGCGATGCGACTCAAGGCAGTTCGACGCCTCCCACCGTTTCGCCGTGCGCGCGTTCGGTCGCGTGTTCCGGCCGGGGCGCATCAGCCACGCTCTGCACGTCCTTGTCGCCGCGCCCGGAGAGGTTCACGAGGATCGTCTGCTCCGGCGTCAACTCGCGCGCCAGACGCAGCGCGTAGGCGACGGCGTGCGCCGATTCCAGAGCCGGGATGATGCCCTCCTGCTCCGATAGAGTGCGGAAGGCCGCGAGCGCGTCGGCGTCCGAAGCCGCGACGTATTCGACGCGCCCGGCGTCGTGCAAAAAGGCGTGCTCAGGCCCGATGGAGGGATAATCGAGTCCGGCGGAGATGGAATGCGTGGCCGCGATCTGCCCTCGCTCATCCTGCAAGACGTAACTCATCGTGCCCTGCAACACGCCGGGACGCCCGCCCCCGCGCACGTTGAACCGCGCGGCGTGTTCGCCGAGTTGGTCGCCGCGCCCGCCCGCTTCGACGCCGATCATGCGCACACCCGCATCTCCGAGGAACGGGTGAAACAACCCGATCGAGTTCGACCCGCCGCCCACGCACGCGACGAGCACACCCGGCAGACGCCCGCCTTCGCGTTCCATAAACTCGGCGCGCGCCTCGCGCCCGATGACGCTCTGGAAATCGCGCACCATGAGCGGGTAGGGGTGTGGGCCGAGCGCGCTGCCGAGCAAGTAGTAAGTGTCCGAAACGTTCGTCACCCAATCGCGCAGGGCTTCGTTGATGGCGTCTTTCAGAGTGCGCGCCCCCGCCTGCACCTCGCGCACCTCCGCGCCGAGCAACTCCATGCGAAAGACATTGAGGCGTTGCCGCCGCACGTCCTCCGCGCCCATGTAGACGACGCACTGCAAACCGAACAGCGCGCAGACGGTGGCCGTCGCCACGCCGTGCTGCCCCGCGCCGGTCTCTGCGATGATGCGTCGCTTGCCCATGCGCCGCGCGAGCAACACCTGGCCGAGCGCGTTGTTGATCTTGTGCGAGCCGGTGTGCGAGAGGTCTTCGCGTTTGAGAAATAGGCGCGCGCCGCCCGCGAGAGCCGACAGGCGCGCGGCGTAATGCAGCGGCGTCGGGCGACCGGAAAAGTCGCGCAGCAGGGCGGCGTATTCCGCTTGAAACGCTTCGTCGCCGCGCGCGGCCGCGTAGGCTGCGTTCAACTCTTCGAGCGGAGCCATCAACGTCTCCGGCACGTAGCGACCGCCGTACACGCCCCAGTGGCCTTGCTCGTCGGGTTCAGCCTTCATGTTGAAATCTCTCAAATGTTGAATGTCAGGAAACGTCGCTCAAGGCATTTTACTGGGTAACAGCCGGAGGTTCGTTATGTTTTAACCAATCGCGCATTTTCGATGTCAGGCGCAACAGGTAACGAGCGATGAAGCCGAACAGCAACGTCACCAGCACCAATGAAGTTGAAACGGCGCTGTAATCCAGTACACCGCTAATCCCGACCTCACAGAAATGCCTTAGCGACGAGTAAACTATTTTACAAGCATCGGGAGCGAATATGCAGGTCAGAAGGCACGCGGCGACGGTCAACGGGATCGCCTTGGCTTGGTAGATTGAAGTAAAAGACTCATGCTCCTTCCTGTGGTTGGCGGGTGTTGCGTAGTTGGGCGTGTCAATCACTTTTGCCATTTCGGGATACCACAACCCGAAAAAAATTGCCAACACGGTCAGCAACAGGCTCGCCGCGGAGAGGAGATCACTCATGGTGTTTTGACCCTCTAAGTCGTACTGCTCAAGCGGGTGCGGAGTTTGTTGTATGAATCTTCCTTAAGCTCCCAGACCGAGATCGCGCCCTGCTTACGAGCAATGGGGAAGGATTTTCCATCAATAGACGCGAGCAAGCGATTCAGTTCGCTCACGATATTTTCACTGTTGATGTTCAGCAAATAGTGTTCGTTGTTCTCGTCCTTCGTCGCGTTCTCGATTGTATTTTTTAAAGTTTTCCAGATCGCTTCGTGGAGGTCGTACTGATATTTCGAGATTACCGAGCGAATCAGCCCGCGGCTTTGCGTCACCGTGGTTTGGAACAAATTGCTCACGGTCTGCTCGGCGGGAATTTGCTGTTCCAACGCCTCTTTGATGAGCAGGAACAGGCGATACTCTCTAACGTCCGAACCGCGCGTGAAGACCTTTTGCCCCAGAAACATGCGCACGTATTCTTCCAACGCCGCCGCGCCATAAAGGCCGAGGCAGGCGGCGAGATTCGTACTACTGCAACCCAATATTCCTGCCAGTTGACGCTGTTCCTCGTCTTCGAGTTGGAGAGTAACTGTTATTTTCATAGATGGCCTCACAGTTGCCGAGTGTTGAGTAAAGCCTGGCCTTCGGGTGTGAAGCGGACAGGCTATCAAAGGAAACTTACTTTAGCAGCCACGGATTATTATAGTTCATCGCAGCTGACTTTAAGACTGGACGAGCGGCGGGGTGCTGATCACGCGGTTGCGCCCTTCGCCTTTGGCGCGGTAGAGGGCAGCATCGCCCGCGGCGTAGAGCGTGCGCTCGGAGGTGGCATGGGCGGGGCAGGAGGCGACGCCGATGCTGACGGTGACAAAGCCGAGGCTCTCGACCTCGTGCGCCGACACCGCTTCACGCAGACGCTCGGCGGCGGCCAGCGCGCTCGGCTCGTGCGCGCCCGCCAGCAGGAGCGCGAACTCTTCGCCGCCGAGGCGCGCCGCCGTGTCGTTGTCGCGCGAGAGTTCGGTGAGCGCGGCGGCCACGTGGCGGATCACCACGTCGCCCGCCGAATGCCCGTGCGTATCGTTGACGCGCTTGAGAAAATCAATGTCCACCAAGAGGAGCGAGCAGGCGACGCGGTAACGTCGCCAGCGTTCGAGTTCCTGGCCGAGCGCGGTGCGAAAGCGTCGGCGGTTGGCGAGGCCGGTCAGGTAGTCGCGGTCGGCTTCGGCGCGCAGGCGGTCTATTTCGCGTTTGAGTTTAACGAGTTGTTCGGTGCGCGCGAGGAGCAGGGGGAGTTCGGCGGGTAGTTGGAAATAATCGAACGCGCCCGCCGAGATGGTCGCGTGCCGGAGCGCGGCGTTGGCTTCCGTATCGCCGAAGAGGATGAGGGGCACGCCCTCCTGCTCGCGCACGACGTGGCGCGTCAACTCGTCCGCGCTAATGCCTTTGAGGTTCGTGTCGGCGACGACGACGTGCGGGCGCGACTTGCGCAAAGCGACGATGGCCGCCGCGCCGCTCGCCACGCCGACGACGGCGAGGCCGGCGCGCACCAGGGCGTCGAGCGAAGCGGCGCGGCCTGGCTCGTCCGTCACGACGAGCACGCGTCCCTGCTCGCGTGAGTTCGCCTGCTCGCTAGTCTCTCGCGCGGTTCCTGCGCTCATGAATTTCGTTGAAGGGCAAGCTCTTTATTGAACAGTTAAGCAGGAGGTTTTTGGGGCTGCTGCGGGTCGCGCGGTTGAGGCTCAACGTCGTGCTCGGCCGCGGCGCGCTTCTCGCAAACGATACGCCGACAGCATACCTTAAACGCACGGCTGCGCGTCAAGGCTTTTTCTCGCCCGCCCGCACCGCCGCGATGAAAGCGCGCACACGCGCCGCGTCTTTCCGGCCGGGCGCGCTTTCCACGCCGCTGCACACGTCAACCGCGTAAGGCGCGACGGCCGCCATCGCCGCACAGACGTTTTCCGGCGTGAGTCCGCCCGCGAGATACAAACGCGCGACCACTTCGCGCGTCCGTCGCGCCAGCGTCCAGTCGAACGTCTCGCCCGTCCCGCCGCGCGCGTGTGCGTTGTAGGCGTCGAGTAAAATCGAACCCGCCGGATACCGCGTCGCCTCCTCCGGCGCAAAATCTTTCCCCACGCGCAACGCTTTAATAACTTCATGCCCGCCGAGCGCGCCGCAATACTCCGGCGGCTCATCGCCATGCAACTGCACCGCCGCCACGCCCGACTCCGCTGCCAAGCGCGCCACGGCCGCCGCGCTCTCTTCGTTGACGAACACGCCCACACACAATACCGACGGCGGCATCTCCGCGATGATGCCTCGCGCCTCGCGCGGCTCGATGTAGCGCGGGCTGCGCGCGTAGAAGTTAAAGCCGAGCGCGTCGGCTCCCGCCTCGACCGCCGCCAGCGCATCCGCCCTATTCGTTATGCCGCAGACTTTAACTTTCACCATCACGCTTCCGCACTATGCGACTCTCCCGGCTCTCCGACCTCTCGCATTTGAAATTTCAAATGATGAATTTGAGATACGCATTTTCACATCCGCACCCGCTCATCATGCTTACCTGTTCATTCATCACTCCCCTCAAACTTCCGCGCTTACCCTTACAAACCGTCTTCCGCAAACTTCCGCGCTTACTCGTCCAAGTCGTCTTCCGCCAGTAATGCGCGCAGGGCGTTGGCCGGGTCGGCCGCGCGCATCAAGGTTTCGCCGACGAGGAAGCCGCGATAGCCGTGCGACTTGAGGCGTCGCAGGTCGGCGTGCGTGCGCAGGCCGCTCTCGCTGACGAGGAGCGCGCACGGCGGCGCGTGCGCGGCGAGTTCCACGGAAGTGTCGAGCGAGACGGCAAAAGTGTGCAGGTTGCGATTGTTGACGCCGATGACCTTTGCGCCGCAAACGCCCGCACGCCGCAACTCCGCAAGCGTGTGAACTTCGACCAGCGCGTCCATGCCGAGTTCGTCTTCGGTGATGCGGCACAGGCGCGCGAGCGTGGCATCGTCGAGCGCGGCGACGATGAGCAGCAGCGCATCGGCGCGCGCCGCGGCCGCCTCGTAGAGCTGCCATTCGTCAACGATGAAATCTTTGCGGAGCAGAGGGAGCGTGGTGGCGGCGCGCACCTCGCGCAAATCTTCGAGCGAACCACGGAAATGATCTTCTTCGGTGAGGACGGAGATAGCGGCCGCCCCCCCGGCCTCGTAGCGGAGCGCGATTCCGGCCGGCGACGCATCGCGGCGGATGTCGCCGAGCGAGGGCGAAGCGCGTTTGATTTCGGCGATGACATTGAAGCCGCTCTCGCCTTCGAGCGCGGCGCGGAGCGCGTGCGGCCGCGCCGCGCCGCGCACGCTCAAGGCTTCCTCGCGCATCTCCGCGAGCGTGCGCAGGCTCGCCGCGCGCGCCAGCCGCGCACGCTTGTGCTCGATGATGCGGGTGAGAAAATCCGGCGTGCTCGTCATGTGTTGGTCGCTTCCGCGAGTTGCCGTAGTTTGTCGAGCGCGTCGCCACGGTCAATGCTCCGCGCGGCCAGCGCGGCGGCCTCCGGCAAACTCGCCGCCGCACCGCCGACGTAGAGCGCGCCCGCCGCGTTGGCGATGACGAGCGCGCGCGCCGCATCGCGGCGTTCGCCCGTGAGCACGCCGCGGATGATGCGCGCGTTCATCTCGGCGTCGCCGCCGCGCAACTCTTCCAGGTTTGCGCGCGTGACGCCGAAATCTTCGGGCGCGATCTCGAAGGTGCTTACGACGCCATCCTTCGCTTCGGCCACGAGGGTCTGGTCGCTGACGGTGATCTCGTCCAGCCCGTCGCGGCCGTGAACGACCCACGCGCGCCGCGTTCCGAGGGCGGCGAGGGTGCGCGCGAGCGGTTCGACGAGCGAGGCGTGCCAGACGCCGATGATCTGTCGCGGCGCGCCCGCCGGGTTCGTCAACGGGCCGAGCAGGTTGAACGTGGTGTGGACGCCGAGTTCGCGGCGCACGCCCGCGACGCGCGCCGTCGCGCCGTGGTAGAGGGGCGCGAACATGAAGCACATGCCGAGTTCGTTGAGACACTTTTCCGAGACGGCGGGCGTGGTCGTGACGCCCACGCCGAGCGCGCTCAAGACATCCGCGCTGCCCGAACGACTGGTCGCAGCGCGGCTGCCGTGCTTCGCCACGGGCAGACCCGCGCCCGCGATGACGAAGGCGGCGGCGGTGGAAACGTTGAAAGTCTTCGCCGCGCTCGAACCCGTCCCCGCGGTGTCTATGAAATGTTCGTGCGTGGCCGTGATCCGCACGGCGCGCGCGCGCATCGCCCCGGCCATGCCCGTCAACTCTTCCACCGTCTCGCCCTTCAACGCCAGCGCGACGAGCGCGCCCGCGATCTGCGCGTCCGTCGCACGCTCGTCGAGCAAGGCGTCGAGCAGCGAGGCGGCTTCCGCGCGGCCTAAGTTCTCGCCGCGCATCAAGCGCAGCAACAACGCGCGCAGGGACGCACCCGCCGCCACAGCGTCATCCTTGCGCGCGGGCGTCGGCAAAAGCCATGCTGGCCTCTCGTTGCTCATAGGTCAGTTGTCAGCAGTCGGTTGTCCGTGGTCAGTGGTCAGTGGTCAGTAGTCAGTTGTCAGTCGTCAGTTGCATTCAATCTCATTAACTCAACGCACGCAGGTTACAGCCAGATCATCGAAGCCGAAACAACTGACTACTGACTACTGACCACGGACAACTGACTATTGACTACCATTGAGAAAATTGGCGAGCAGCCGCTTCCCTTCGGTCGTTAAAATCGACTCGGGGTGAAACTGCACGCCTTCGACGTTTAGCTCGCGGTGGCGCAAGCCCATGATCAACCCGTCGGCCGTGGTCGCGGAGACTTCGAGACACGCGGGCAGCGTGGCGCGCTCGACGACGAGCGAATGATAGCGTCCGGCGTTGAACTTCGGGGGCAGCCCCGCGAAGACCGTGCGCCCGTCGTGCTCGATCTCGGCCGGCTTGCCGTGGACGGGCAGCGGCGCGCGCACGACCCGCCCGCCGAAAACCTCGCCGATGGCCTGATGCCCCAAACAGACGCCGAAGACCGGCACGCGCCCCGCGAAATGTTTGATGGCCGCGCACGTGAGACCTGCGTCTTTCGGTTCGCCGGGGCCGGGCGAGATCAGAATCTTACGCGGACGAAACTCCCGCTCGATCTCCTCCAACGTCACTTCGTCGTTGCGCCGCACCGCCATCTCCGCGCCCAACTCGCCGAGATACTGCACGAGGTTGTAAGTGAACGAATCGTAGTTGTCTATGATGAAGATCATAAGAAGCTGCGCTGTGTCAGTTGTCAGTCGTCAGTTGTCAGTGGTCAGTAGTCAGTTGTTCAAGACCGTCTTTAGCAACATGCGTGATTGCCACATGCAACTGACCACTGACCACTGACAACTGACGACTGACCACCGCCTATCTTTTCTCTGCCAGCATGTCCGCCACTTCCGCGTGGTAATTGTCGAGCGCGAACTGGCGCGCCGTGCGGCCTTGCTTGTCTTTCAGATTCGGCTTCGCGCCGTTTTTCAACAACAGTCGGACGAGTTCGGCGTTGCCCTTCGCGGCGGCGACCATCAGCGGCGTGCCGCCGACTTTGTTGGGCGTGTTCGGGTCAATGCCTTTTGCCAGCAGCGTCTCGACCAGCGGCGCGCGCTCGTAGAAGACCGCCCAGGACAGCGGCGTGCCGCCCGACTCGTCAGTTGCGTTTACGTCCGCGCCGCGTTCGAGCAAAACTCGCGCGACCTCCGTGTCCGCGTGGCGCAACGCATAAGCAAAGGGCGTGAAGCCATCCACGCCGCGCAGGTTCACGTCGGCGCGGCGGTCGAGCAGGAGGCGCACGAGTTCCGTGTCACCGGCTTGCGCGGCGCGGATCAGGGGCGTCTTGCCGTCGCGGTCGAGCACGTTCGGGTCGGCGTTGCGTTCGAGCAGCAGTTTGGCGACGCCCTTCTGCGCTTTAATGATCGCCGCCGTGAGCGGCCGGTCTCCGCCTTCGCCGCGCACGTCGGGACTCATGCCCGCGGCGAGAAAAAGTTTGACCGCCCACAGGTCGCCCTCGCCCGCGTATCTCACGAATTCCGCTTCTTTAAACTCGATGCCGCGCAGAGCCAATTCGCGCCGCGCCGTCTCAGGATTAACTTTCTCGCTCGGCTGTCGCAGGCAACCGACGCACGTGCTCAACAGCGTGAGCGCAAACACGCCGGGCACCATTCGTCGCAAGAAAAGTTTACCGCTCATTAACCGCCTCAACTCCCCGGAAGAGATTGATTCATTGATCCATTTCTTCATTAGACCTCTTGCAAAAGTGATTAGCCGAGGCTGAGTTCATAATTGTGCAGTCCAGCAATCAAGTTGAACCGTAACCTAAAACGCTTCCTGCGGTTGCGGTAGCGCTCCGCAAGGATGCGGAAGATTTTCAAGCTGCGGATAACGTGCTCGACGACGACCCGGCGGCGCGCCAACTCACGGTTACTTTGCTTCTGCTCGTCCGTCAGTTCAGACTTACGCGGCTTCTTCCGAGGCGTCTTGCTCTTTTCATGCAACTTCGATAAGCCTTGATAGCCACTGTCAGCGAGCACCTCAAGTCTCTCGTGCGGCTCGACCTTGCTCTGCTTGTACAACGCAAAGTCATGGACGGAGCCGCGACCCTGTGCCGTGCAGATCACTTGCCGGTTCGCGCCGTTGACGACGACCTGACTTTTCAGCGTGTGCCGCTTCTTCTTGCCGCTGTAGTAAGACTGTTGCTTTTTTTCGGGCGTTCGACAGGCGTTTCGGACACATCGACCACGATAAACTCGATCTCGTGGTCGGCGGGCTGCAACACTTTCTTACCCGGCAGCTTGAACGCTCGGCTCTTTGTCAAAATATCTTCCACCCGCCGGACGGTGCGCCAGACGCTCGACTCGTGGATGCCCCACGTCGTGGCGAGATGGAAGAAGGTGCGGTACTCGCGCCAGTATTCCAAGGTCATCAAGACTTGGTCTTCAACCGCGAGCTTCGTCGGTCGCCCTGTGACGCGCCTCTTCCGGTTCAAGTGGCTGGAGACGAGTTCGACCATCTTTCGGAACGTCTCGGGTTGAACCCCGCAGTAACGCTTGAACTGTGCGGGTGGTAAATCTTTGACTTGTTCGTAGCTCATCAGTATTACTCCTGTCGAGCTACCTTGTCGCATCAGTTAAGCGACTTTTGCAAGAGGTCTATTGAATCACTAAACCACTCTGCACTGAAAGTGCAGAGGTTTGATGAGGACTGAAAGTCCTACTCCTCTAAGATGAAGTTGTCCATCTCCTTGTTCGACGGATGCCGGTGGTGCTCCAGATACTCTTGCACCATCTCTTCCGTGATGTTGCCCGTGCTCCATGCGCCGTAGCCTATCGCCCAGAAATGCCGCCCCCAGTATTGCTTCTGCAACGCCGGGTGCTCTTGTTGCAAGCGGCGCGAGGTGCGTCCTTTGAACCGTTTGACCAACTCCGAGAGTGACTTTGATGGTGGATACTCGATGTGCATGTGGACATGGTCTTTGCTCACCACTCCTTTGAGTATGCTGACATCCTCGGCGTCACAGATTTGGATGATTAGCTCACGACATCTGCGCTGGATGTCACCTTTGAGCACCGGGTAGCGATACTTCGTCACCCACACGATGTGTGCCGTCAATCTAGTGACTGAGTGACTGCCGTATCGGTTCTCTTTCATGTTGCCGCACTTCTAACATCCTGAGAAATGTGTAGCAACTAAAGTCTTGCACTAAAGTGCATAGTTTCGACTAGCGTGCTGAAACAATCAATGAATCAATCTCTTCCTCTCGCCCGCTCACAAACCGCGCTCGGCCATCTCAATGGCGCGCAGCATGGCACGCGCTTTATTGACCGTCTCTTCATATTCGCGCGCGGGCACGGAGTCGGCCACGATGCCCGCCCCGGCCTGCACTTCCGCGCGGCCGTCGCGGATGCGGACGGTGCGAATGGCGATGCAGGAATCGAGATTGCCCGCGTAATCGAGATAGAGCACCGCGCCCGCGTAGAGGCCGCGCCGGTCGGGTTCGAGCGCGCCGATGATCTGCATCGCGCGCACTTTGGGCGCGCCCGTCACCGTCCCGGCCGGGAAACAGGCGGCCAGCGCGTCGAAACAGTCTGCGTCGTCTCGGAGGCGTGCGAACAGGCTCGTCACCAGATGCTGCACGTGCGAGTAGCGTTCGACGCTCATCAACTCCCTGACTTCGACCGAGCCGAACGCGGCGACGCGGCCGAGGTCGTTGCGGCCGAGATCGACGAGCATCAGGTGCTCCGCCACTTCCTTCTCGTCGGCGCGCAACTCCGCGCCGAGCCGCGCGTCTTCCGCCTCGTTCGCGCCGCGCGGGCGCGTGCCCGCGATGGGGCGGTATTCGAGTTCCGCGCCGCGACAACGCACGAGCGTTTCGGGCGACGCGCCGACCACCGATTCATCGCCGAGCCGCAGGAAGTACATGTAGGGCGACGGGTTCGTCGCGCGCAGGGCGCGATAAATTTCGAGCGGCGCGGCCGCCACTTCCGTGGTGAAACGCTGCGATAGCACGGCCTGGTAACAGTCGCCCGCCGCGATGTGCTCCTTGATCGTCTCCACCGCCCGCTCGAAGTCGGCGCGCGCCCAGTTTGAAGCGAACTGCGGCGCGGCGTCCTTCGTCGTTGAGCGCGCGGGCGCAGGCATGTGGCCGTCCTGCAACTCGCGCTCGATTGATTCGGTGCGGCGCACGGCGTCTTCATAAAGTTGTCTGAGGCGCGCGCGGTTCTCGCCCGCCTCTTCCGTAAAGACGAGCGCGCTGATCGCGATCTGCTGCCGCACGCGGTCGAACGCGAGCACGTTGCGAAAAAACATCAGCACCGCTTCGTCGCTTTCAACTTCCGCGCCGCCGCCGTCGTCCACCGACGGCTCGAACCAGCGCACCGCGTCATAAGCCAGGTAGCCGACCGCGCCGCCCGCGAACGGGGCGAGATGATCGCGCCGCGCCAGCTTGTGGCGGCGGAAATAGTCGCGCAGAAAATCGGTGGCGCGCACGCCGCGCAAACACTCCGTCTCGCCCTTGCGCGCGATGAACGTATCCGCCCCGCGCCCGCGCACGATCATCTCCGGCTCGACGCCGAGAAAGGAGTAGCGCGCGACGCGCTCGCCGCCCTCCACCGATTCGAGCAGAAACGCATAAGGCGCATCGTTCGCCAGGCGCAAAAACGCGCCCACCGGCGTCTGCAAATCCGCCAGCACGCGCCGCACCACCGGCACGACGTTTCCGCGCGCCGCCTCGCGCTCGAAATCCTCGAATGTCGCGGGCTGAAGTTCAAGCATCACAAAAAAGGGATGAGGGCGGAGGGATGAGGGATGAATAAAGAATAAAGAAAACAATCGAGCCGCCTGTCGTTTTCTTCATCCCTTATCCCTCCGCCGTCATCGAGCCGCTAAGCCACTGGCCGCCGTCAACCACGATGATCGCGCCGTTGATGAAAGCGGCGGCATCGGAGCAGAGGAAGACCGCCGTTTGTTCGATGTCCCTGATCCGCCCGAAGCGGCCGAGGGGGATGCGTCGTTGCAGTTTCTCTTTGAGTGCGGGCGGAAGCAGACGCTTCATGCCCTCTGTGTCTTCGATGGGGCCGGGCGCGATGACGTTGGTGCGGATGCCGTGCCGCCCCCACTCGACGGCGAGGTTTTGCGTCAGCGCGTCAACGCCCGCCTTCGCCGCCGAGACGTGGAGTTGAAACGGCGTCCCCACATAATGAAGCGTTGCGCTGATGTTCAAGATCGAGCCGCCGCGCCGTTTCAATTCGCCGAACGTGGCGCGGCAAACGTTGAACGTGCCCTTCAGATCAATATCGACGACCGTGCCGAAGCCGTTCGGCGAGAGTTCTTCGGCCGCGCAGAGGAAGTTGCCCGCCGCGCCGTTGACCACGATGTCCAATTGGCCGAAGCGTTCGATGGTCGCCGCGACGGCGCGCTCCACCTCTTCCGGCTGTCGCACGTCGCACGCGACGGCCAACGCCTCGCCGCCCGCCGCGCGGATCACTTCCGCCGCCGGTTCCAGGTGCTCCAGCTTGCGGCTGACCAGCGCGACCCGCGCGCCCGCCTCCGAGAGAGCGCGCGCCACGCCGCCCGTGATGCCCGTCCCGCCGCCCGTCACAAACGCGACGCGCCCCGCCAGCAACCCCTCAACAAACACGCTCTCAGCCATGGCTACCTTTCACAAACGGTAAAGCAGGAGACAGGAGACAGAAGTCAGAAGTCAGAAGTCAGAATAACTAAGACGTGCCGATCTTCATTCTGACTCCTGTCTCCTGACTCCTGTCTTCTACTCCTCATTGATTTTCATTCGCTCCCGGCTTGGCCGGAACCGCTACGGGTTTGCCGTCTTCGGCGTGCGGTTCAGCGCCGATCTCCTGTGTGATCTGCGCGACGCGCAGGCTGGCCTCTTCGTGGTCGGGGCTGTATCTGAGCGCGGTTTGATAATCGTGGAGGGCATCGGTCAAACGTCGCGCTTCGTGCAGCGCGTGGCCGCGCTTGACGTGGGCTTCGGCCAGCGCGCCGAGCGTGGCGTCGTCGTCCGGGTTCTTCTCCGCCTGCTGTTCCAGCCCGGCGATCTCCGCGTCGAGCTTCGACGTGTCCAACTCCTGACCGCTGCTATTATTACCCGCCGCGCCGCGGTTCACATTGTCCGGCGCGGCGGCGACGTTCGCCCCGCCGTTCCCGTTTGCGCCGGACGGCGCACTCTTCCCGCACGCGCCGCACAACAGCACCGCCGCGCACATCAAGCTCAACAGACTCGCAAAGGCTCGCATGTGATTCATCTCTCTAGGTGACAGGTGACAGGTGACAGGTGACAGGATTCAAACCTGTCTTCATCCTGTCACCTGTCACCTGTCACCTGTCACTTTCTTCTCAGCTTCCCGCGATGTATGGGCGCGACTGGACGATATAGACCTGACCGCCGTAGAAGACCCATTCGATGTCCTGCTCGCGGCCGCGAAAGATGCGCTTGATGGACGAGGCGGCGCGGGCGAGGCGGCGCACGGTGGCGTCGGTCAAGACGGCGCGCTCGCCGCTGATGGGAATCTCCTTGACGCCGCCTTCGCCGTCAAACGTCAACAGGCTCTCTTCGTCCGAACGCGTCAGCACGCGCACGGCCTGCGAGCGCGGGCGGAAGATGATCTGCTCCGCGATCTTTTTGCCTTCGACCACCTTAATGCCCAGTCCGCGCTTCGCGCTGATGTAGATGCCGTCGCGGTTGGTGTCGTCGTAAGGGTCGGTCGTGATCATGACGCCCGCGCTGTCGGCGTTGATGCCTTCCTGGATGAGCACCGCCGGGTAAACCTTCATGTGATCGATCCCGGCACGCTCGCGCGCCTCGTAGGCTTCAAAATTCCAAACGGACGCCCAGACCGTTTTAACGGCCTCGATCAGCTTCTCCTCGTCGCGCACGTTCGGCACGGTCGAATACAACCCCGCGCCGTTGAACTTCGGCAAGTCTTCCGCGTTCGTCGAACTGCGGACGAACAATCCCTTGCCCTGATACTCCGCGCGCACGCGCTTGAGAATCGCCGCCCGCAACTCGTCCTGCATCTTCGCCCCCTGGATGCGCGCGCGCATCTCCGTCAGGCGTTCGCGCCGGTAGGCCGGGTCGTGGACGAACTTGTGTTCCTCCGCCATCTCGTAGATGGGCTGTTCGAGTTGGTTGGCTTTGATGAACTCGTCGTAATAATAGATCGGGATCGTGAAGCCGTTCGGCACGGTGATGCCGCGCAGGCGGGCGCCCATGACTTCGCCGAGGTTGGCCGACTTCGCGCCGTAAGCGTCGGCCATGCGGGCGCGCTGCTGGCGCAAATCGGCCAGCCGCTTCTCCGCGAGGTTGAAGCGCGGCGTCATAATGTCGCGCCGCTCCTTGAGCCGTCGCTGGTATTCGCTGAGCGCGTTGTTGTCCGCGCGCTTGATCTCATACTTGCCCGCCTTCGTTTCAAACGTCACCCACCAGCCGTCGTACTCCTTGAGCAACTCCGCGGCGTTGCGCACGTAGGCGTTCGGCACGCCCCACGATTTGGCGAGCAGGTTGATGTGCGAGAGGGGCGTCGAGGGGCGGCTCGTGATGATGCCGGCGACGGGCGGCAAGGTGACCGGCACTTCGTCGAGCACGAGAATTTCGTTGAACCCGATCTCGACGTGTTCGTCCAGTTTCTTGATGATGTGGATGCGCCCGAGACCCCGCGCCACGTTGAGCGGTTGATATTCCTGCTCGCGCGCGATCTCGCTCTGCGAGACGCGTGCGAGTCCGGCGATAGCGGCCGAGGCTTCGTCCTGCTTGATCGAGTTGGGCTTGAAGGCGACCGGCTCGTAGAAGGTGCGGTTGATCGTCTCGCCCACGAGCTTGATCTGCTCGGCCGGGATGAGATCGCCTTCCCAGAACTCGAACGTCCAGCGGGAGAGGGGCGTCTGGTAGGCGAGCGTGCCGAGGATGAAGCGGCGGTTGGGCTTGAGGTAGTTGTTCTCGAAAAACTCGCGCCCGCGTTCGAGCGAGAGATACGTGCCGTTGACGAAATCTTTGTGGAAGCGATAACGCTTCGAGTTGACGTAGTAAATTTTGTTCCGGTCTTTGCGGTCGATCACGTACATGACGTGCGGCAGCGGGTAGCCCGCGTCCGTGTTGATGCGGGCGAGCGCGTCGAACTCGGCGCGCGAGTCGATGCGAGGTTGCGAGCGCGCGTCGGTCGCCGCCGCCGCAGCTTGTCGCGCGGCGGGCGCGGGCGTCGCCCCCTGGCGCGTCCCCTGCGCTCCCGCCGGAGAACACAGGAGGGAAAAGACCGCCGCGCTCAAGACCAAGTTTTTGAACAGTCTCATAAAGCCTTTCTCGCTTTCAACACTTCTCTGCTTTCGCGCCGGAGCAATTCTAACAGATCATCTATGTGACGCCGCTCTGTCAGGAAGCTGTTGACGTTCACGCGCAGGGCGCGCCGCCCGTCGAGCACGGTGGTGGAAAACCACGCCTCGCCGCTTCGTTCGATGCGCCCCTGCAATTCGCGTTGCAAGGCGTCGAGTTCCGCGCCCTCCGCGCCGCGCATTTCGGCGGGCGCGAAGCGAAGGCAGCAGACCGCCGTTTCCACTTCGCCGACGCGCTCGAAGCCTTCGAGCGCGCCGACGCACGCGGCGAAATACTCCGTGAGTTCCAACTGCCGTTCGACGATCTCGGCATAGCCGCGCGTGCCGAGCGTTTTCAGCGCGAACCAGATTTTGAGCGCGTTGAAGCGGCGCGTGCCGAGTTGGCCGTAGCGGAAAAAGTCGAAGGGCACGTCTTCGCCGCCGCGTTCCTCGCTCAGATATTCCGGCGTGATGTCGAAGGCGTCGCGCAGCGCGCGGCCGCCCTCGCGCACGAGCACCGCGCCCGCCGCGAACGGCACGAACATCCACTTGTGCGGGTCGATCGTCACGGAATCGGCGCGTTCGATGCCCCGCAGGCGGTGCTTATATTTGTCCGACATGGCGAGCGTCGCGCCGTATGCGCCGTCCACGTGAAACCAGAGTTGGTACTCGCGTGCGAGGTCGGCGAGTTCGTCGAGCGGGTCGATGATGCCGGTCGAAGTTGCGCCCGCCGCGCCCGCGATGCAGACGGGCAGGTTGCCCGCTTCCAGGTCGCGCTCGATCTCGCGGCGCAGTGCATCCGTGCGAATGTGGAACCGTTCGTCAGTCGCCACCTTGCGCAAATTCTCACGGCCGAGGCCGAGGATGTCCACGCTCTTGACGAACGAGTAGTGACACTGCTCGGACGCGTAGACGATCAAGTTGCCTGCTGTCGCCGCCGGGTGCGAGGGCGGGTCGGACGCGGCGCGCACGGGCAAGGCGGCGGCGCGCAGGCCGCGGTCGCGCGCGAAATCGGCGGCGCGGTCGCGGGCGCACTTGAGCGCGATCAAATTCGCTTCCGAGCCGCCGCTCGTCAAGGTGCCGAAGCTGCCCGCGCCGTAGCCGACGATCTCGCAGAGCCAGCGCAGCACGCGCGCTTCGATGACGCTCCCCGACGGTGAATTGCGCCACGCCGCGCCGTTCTGGTTGATGGCCGAGGCGAGCGCATCCGCCCAGACGGCGATTGGCAACGGCGTCGGGTTGAACAGGCCGTAATAGCGCGGGCTGGGGATGTTCATCGCGTGCGGCACGATCTCGCGCTCGAAGCGTTGGAACAACTCGGGCGCGGCCATGCCTTCGCGCGGAAGCGGCTCGTCGAACATTTTTTCGAGTTCGCCGGGCGAGACTTCGGAGCAGACGCGCGCCGCTTCGAGCGTGCCGGCGTAACGCGCGATGATCTCCGTCGCGATCTTTCCGAGTTGTTCGTGCTCCGCGCTCAAGCGTTCGCTCATCGGTGATTTTCGTCCCTGTGCATGAAATCCGAAGTTCCGTTAAGCTAACCCAGAGAGAGGGGTTTATTCCAGTCAACAGTTGAGATGAACGTGTACCTGCAAGAATTCGCGGAGACGCTTGAAAGCCGCGCTCCGCGCTACGGCGTCGAACTCGGCGAGCCGACGCGCGCGCGCCTGCGCGATTATTACGAGCACCTGTTGAAGTGGAACGCGCGGCTGCATCTGGTCGCGCCCTGCGCGCCCGCCGAGTTTGCCGCGCGGCACGTGCTCGAATCGCTCATGGCCTGCGCTTACCTGCCGGAGGGCGCGCGCGTGTGCGATGTGGGGTCGGGCGGCGGGTTGCCGATCATCCCGTGCCTCGTCGCGCGCCCCGACCTGACGAACGCCACGCTCGTCGAAGCCTCGACGAAGAAGGCCGTCTTCCTGCGCGAAGCCTTGAGCCGACTGGAACTGCAAACGCGGGCGCGCGTCGTGGCGGAGAGATTCGAGCGGACGCCCGCCCCGGAGGCCGACGCTTTGACGTGCCGCGCGCTCGAACGTTTTACGGAGATGTACGCGCGGCTCGTCGAGTGGTCGCCGCCCGCGACGCGGCTGCTCTTGTTCGGCGGGAACGCGCTCGGCGAGTTGGTGGAGCGCGACGAGGGCGTGCGCCCGGTGGCGACGGTGAAGATGCCGGACTCGGAGCAGCGATTCCTGTTCGTGATCGAGCGGAAGGACAGAAGATTTGAGATTTGAGATTTGAGATTTGAAATTTGGAATGTCGGATAGTTTGTCTCTGCGTGCCCTTCGTGCGCTCCGTGTCTGCGTGACGGACGATACGTCTAAACGTGGTGCGCATGTCAGCGCACATAAAGAAAAGAGGCGAGAGCAAAATAAGAATAAAGCGGGAGCAAAATAAGAAAAGAGGCGAGAGCAAAAATAAGGAAAGAGGCGAGAGCGTTTTGCCCTCGCCTCTTTCAATTTACATTAAGCATCGCTGTTAGCGGACGACGTTGATGCTGATCAGTTGTTGGCCTTCGATGACGAACGCGGCGGGCGGCAGTTCCTGCTCGGAGACGGGCGAGAGCGCGGTCGGCGTGAAGCCGCCGGAGGTGCGGTCGCTGTTGAGGGTGGCGACGACGGAAGGCGGCAGGTTCGGCATCTCGTCCGTGCCGATGACCGCGCCGGAGGTGACGCGGAAGAGTTTGACGTAGAGCCGGTCGTTCTTCTTGATCTTGTTGATTGCGCCGACGAGTTGCGTCAAATCTTTCGGCACGAAGTTCTGCGCGGCCGACGCTTGTTGCAGCGCGCCGCCGTCGCCGACGAAGAGGACGAGTTGGCCGCGCGGCACGTCCGCCGGAATCTTGACGGGGATGCGCTGCACGAACTGCTTGCCGGAATCGGTGCGGACGTAAGCCTGCACTTCCACCGTCTCGCCGCGGCCGACCTCGGTGCGGTCGAGCGCGATGCGGTCGAGCGTGGCCGACATGCGTTCGTCGGTCGAGGTGATGTCGAGCGTGATCTGGCCGATATCAACGTTGTCGAACCCGCTTGAGAGCAGCGCGGCCATCGGCACGGCGACGGAGGCGGCGGCCTGTGCGCCCGCGTTGGTGGAAGAGAAGCGACGCTCGATGCGGATCGGCTCCTGCCCGGCGACGTTGATCTGGCCGCGCAGAGCGATGGTCGAATCGCCCATGGCGCGTTCGGTCGAACCGATGGTGCTGAAGATGGTGATGTTCAAGAGGATCGGGGTCAGGAACTTATCGTTCGCCACCTCGTAGGTGTAGGTTTCGGTGCGGTCGCGGCTGGTGTGCAGGTTGACGCGCACGGGGATCATCTTGGGCGCGCGGCCGAGCATGCCGTAGATGCCGGTGGCGCGATCCTGCGAGATCGCGCCGACCATCTGACCCGCCGAAGAGAGTTTGAAGGAATTGTTGACGCTCGAAATTACCGTCACGACGTTCGACTCGGACATCGGCATGTCGGCGACGCCGAGGCCGAGGAACGGGTGGCCGAAGGCGTAGATGCGATCATTGTCGCGCCACGTGACCGTGCCGAAGGCGGCGAGCGAATAGTCGCCGCGCACGAGTTGGACGCTGACGGACGACCCCGGCGGCAGCGTCTTGTCGGTCACTTTCCCCATCGGCGTGATCGAGGCCGCGCCGCCGACGCTCGCGACGGGCAGCAGGCCGTTCGCCTGAAGTTGCGGCGCGTAGAGCGAGAGGGCTTCCGCGCTGATGCCGCTGAAGACGAGCGGCGTGGCGATGGGCGCGATGGTCTGGCCGAGCAGAGCGTTCAGGGGCGAGTTGGCCGCGACGGGCGCGGCAAACGCGCCGCCCGTGATGGCGGGCTTCGGCCAATCGGTCTGCCAATCGGTGGAGGCGAGTTTGGCGAAAGACATCGTGCGCGGCGCGCCCATGGTGCGGGCGGTGGTTCCCTGCTGCCGCTCGAAGATGTCGATCATCTGCTTGATCGGCGTGATGCCGCAGATCGGTTCTTTCGAGAAGGGAAAACTGAACGCAATCGCGCCGACGAGTTTACCGTCGATGTAGACGGGCGAACCGGACATCCCGGCGAAGACGCCCGTCTTCTCGGCGTTCGCGCCCGTCAGGCGACCGATGATCGCCGACTGGCGCGGCGCGGGAAAACCCGGCAAGACGCCGATGATGTCCACGCCGAACTCCTGCGCTTCCGTGCCCGAGAACACCGTCCACGCGCGCGCCTTCATGCCCGCGCGCACGTCTTCCAAAGGAAACAGGCGCGCATCCGCGACGGCTGCCTGTCCGGCCGTCGCTTTCGCCGCCGTGGAGGCGGGAGTTTGCGCCGCCGTGAAAGCGGCCGACACGTTGAGCGCGAAGGCTAAAGCCAGCGCGGAACGAAACAGTTTTTTCATGTGAATACCTTTTGGAACGGGGGGCAGCATGTCGAGCAACTCAGGCCGGAGTCGCGCCGCGGGCGGCTTTCGCCACGACCGGCGCACCCTTGAAACAACCACAGCGACTATAGCGTCCGGTTTCTCAGATGGTCAAGGCAATGGAAAGGTTGTCATCGACGGCCGAGCCGCGCCCGTCCTCGACTCGATAACTTTCCCCGCGCCCGCGCGGCCGCTAGTGCCTTGCCGACGCTTCGCGCGGCGTGTTAATTTTCGCGGGCGATGCCTTCGTCATCATCTCCAAGCAAGCCGTTCGTTAGACACTCACGAGATTTGGCGTCCCTTCCACCCCGACCAGCAGTAGTGGCGCAGCGGATCATCCATGACTGACGCGGAGGGCTTCATCCTCGCCGGCGGCGCGTCGAGCCGCATGGGCACGGACAAGGCGCGTCTCAGGCTCGGCGGGCGCACCTTGACGGAACGCGTCGCGGCCGCGCTCGGCGCGTTTGCGCCGGAGATCAGCATCGTCAGCGCGAGGCCGGAGTCGGCCGGATTGAGTTTCCCGGTGGTCGCAGACATCTACCGCGACTGCGGCGCGCTCGGCGGTTTGCACGCCGCGCTCGCCGCCTGCCGCGCGCCGTGGGCGGCCGTCGTCTCCTGCGACCTGCCGTTCGTCACGGGCGAGCTTTTCACCCGTCTCGGCGCATTGCGAACGGAGGACGTTGACGCCGTCGCGCCGCGACAAACGGACGGGCGGCCGCAACCGCTGTGCGCGCTCTATGCGCCCGCGCGTTGTCTCGAACTCGCCGCACGCCTCCTCGGCGCAGGCGAGCGACGCCCGCGCGTTCTGTTGCAGCAGGCACGGACGCGTTGGGTTGCCCCGGCGGAATTGGCCGACCTCCGGGACGCCGAACTATTCTTCCTGAACGTCAACACGCCCGCGGATTACGAACGGGCGCGGGAGAGGATGAACGAGGTCGGCGGTCAGTAGTCAGTGGTCAGTAGTCAGTAGTCAGTGGTCAGTTGTCCGTGGTCAGTGGTCAGTGGTCAGTTGCATGTGGCGGTAGCGCGAGTGGCTAAAGATAGACTTGAACGATTGATGGCGGGCGTAGAACAACTGACGACTGACAACTGACGACTGACCGCCTTTGATTATATGTCTCAACGCACACGACCGGGACGGAGATTATTCAAAGCGCTGCTGCCGGTGGCGTTGCTTTTGGTGTTGGGCGTCGGCGCGGGTCTCTTGTTTATCGTCCACACGATTGCGCGCCCCGTGACGCACCCGTATCTCGTCACGCCGGAAACCTTCCCTGCCTACAGCGCGCGGGGCTTGCGCGTGAGCGAGGAGCGTTGGAACAATTCGGACGGCACGGCGGCGCGCGGCTGGCTGCTGCGCGGCGCGGAGGGCGCGCCCGCCGTCGTGCTCCTGCATCGCTACGGCGCGGATCGCTCGTGGCTCCTGAATCTCGGCGTCAAGATCAACGAAGCCACCAACTACACGATTCTCTGGCCTGACCTGCGCGGCCACGGCGAAAATCCGCACAGCGCGCGCACCTCTTTCGGCGCGCGCGAAACGGCCGACGTGGCGGCGGCCGTCTCCTTCCTGAGCAATCTCAAGACCACCGGGCGGCAGCGTCCGCTCGTCGGCGAACGCTACGGCTTCTACGGCGTCGAACTCGGGGCGTATGCCGCGCTCGCCGCCTCCGCCCGCCAACAGGGGCAGGCGCAAGTGCGCGCGCTCGTCCTCGATTCCGTCCCCGCCTCGCCCGACGAACTGCTCGGCCACGCCACCCGCGAGCGCGTCGGCTTCGACAACGGCCTGCTCAATCTATTCATGCGCGGCGCGGCGCGTATCTATTTTCTCGGCGGTTACGAAAACGAATCTTCATGTGATCTCGCCGCACAGTCGGCGGGTCGGCGCGTGCTGCTCGTCAGCGGTCTGGATGCGGGCGAGTTGCGCGAGTCCACGCGCGCTCTGGCGCAATGCTTTCCTTCGTCGTCGTCGCCGCCCGTCGCGCTGCATGCCGACCTGCCCGTGACGGGCTTCACCGCTTCGTCCGCCACCGGCGAACAGGGCGAGACTTACGACCGCCTCGTCATCGAATTTTTCTCGCAGGCTTTCAACGAAGACTCCCGCCCCAAATGATCCACGGCGTCGCCCGCAATCAACGCGCCCGCGCGGCCACGAGCGTCAACGTCCCGTTATCGCCGATCACTTCCGTCTCCAACGGCCGGAAGTCGAGCAACTGCCGCAGGTGTTCCTCCGGCACGATGACCAGAAGCGTCTCGCCTCTCTCTCTCGCCGTCTCCCACACTTCGCCCGCGCCTTCAAATTTTCGCGGCTCGCCGCGCCCCTCGTCGTAAATCAAACGCCCCGCCGCGTAGAACTGCGACGTGCGTTCGACGTTGTGCAGATTCAAGACCGGCGACGCCCCATAGCCGCGACCCGCCGCCGCGCGCAGCAGATCGCGCACGGACTCGCGCGCCGCCAACTGTTCCGCCGCGCCACCCACGATCAGCATCGTCGTCAGAAACGACACGCCGACGACGAGCGACACGCACAGTTCGCGTCGCCGTGCCGCGAATAACAGGACGTACGCGCTCACAACGACGACCGGCGCGGTGACGAGCGCGATGCGGGCGCGCGATAGTTCCGCCGCGTTCAACTCGTAGGCCAACCCGGCGACGGCTAACACGAGCATCAGCGCGCCGGTCGCACGCAGCGGCCGCGCGCTCCCCTCGCCGCGCAGAAACCCGGCGAGCCTTTCGCCCGCGAGCAACGCCGCGCCCGGCAGCGCGGGCAGGATGTACCCCGGCAGCTTCGAGCCGGACAGCGAAAAAAAGAGCAGCGGGAACAACACCCAGGCGAGCGCGAAGAAGCGCAGTTTGCCGAGCGCGTCGTCGTCACTGCCGCCGCGCCAATTCCAACGCCGCGCGTGCGCGACGCCCGCGGCGAGGAACGCGCTCCACGGCAGCAGCAGCGCGGGGATGATGGCGAAATAGAACCAGAACGGCTGCGGGTGGTGATACTTGTTCGAGAGGTAGCGCGCGAAGTGGTGCTTGATGAAAAACTCGTCCACGAACGTCCACCCGTGGCGCGCGATGACGGGCGCGTACCAGGGGGCGGCCACGGCCAACGTGATCAGGAATCCCCAGAAGGCCGACTTCCACGCGTCCGGCCAACGCCGCCGCAACAAACAATAGACGACGACCACGCCCACGGGGATGACCACGCCGATCAAGCCTTTCGCCAGTAGTGCCACGCCCATCCCGGCGTAAAATCCCGCGAGCAGCCGACGCTTGCGGCGCGCCCCCGGCTCAAGTTCCGCCGCGAAGTAAAACGCGAGCGCGCACGCCACGGCCATCGTCACGAAGACATCGAAATTCACCCCGCGCGAAAAGACGATTAGCCCCGCGCTCGTCGCCGCCGCCGCGCCCGCCGAGAGTTGCAGCCAACGCCCGCGCTCGCCCGCGCTCGCTTCGACGCGCTTCGCCGCCCACCCGACGAGGAACACCGTCAACCACCCGGCCGAGGCCACGCCGATGCGCGCCGTCCACTCCCCCACGCCGAACAACTTGTAACCGGCCATCGCCGCCCAGTAGACGAGCGCGGGCTTCTCGAACCAGGTGTGGCCGCCGAGCGTCGGCGTTACCGCGTCGCCGCGCTCGAACATCTCGCGCGCCACCTGCGCGTAACGCGGTTCGTCCGCGCCGACGAAGGGCACGCGCCCCAACCCGTAAAAGTAGACGATGGCGGTCGTCGTCAACAGCAAAAGCCAGCCGCGCTTGGCAAGCGTCGAAGGTTGCAAGTATAGTCACCCCAAAGCAGTCAGTAGTCAGTGGTCAATTGTCCGTGGTTAAAAACAGACGGCGAGTATCAACGAAGCGGCGGTTTTGTTCAATCTACGGGACAAGCGAGCGGGCGTTGAGAAGGCACGGACTTCTGTCGCTGACACTGTCTCGGCAATTCTAACCACGGACACCCAACTACGGACAACGTGACAATGACCCTTCGCACCGCCGCCATCGGCACAGGCCACCTCGGACGCCAACACGCGCGCATCCACGCCGCGCTCGCCGCGGAGGGACGCGCGCAGTTCGTCGCCGTCTGCGATACGGACGAAGCGACGGCGCGCCGCATCGCCTCCGAACGCGAAACCGAATGGACGACCGACTGGCGTAGTCTCCTCGGCCGCATCGACGCCGTGAGTCTCGCCGTCCCGACCGAAGCGCACGCCGATATCGCCTGCCCGCTGCTCGAAGCGGGCATTCACGTGCTCGTCGAGAAGCCCATCTCGCACACGCTCGCGGAAGCCGACCGGATGATGCAGGCGGCCGCGCGCGGCGGCGCGACGCTCATGGTCGGCCACGTCGAACGCTTCAACCCCGCGCTCGCCGCGCTCTACCCGCACGTCAGCAGCCCGCTCTATTTCGAGATTCATCGCGTCGGCGAATTCACCGCCCGCTCGCTCGACATCGACGTGGTGCTCGACCTGATGATTCACGATCTCGACATCGTGCAGTGGCTCGTCGGGAGCGACGTGGAAGTGACGGACGTGCGCGCCGTCGGGATTCCCGTGTTGACGGAGCGCGTGGATGCGGCCAACGCGCGCATCGAATTCGCCACGGGCGCGGTCGCCAACATCACCGCTTCGCGCGTCGGCATGGAGAAGATTCGCAAGATGCGTTTCTTCCAACCGCACGATTACGTCGCGGTCGATTACGCCGCGCGCTACGCTTCGATCAGCAGCCTCGCGCCGCCGCCCGACCCCGCGAATGCGCGCCCCGGCGTCCAACATCGTCGTCTCGACATCAGCGATGTCGAACCGCTGCGCGCCGAGATCGAAACGTTCCTCGCCGCCGCCGCAGCCAGCGAACCGCCGCCCGTCAGCGGCGCGGACGGACGGCGCGCGCTCGCCCTCGCCCTGCGCGTGCTCGAACGCATCCACGAGCACACCGCCAACGCCGGGCTGCACGGGCTGGCCTCGCCCGCGACTTTCAAATTGGCCGACCACACCTGACAAGCCGAGCCACGCCTTTGACCTCCCAACGCAATTCGCCTGATGAACAGATCGACGCGCTCCTCGCCGGGCGCATCGCGGCGGGCGACTTCCCTTCCGCCGTCTATCTCGTCGCCGAACGGGGGCGCGTCCGTTTCTCCGGCGCGCACGGGTTCGCCGTCAGCGAACCCGTGCGCCACGCGGCGACCGCCGGGACGATCTACGATCTCGCGTCGCTGACGAAGCCGCTCGTAACGGGGTTGCTCGCGGCGCGTCTCGTCGAGCGCGGCGCGTTGGAGTTGGAACGAACCGTGGCCGCGTACCTGCCGGAGTTCGCGCGCGGGGCGGGGCGCGCGATCACTGTGCGCCACCTGTTGACGCACACGTCCGGCCTCCCCGCGTGGCGGCCGCTACGCATCTCGACCGACAATCGCCGTGAGCGCGTGCTGGAAGCGATCACGGCGGCGGGTCTTGAATATGAGACGGGCACGCGGGTCGTCTATAGCGATCTCGGTTTCATCACGCTCGGCCTGTTGCTCGAAAAAATTTGCGGCGCGCCGATAGACGAGTTGGCCGCGCGGGAAATCTTCCGGCCGCTCAAACTCGAACGAACGTTTTTCAAACCCGAACGCGCGTTCCTGACCGGGACGGCCGCGTGCGAACTGGCGGGCAACGCCTACGAGCGCGGGATGTGCGAGGCGCAAGAAGATGAAGTAGAAGTAGAAGTAGGAATGGGACGGGCGGAAGGAAGGGCTGAGAAAGCGTCCGGCGCGTGGCGCGAGGAATTGATCTGGGGCGAGGTGCATGACGGCAACGCCTATTTTCTCGGCGGCGCGGCGGGACACGCCGGTCTCTTCTCGAACGCGCGCGAGACGCTGCGCCTCGCGGAGCAGTTCATCGCGGCGCGCACCGAATTGCTCGCGCCCGAAACCTGTACGCTCTTTCGCACGAACCTGACGCCGCACCTGAACGAGGCGCGCTCCTTCGCCTGGCAACTCGCCGCGACGCCCGACTCGACGGCGGGCGGCGCGCTCCCGCCCGATAGCTTCGGCCACCTCGGTTTCACCGGGACGAGTTGCTGGATCGACGCCGCGCACGAACGCGTCCTGATCCTGCTCACCAACCGGACGCACACGCGCACGCTCCCCTTCGTCAACATCAACGGCGTCAGGCGGCAGTTTCACACGCTCGCCGTCGCCGCGCTCGAACGAGGCGGCGAGGCCGTATGAACGAGGGCGGAAATGAAATGACGCCGCGCGCGCCGGAGTCGCCGTTGTCGCAGCCGCCTTGGGACGGGCGCGTCAAGGAGTCGCGCCCGGTCGCGCCGCGCGTCTCGTTCGGCGAAGCGTTTCGTTTCTGGGTCAAGTTGGGATTCATCTCGTTCGGCGGCCCGGCGGGACAGATCGCGATCATGCACCGCGAGTTGGTCGAGCGCAGGCGTTGGTTGAGCGAGGAACGTTTCCTGCACGCGCTCAACTATTGCATGCTCCTGCCCGGCCCCGAAGCGACCCAACTCGCCATCTACATCGGCTGGCTCATGCACCGCACCATCGGCGGCATCGTGGCGGGCGCGTTCTTCGTCATCCCTTCGATCATCCTCCTGCTAGCGCTCTCTTACACCTACGCGAGATACGGGCAACTCAATTCGATTGCCGGGGTGCTCGGCGGGTTCAAGCCGGTGGTCGTGGCGATCGTCGTCGAGGCTCTCTTGAAGCTCGGCGGGCGCGCGCTCAAGCGGCGCGCCCATTTTCTCATCGCGGCGGCGGCGTTCGTCGCCATCTTTTTCCTGCACGTTCCCTTCCCGCTCATCGTGCTCGCGGCCGGTCTCTGCGGACTCGCGGGCGCGCGCCTCTGGCCGCACATTTTCGTCGCGCCTCCGGCGGGCGCGGCGAAGGGCGGCGGCGGTTCGGCCGGGCGCGAGACGCGAGACGAAACACAGCGAGACGAAACACAGCGAGACGAGACTTCAACCGAACGCTCGACGCCGCCGCTGCTGCCGCCCGCTTTCGTGATCGAAGACGACGCGCCGCCGCCCGCGCACACGCTCCCCTCAAAAATCAGGACGCTCAAAATTCTCCTCGCCGGGCTGCTGCTCTGGGCGTTGCCGTTCGCCGCGATCATCTGGTGGGGCGGTTGGGGGAGCCTGCACGCCGAGGAGTATCGCTTCTTCACGCAGGCCGCGCTCGTCACTTTCGGCGGAGCTTACGCCGTGCTGGCATACGTCACGCAGGCCGCCGTCGGTTCCTACCACTGGCTCACGCACGCGCAAGCCGTGGACGGTCTCGCGCTGGCCGAAACGACGCCCGGCCCGCTCATCATGGTGCTGCAATTCGTCGGCTTCATGGCCGGTTGGAATCACCCGGCCGCCGGTCTCGGCCAAACCGCGAGCGCCATCGCGGGCGCGCTCGTGACGACCTACACCACCTTTCTCCCCTGCTTCATCTTCATCTTCCTCGGCGCGCCCTACATCGAGCGGCTGCGCGGCAACAAAAACCTGACGGGCGCGCTCTCCGGCATCACGGCGGCCGTGGTCGGCGTCATCCTCAATCTCGCGCTCGTCTTCGGCGCGGCCGTCATCCGGCCGCAGGGATTCGCGGGCGCGACGAACTGGTTTGCGGCGGGCTTGAGCGTCGCCGCTTTCGTCGCGCTCTATCGTTGGAAACTCGACGTGTTGTGGGTCGTGCTCGCGGGCGGCGCGCTCGGTTTGTTGCACGGGTTGTTGCTCGCTTGACGATTCCAGGGCGCGCGAGTTGTAGTAGTATAAGCGCGCGGCTGTGCGGAAGGTGGCATCGCCCCGCGGGAAGTGCGTTTGATGTTGACCCATCCTTTCAATCTAACCAGGCTCATCGCGTTATCCGTCGCGTTCGCGCTGCTCGCGCAGGCTTTTGCGTTGGCGCAGGAGGAGGGCGGGCAGACGCGCCCGCGCCGCGTCGGGAGCGAGGCCACGGCCGCGCCGCCCATTCAACCCGCGCGCGATGATGTCGTCGTCCGCCGACTCGACGCCGAGCCGAGCATCCGCATCGGCCTCTCGACGAGCGCGCGCTCGGTCACCATCTCGACGAGCGGGCAGTCGTTGAGCGTCCTGCAAATGCAGCCCGGCGAGACGGCCGCGCCCGCCGCGCTCGCCGTCTCGCGCGTGCGCATCGAACCGCGCATGCTCACGCCGCTTCCCGCGTCGCCCGTGGGCGAAGGCGGTCTGTTCCGCGTCGAGATCGCGGCGGTGACGAGCGCGGCGCAGGCCGAAACGATCGCGCGCGAGGTGCGAGAGTTGACGGGCGACGCGCCGGAAGTGCTACGCGACCCGGCCGCTCCGACGTGGCGCGTGCGCGTCGGCCTGCCCGCCCCGCGCGCCGAAGCCGAAGAACTTCGCACCCGGCTCGAAGAGGCGGGCATCGCCGCCGTCTCGCTCGTCGGTACGTCATCAGCCGCCGCAGGCGCAACGGAAATCGCCGCCCGCCCTTCGGACGCCAAAGCGGCGACGCGCGCTCCGAATCACACGACCGCCCCGCGCACGAATCCGACCGGCGCACTCTCCGCGCGACGCACGCCCTCAAGTTCGACGGCGCAGACCGGCAACGGCCTGCGGCTCGCCTCGCGCTCGGTGCTGCCGACGCGCGGCCTCGTCGTCTACGCGGGCGGCACGTCGCCGCTCTTAGACTCACGCGCGCCCGTCACGTTCGCCCCGACGGAAGCGAGCGCGCCCGTGCGCTTCAACGAGAAGCCTTATCGCGGTCGTCTCGAAGTGTTCACGAACCTGAACGGCTCGCTCACGGTCGTCAACGTCCTCGGCCTCGAAGATTACGTGCGCGGCGTCGTGCCGAACGAACTTTCGCCCGGCGGCTATGGCGCGCTCGAAGCCCTGAAGGCGCAGGCCGTGGCGGCGCGCACCTACGCCGTCAGCAACCGCGGCCAATTCACCGCCGCCGGTTTCGATCTCCTGCCGACCATTCGCTCGCAGGTTTACGGCGGACTCTCCACCGAGCACCCGCTCTCCACGCGCGCCGTCGAAGAGACGCGCGGCCTGATCGCCACCTATCGCGGCGAGCCGATCAACGCCCTCTACACTTCCACCTGCGGCGGGCGCACCGAACATGCCGAGAACATCTTCGGCGGCGAGCCTGTCCCCTACCTGCGCGGGCGCGAATGCAGCGCGCACCCTTCGCACGCATCGCTCGCGCAGACGCTCATTCAAACCGCGCGCGAACCGGGAAACCTCCGCGCCGCCGAACACGCCGCCAGCGCGCGTGAGAGCGCGTTGCTCGCCGTCCACGGCTTCCGCCTGCCCGCACGGCTCAACGACGAATGGCTCGCCGCCGCCCTCTCCGCCGAAGAGGCGCGCGCCCTGTTCGAAGTCGCCGCGCGGCTCGCGCGCCGCACGACGCCCGCCGTCGTCAACAACGACGCGACGCGCCCGCCCGGCTTCACTTCCGCGCTCATGCTCACGCTCGACGGCGAGAGCCGCGCCGACGTGCTGCTCTCCGCCGACGACGTGAGTCACCTGCTCGCCTTCCGCGACGGCGAAGACATCCCCGCCCCCAATCGCGCCGACGTGGCGATGCTCTTGCGCGACGGCCATCTCTCGCTTCACCCCGATGCGACGCTCAGGCCACGCCAGCCCATGACGCGCGCGCGCGCCATTCACACCGTCGTCAGCCTGCTCGAAGCGCGCGGCCTGTTCGGGTTGCAGAAGGCGACGGCGCGGTCGCCCGTCGGCGGCACGCTCGTCGTGCGCGCGGGCAAATCGCCGGAGCGCGCTCTCGCGCTCGCCGCCGATGCTTATCTCTTCCGCGCTTTCGGCGACGGGCTGTTCCAGTCGCGCAGCGTCAGCGTCGTGGGCGGCGAACCCGTCACCTATCACACGGACGCGCGCGGCGCGGTTGACTATCTTGAGTTGCACGCGCCGCCGAAGGGCGCGTCGGCCGAACGCGTCTCGCCGTATACGACGTGGACGACCACCTTGAGCGTGGCCGAGGTCGCCAACCGGCTCGCGCGCCGCACCGGCCGCATCGGTTCGCTCGTTGACCTCCGCGTCGTGGCACGCGGGGCATCGCGCCGCGCGCTCGACCTCGAAGTCACGGGCGCAAGCGGCACGGCGCACGTGCGCGGCGGGCGGATTCGTTCCGCTCTCGGCCTGCGCGAACAACTCTTTGTGATCGACCGCAAATACGACGAGGCGGGGCGCGTCACGAGTTTCGTCTTCACGGGACGCGGCTGGGGTCACGGCGTCGGCATGTGCCAGGTCGGCGCATACGGCATGGCGCGCGCGGGTCTCGGCTACGAACAGATTCTCAAAAACTATTACACGGGAATTGATCTGACGAAGATGTACTGAGCGGCCTGCCGCGCTCAAGGCCGCACGTCCACACCCTATGCCGGAGACACCGAACGCCGACGCCGTCACGCTCTACGTCGTGCCCCAGTGCCCGCTTTGCGATGGCGCGCGGCGGTGGCTCGCGCGCCGCCGGATAACCTACGTCGAACGCGACGTGCAGAGAGACTTCGGCGCGCTGCGCGCGATGTACCGGCTGACGAGACAAAATCTCGTCCCCGTCTTCGCTCGCGGCGAGCGCGCCCTCGTCCGCCCGACCGACGAACAACTGGAAGAATTTTTAGTCAATCGTGAATCGTAAATCGTGTATCGAGAAACCCCTGCTTCGTCTATTCACGATTGACGATTCACCATTCAAGGCTTCGATGCGTTTCTCTCGCGCACAACTGGTCGGCGCGCTCGCGCTGCTGGCGATCATCTGGGTCGCGCTCATCCTTCGTCTCTACTTCTCCGCCGCGTGAGTTCTCCAACCCATTCACAACCGATCATTGCAGTCGTCGGCCCCACGGCTTCGGGGAAAAGCGACCTCGGCATCGAGTTGGCCTTGCGCTTCGGCGGCGAGATCATCAACTGCGATTCCGTGCAGGTCTATCAAGGCATCGAGATCGCCACGGCGAAAGTGCCGCTCGCCGAAAGACGCGGCGTGCCGCATCACCTGATCGATTTCGTACCGCCCGTGTTCAACTACACGGCCGGCGCGTGGGCTGAGGCGGCGGCGGAAAAGATCGCGGAGATCGAAGCGCGCGGCCGTCTCGCGCTCCTCGTCGGCGGCACGGGCTTCTACTTGCGCGCGCTCAGGGAACCTTTCTTTCCGAGTCCGCCGACCGACCCGGCCTGGCGCGCGCGCCTGACGCAGATCAGGGAGCGACGCGGCGCGGAACATCTGCACAAGATTCTGCGCCGCCTCGACCCGGCCACCGCCTCGCGGCTCCAACCGCGCGATTGGTCGCGCGTGCAGCGCGCGCTCGAAGTTCGCGTGCAGACGGGCGCGCCGCTCTCGCTCCAACAACCCGCGCGCCCCGCGCCCCCCGCCTTCGCCGCGCGCCTCCGCATCTTTGCCCTCTCGCCTCCGCGCGCCGACCTCTACGCACGCATCAACCGGCGCGCCGAACGCCATTTCGAGGCGGGCTTGATCGAAGAGGTGCGCGGCCTGTTGGCAGCGGGCGTGCCCGCCGCCTCCAACGCGCTCGGCGCGCATGGCTACCGGCGCGTCGTCGAATTTATCCGCGGCGAGCGCACGCGTGAGAGCGCGTTGGAACAGACCAAACTCGACGTGCGCCACTACGCCAAGCGCCAGTTGACATGGTTTCGCCGCGAAGCGGGCGTCGAGTGGTGCGAGGGCTTCGGCGACTCGCCGGAAGTGCAGCAACGCATCTTTGCGCGCGTCGGCCAATTGCTCGCAGCAGGTGTGGAATGAGCCTGTCCGGGGCGCGGCCGCGAGCCAACGGGCGCGCGAATTTTGTAACCGCGCGCCGACGGGCGGGCGAATTTTGTAACCGCGCCGCCGTCCCGGCCGTTTTGAGTGGCATGCGTCAACATTTACTTGTCACGCTTGACAGCGTGTTGTAATCTGACGACACTAATAATTACTAGTCAATCGGTGTGGAGTGTTGCAGTGGACACGAAGCCTTCTCCCCAAAATATTCAAGACGCTTTTTTGAACACGGTACGACGTGAAAAAGACGCCGTCACGATCTACCTGATGAACGGCGCGAAGCTCACGGGTCGGATCAAGAGCTTCGACAAATTTTCGGTGCTGCTGGAAGCGGGCGTGCAGGAACAGTTGATCTTCAAACACGCGATCTCCACCATCTCACACGCGCGCCGCCACACCAGCGGCGAACTGCGCGCCGCGCACTCTTTCGACGCGGGCGAGGCGGCAGGCGGCAGCGGCGACGCCTCCGACCGCTCCGACGGCTGAACCCGAATCCCGCTCCCCCCGAACAACCCCACGGAGTCCCACTTTTTTTGAACGGCACATTCATCACCTTTGAAGGCATTGACGGTTCGGGCAAGTCCACGCAGGTGCGTATGCTGGCGAGCGTGCTGCGCCTGCGCGGCCTGAACGTGGTGCAGACGCGCGAACCCGGCGGCACGCCGCTCGGCGCGCGCCTGCGCGAAACCCTGCTCGACGCACAGGAGCAGGTTGACCCGCTCGCCGAACTTTTGCTCTACGCCGCCGACCGCGCCCAACACGTGCGCGCGCTGCTCAACCCCGCGCTCGCCGCCGGGCGCGTCGTGCTCTCCGACCGCTACGCCGATGCCACGGTCGCCTATCAGGGCGCGGGGCGCGGCTTCGAGCCTTCGCTCGTGACGGAAGTGATCGCCCTTGCCACCGGCGGCCTCAAGCCCGATTTGACGCTCCTCTTCGACCTCTCCGTCGCTGAAAGCAAAGAACGCGCGCGCCGTCGGACGACCGGCGGCGGTGGCGATGCCGCGCCGAGCGACCGGCTCGAACTCGAAGCGGAAAATTTTCACGCGCGCGTGCGCGACGCCTATTTGCGGATCGCCGCCGCCGAACCCGCGCGCGTGCGAATTATCGACGCGAGCCTCTCCGTCGAAGAAATCCACGCGCACGTGCTCGACATCGTCGTCCCGTTCATCGAAAGCCGGGGCTAGAGGTCGGAGGCCGAAGGTGAGAGTGTCAGGGGTCAGTTAAAACAAAACCCGGTCGGCTCTAATCTCTACCCGCTCGCCACCGGCCTCTAAACTTCTATCGCTATGTTTGATCATCTCGTCGGAAACCAGCGCGCGAAAGAGACGCTGCGCCGCATGCTCGCGGCGCGGCGCGTGCCCGGCGCGCTCCTCTTCGCGGGCGAAGATGCCATCGGCAAAAAACTCTTCGCGCTCGAACTCGCCAAAGCTCTCAACTGCCTCGCCCCCGCCGGCGTCGAAGCCTGCGACAAATGTTCGTCGTGCATCCGCATCAAGCATTTCGCGGACGCCCCGGACGATCAGGCCGACGACGCCAAACACATCGTTTGGAGCGAGCACAGGGATGTCGGATTGATCAGAACTGACAAACGCGTGATTAACGTCCACCAAATCCGCGACGTTGAACTTGAAACCAACTTCCGCCCGCACGAAGGCAAAGCGCGCGTCTTTATCATCGAAGACGCGGACAAGATGAACCCCCAAGCGTCCAACGCGCTGCTCAAGACGCTCGAAGAACCTTCGCCCACGTCATACATCATCCTGGTCACCGCGCGTCCCGCCAACCTGCTCACGACGATCCGCTCGCGCTGCCAAACGATCCGTTTCGCGCCGCTCACGGCGGAAGAGATCGAAGAATATCTGGTCGGCCACAAGCGGCGCGCGGGCGAAGAGGCGCGTCTGGCCGCGCACCTCGCGCGCGGACGCCTCGGCCTCGCCCTCTCGCTCAACCTCGACAGCTATCGTGAAGGGCGCGAGGCGATGCTCTCCGTCCTCGATGCGCTGACGGCCGTTCAGACCGACCGCGTGCGGTTGCTGCGCGCCGCCGAAGACCTGAGCGACGCGAAGCGCAAGGACGAGTTCGAGCCGCGACTCGACACGCTCGAAACGCTCATCCGCGACGCGTGGCTGCTCTCGCTCGACCCCGCTGCTAAGATCGTCAACGAAGACCTCCGCCCGCGTCTCGCGCGTCTCGGCGCGGGACTCGACCGCCGCCATGCGTCCGACTGGATGGCGCGCATACGAGACCTACGCGGCCAACTCGCCGTCAATATCAACCGCCGCGTCGCCACCGACGCCCTGCTGCTCTCGATGGCAAGCAGGTAGGCAGGGCGAAAAGGTTAAGGGTTAAGGGTTAAGGGGTAAAGGGGAAGGGGGAAAGGAAAGACCATCTCTGGCGCTTCCCTTTCCCCCTTACCCTTTACCCCTTAACCCTTTGCCTTGTGCCCTGTGCCCTGTGCCCTGTCTTTATCTTTCGATGGTGACGAGTTCGGGCGGCTCCGCGGCTTTGGCCGCCGCGCCTTCGGCGACCAGTTTTTCGGTCTCCGCGACGAAGGCTTCGACGATGTCCGCGCCCGCCACCTTGCGCATCGGCTTGCCGTCCTTGTAGATCATGCCGACGCCGCGCCCGAACGTGACGCCGAGTTGGGAGTCGTGCGCCTCGCCCGGCCCGTTGACGGCGCAACCCATGATCGACAGGTGCAGCGGCTCCTCGATGTGCGCGAGACGGCGTTCGATCTCGGTGACGATGCCGACGAAGTCGTCCACGTCGAGTCGGCCGCAGGTCGGGCACGCCACCACCGTCACGCCGCGCTGCCGCAATTCCAGCGACTTCAGAATCTCCCACGCGACGCGCACCTCTTCGTGCGGTTCGGCCGCCAGCGAGACGCGGATGGTATCGCCGATGCCTTCGTGCAACAGGATGCCGAGGCCGATGCTTGATTTGATCGAGCCGCTAAAGGCCGTGCCCGCCTCGGTCACGCCGAGGTGGAGCGGGTAATCAACCTGCCGGGAGAGCAGGCGGTAAGCGGCGACCGTGCGGTGTACGTCCGAGGCTTTGAGCGAGACGATGATGTCGCCGAAGTTCAAATCTTCGAGGATGCGGATGTGGCGCAAGGCCGACTCGACCATCGCCTCCGGCGTCGCCGTGCCGTACTTCGCCAGCAAATCTTTTTCGAGCGAGCCGCCGTTGACGCCGATGCGGATGGGCACGCCCTGCGCCTGCGCGGCGCGCGTCACCTCGCGCACGCGTTCGTGCGCGCCGATGTTGCCGGGATTGAGGCGCAGCTTATCCACGCCCGCGTCCAGGGCCATCAGAGCCAGCTTATAGTGGAAGTGAATGTCGGCGACGAGCGGCACGCCGGGCACGCGCCGCCTGATCTCTTTGAGCGCGACGGCGGCGTCTTTGTCGGGCACGGCGAGACGAACGATCTCGCAGCCCGCGCTCAACATCTCTTCGATCTGTTTGACCGTGCCGTCAACGTCCGACGTGTCCGTTTTCGTCATGGACTGGACGGCGACGGGCGCGCCTCCGCCGACCTGTAAGTTCCCGATTTTAACCGCTCGCGTCTGTCTCATAAGGTTTCAAGTTTCAGGTTTCAAGTTTCAGGACTGAGGTTAGAGGTTTTTTGTCCTGAACCTGAAACCTGAAACCTGAAACCTGCAACTACTATTTGGCCGGTTGGGTGGCCGCGGGCTTCTCTTCGCCGGAGGAGCGGAAGCGCGAAGCCTCTTTGAGCAGGTCGTTCGTGATGACGAAGCCCATCAACAGGAGCAGCATTACCATCCCGACCTGCTGTATGCGCTCGCGCACGGTCATCGAGAGCTTGACGCCGATCCAGCCGAGCACGGCTTCGATCCACAACAGGAAGATCGCGCCGCCGTCGAGCACGGGGATCGGGAGCAGGTTGACGACGCCGAGATTCAAACTCAGGAAACCGAGCATCGTGAACACGCCCGCCCAGCCTAACTTGTTGGCGGCGGTCGAAGAAGCGCGGGCGATGCCGATGGGGCCGGAGAGCGATTCGCGCGCCGAACGCTGACCGCGAAAGATTTGCGCGAAGGCCGCGCCCGTCATGCGTAGAATTTCGAGGTTGCGATTGATGGAATGTTGAAAGGCCGCGACGGGGCCGACGCTGCGCTGGGGCAAAATCGAAGTGGGGGCGAACCCGATCTTTCCTTCCTCGTTGGTGGTGGCGGTCACTTCCTGCCGCTGCCCGTTGCGCTCGATGGAGAGGCGCACGGCCTCTTTCGGGTGCGCCTGAATGAAGGCGCGCACGTCGAACTCATCGCGCACCGGCTCGTCGTTGACGGCCAGCACCCGGTCGTTCGGCTTCAAGCCCGCCCGCTCGGCGGGAGAACCGGCGACCACCTCCGTGATCATCACGGGCAACTCGCCATAGTCGAGGCGGAAATCGACCTCGCCGATGCTCTCGCCCTCTTCCGTATATTTGCTCGGCTTAATCGTCAAAGGCACGCGCTGCCCTTCGCGTTCCACCACGAGCGGCAGGGGCTGTTCGGGCGAGAGGTTCACGTCGCCGCGAATACGATCCCACGAGGGATTGTCTTTACCGTTGAACGAAACGATGCGGTCGCCCGGACGCAAGCCCGCCGCCTCGGAGACGCCGCCCGGCCTGGCGTAGCGAATGACGGGCGAGGTGGGCGAAGCGGGCACGCCGTAGATCATCGCGCCGATCCAGAAGACCGTGAGAGCCGTTAAAATATTCATCGTCGGCCCGGCCACCATGACGAGAAACTTTTGCCAGCGCGGGCGCAAGTCGAAACGCTCGCTCACGGGGATGTCGCTCTCGCCCGCGCCCTCGACCGCGGCGTTCGATTCGTCGCCGCCGAGCTTGACGTAGCCGCCGAGCGGGATCAGGCTGACGCGATAGTCGGTCGTGCCCCAACGCCGCCCGAACAGGCGCGGCCCGAAGCCGACGGAAAACGTCTCCACGCGCATTTTGAAAAGTTTCGCCACGATGAAGTGGCCGAACTCGTGCAGCACGACGGCCGCGCCGAGAATGAAGATGAATGCGAGCAAACCGATCAAGTTCATGCTATTTAACGTCTTTCTCCGGTAACGTCTACCAACCAGCGAACCAGCTTAGAGGCGGCGCGCGCATCGACGGTTGCACAAAAGAGTTTACGGGCTTGCACTTACCGCGTCAAACTAGCCGATCAGCGAAACCAGCGCGGCGATCTCCGCCGTCGCGCTCAGTCGCGCGGCCGCGTCCGTGGCAAGCACGGCGTCGAGGTCTGTGACGGGGCGCGACTCGTGGCCGTCGAGCACGTGTGCGATGACGTGCGGGATGTCTGTGAGACGGATGCGTTCATCGAGAAACGCGGCGACGGCCGTTTCGTTGGCGGCGTTTAAGGCGGCGGGCGTGGTGCCGCCCGCGCGGAGGGCGCGGTAGGCGAGCGCGAGGCAGGGGAAGCGTTCCGTGTCGGGGGCTTCGAAATGGAGCGCGGACAGGCGCGTCAGATCAAGCGCGGGAAGTTGACAGGGGCGGCGTTCCGGGTAGGTCAGCGCGTACTGAATGGCGTGGCGCATGTCGGTCATGCCCAACTGCGCGATGACCGAGCCGTCCACGAGTTCGATCATCGAGTGGACGATGGATTCGGGATGGACGAGCACGTCTATCTGATCCGCCTCGAAGCCGAACAGCCAGCGCGCCTCCATCACTTCCAATCCCTTGTTCATCAGCGTCGCGGAATCGATCGTGATCTTCGCGCCCATCTCCCAGGTCGGGTGGCGCATCGCCTCGGCCACGGTGGCGCGCTCCATCTCGTCCCGCGTCTTCGTGCGAAAGGGGCCGCCGGAAGCGGTCAGGACGAGGCGACGCACCTCTTCGCGCCGCTCGCCGCGCAGGCATTGGTGGAGGGCGTTGTGTTCGGAATCGACCGGCAGCAGTTCCGCGCCCGAGGCGGCGGCCGCGCGCGTCATCAACTCGCCCGCCATCACGAGCGTCTCCTTGTTGGCGAGCGCGACGCGCTTCCCCGCTTCGAGCGCGCGCAGCGTGGGCACGAAACCCACCGCGCCGACCGTCGCGCTGACGACGCAACTCGCGCCCGCGTGCGTGGCAACTTCCACCAGCCCCGCTTCGCCCCACAGGATGCGCGGCGGCGCGGCGACGTTGGTGCGCCGCAACTCGGCGCGCAACTCTTCGGCGCAGCCTTCGGTTTCGACCGAGACGAGTTCCGGCCGGTAACGCGCGCACTGTTCCGAGAGTTTGCCCACGTTGCGCCCGGCGGCGAGCGCGACGGGATGAAAATCGTCGGCGAAGGCGTCAACCACGCGCAACGTGTTGCAGCCGATCGAGCCGGTCGAACCTAAAATCGCGATGCCCCGTTGGTTCATTCAGTTTCCAGATACCTGTCGAGCAGCCCGGCCAGTTGTCGCTTCGAGATCGCGCCCGCGCGCCGCTCCTGTTCCGCGCCATCTTTGTACACCAACACGAGCGGCATCCGCTTGATGCGGAAGCGTCTGTAGAGGACGGGCTGCTCGTCGGCGTTGTAGCGGACGAGGTTCACGCGCTCGGCATAGTCTTCCGACAACTCATCCAGAGTCTTTTCAAGGGCTTTGCTGTCGAGACTGGATTGCGTTAGAAATACGACCAGCGTCGTCCCTTCGGATTGCACCACGTTCGCGGCAAAATCCTCTTCGTCGAAGCCTTCGCCCGCGCCGCCCGGATCATCCGTCGGAGCGTCGCCTCCGGCTTCGGCGTCTCCCTCGTAGGGGTCGAGCAGGTTGACGGTCTGCTTCGCGTCGTTTTGATAGGAGGCTTTGACGACGATCCAATCGCGGCCGTTCCTGTAAGCCAGGTTGACGCTCGCGGGGACGGTTTTGCGCGCGCCGATGACTTTGAGGTTGAGCGTCGCCTCGCCGTCCGCGTTGTTCGAGTTGATGTTGCCCGTCACCCAGAAGCCGAAGTCTTGCACGTCGCCGATATCGCTTTTGAGTTGTTCGTTCCGTTGCAAAAAGGTCTTGGCGGTTTGGGCGGCTTCGCTCTTGCCGATGGTGGCGAAGGCGACCCACACGATGCCGCCGATAAAGAGCGCGACGATGAGTCCGAGTACGGCCACGATGCCTCCGATGATGAGCAGAATCTTTTTCGTTGTCATGTGTGTGGCTGAAGAGTTCGTTGGAAACAATTCGACGCGGTTCAGGGAAGCTGCGCGCGTTGTAGTGCGTCGGCGAAATAGAAGACGGCGAAATAGTAGATGAGCGGCGCGTTGAAGAGCAAGCTATCGAGCCGGTCGAGCAGGCCGCCGTGGCCGGGCAGAATCCGCGCCGCGTCCTTCGCGCCCGACCCGCGCTTGAGCGCGCTCTCCGTCAAATCGCCCACCACGCCGAGCACGTTCATCGCCGCCGCCAGCGGCAAGGCCGCGCGCAGTTGCAGTTCGGGGAAGAACCAGTAGTGAGCCAAGACCGCGAAGCCGAGACTGGCCGCGAGACCGCCCGCCGCCCCCTCCCACGTCTTCCCCGGACTGACCGCTGGCGCGAGTTTATGACGGCCGAAGGCGCGCCCAGTGTAATAGGCCGCCGTGTCGGAACCCATCAGGATGAGAAAAAAGAAGGTGAGCAGACGCGCCGCGAGCGGCATGGGGAACCCGGCGCGCAGCGCAACGAGATGACCGCCGAGCAGGACGACGTAGCAGACGCCGCCGATGGTTGCGCCCGTCGTCGGGATCATGCGCTCGAAGGGCGCGCCCTTGAGCATCGCGCCCGCGAGCGCGGCGATGACGAAGGCGACGATGATCATCAACGGGAGCGCAGGCCACTCGACCGGCGCGTTGAAATAGAAGGCCGTGAGCAGCGCGATGGCGAACAGCGTGCCGAGTTCCCGCTGCGCCTTCGCGTCGCGTTTCGCCGACAACATCCAGAATTCGTATAGCCCGATCATCATCGCCGCCGCCGCCAGCGTGACGAAAAGCAGTTCCAGACGACTGATCCAGATCGAGGCGAAGAGAATGGGCAGGGCGATGATGGCTGTGATGACGCGCGACATTAGTTTTCAGTGATTGGATGGGCGAGAGCGTGCGCCCCGGCGAAGGCTCAGTTTGAAGATAGAAGAACTAAGTGGAAACTCGCAGGTGACCGCGCGCCGTTCAGTCGGACGAACCGCCGTCGCCGCCCCCGCCGTCGCCGCCGGAGTCTCCGCCGCCGGAATCGCCGCCGTCGAAGTCGCCGCCACTCCCGCCGCCGCCGAAATCACCCCCACCGCCGAAGCCTCCGAAGTCGCCGCCCGAACTGTCGCCCGAGCCGCCGCTATAACTATCGCCGCCCATGTAATTGATGGCCGAACCGCTGCCATCCCCCCTGCCTTTGAACAACCAGCGAATAATCATACTGATGGCTAAGATGACCAGCACCATCATGATGATGAACAGCACGACCAGCAGGATGACGAAGAGTAAAGCGATTTCCATAGTTGCTCGCAGATGACGCGCGCGGGCGGCGGGCGAAGCTCAATTCGCGCTCGCCACGAGTTGCAGCCCGCCGAAGCGGCGGTCGCGGCGTTGATACTCGACGACGGCTTCGAGCAGATGCACGCGGCGGAAATCAGGCCACAGGGTTTCGGTCACGTAAATCTCGCTGTAGGCGGCCTGCCAGAGGAGAAAATTCGAGATGCGCATCTCGCCGCTCGTCCGCACGAGCAGGTCGAGTTCGGGGAGTCCGTGCGTGTAGAGTTCGCGCGCGATGTCTTCTTCCGTGATCTGTTCGGGCGCGTGGCCTTCGCGTTGCAAGCGCGCGATGGCGGCGCGGCAGGCGTCAACTATTTCCGCCCGCCCGCCGTAGTTGAGCGCGACGCTGAGGACGAGTCCGTCGTTCTTGGCCGTGCGCTCGACGGCTTTTTGAATTTCGCGTTGGACGCTATCGGGAAGCGCGCCGGTGCGGCCGATGGTCTGGAAGCGGATGTTCTGACGGTCGATCTCTTCGAGTTCGAGCCGCAGATAGCGTTTCAGCATCCGCATCAGCGCATCCACTTCGAGACGCGGGCGTTTCCAGTTCTCGGTCGAGAAGGCATAGAGCGTGAGCGCGCCGAGTCCGAGCCGCGCGCTCGTATCGACGGCGGCGCGCACCGCCTCGACGCCCGCCCGGTGTCCGGCGATGCGCGGCAGCCCGCGCCCCTTCGCCCAACGCCCGTTGCCGTCCATGATGATGCCGACGTGGCGCGGCAGGCGTTCCCATGCGACGCGCTTCAACAGAGCCTCGTCGCGCGTCCCCGCCTCGATGTCCTTCGCGAAATCCGCGAGCATTCACGCTCTCCCCAAACCAGCTTGACGAATCGAACGCCATTCACAAGACGCCGCATCTTAATCGCCGCACACGCCTGCATGCAACAGCAAACGGTGACAAGTGACGGGTGACAGGTGACAGGATAAAAAAAGTGTCGTTCTATCCTGTCACCCGTTACCCGTCACCCGTCACTCATAATGCACTTCCACGAGCGTCAGGCCTTTGGCCGGGGCGGTTGCGCCCGCGAGGGAACGTTCGCCGCTTTCGATGGCGCGCTCGACTTGCGCCGCGTCCATCTGCCCCCGCCCGACTTCGAGCAGCGTGCCCGCGATTGAGCGCACCATGTAACGCAGGAAGCCCTCCGCGCTCGCCGTGATCTCGATGAGCCGCCCGCGTCCTTCGTCGCTCCAAACGTCGCGCACGGCGAGTCGGGTCACGGTACGCACGCGCGTCTCCACGTCGGCCTGCGCGGCGGAAAACGCCGTCCAATCGTGCGTGCCGACGAAGAGACGCGCGCATTCCCGCATCCGCGCGACATCGAGCGGGCGCGCGTCCGTGTGCGCGTAGCGCAACAGAAATGGGGAGGCGTAGCGCGCGTTGAAGACGCGATAGCGGTAAGTTTTCCCGCGCGCCGAATAACGCGCGTGAAAGTCCGGCGCAACCGGCTCCGCCTCGATGACGCGCACGTCCGGCGCGAGGTTGCCGTTGATCGCGGCGCGCAGTTTGTCGCCGGAGAGTTCGCGCCGCAACTCGACGCTCGCCACCTGCCCCAACGCATGGACGCCCGCGTCCGTCCGCCCCGCGCCTTGCACGACGACCGCGCGCCCGTCAATCAGCGATAGCGCGCGCGCCAGTTCGCCCTGCACCGTGCGCTCGCCCGCGCCCTGCATCTGCCAGCCGTGAAAATCCGTGCCGTCGTATTGAATGGTCAGGCGGTAGTTCATGAGGGATGAGGGATGAGGGATGAGGGATGAGGGATAAACTAAGAGAAGCATTCAATCGCTTGAGTGCTTTTCTTATTCATCCCTCATCTCTCATCCCTCATCCCTTGATTTCCTGCTTCCCGGTTTGGTCGCCGCTTCGCCGCGCAGGCAGGCGGGACAGGCGGAGGGGGCGAGGGCTGGCACGTCGAGCGTGGCGAGGGCGACGCGCGGGACGCCTACGTCGGCGCGACCGCCGGAACGATCTATGATCGAGGCCGCGCCGACGACGCTCGCCCCGGCGGCGCGCATGGCCGCGATGGTCTCGCGCGTCGAGCCGCCCGTCGTGATCACGTCTTCGACGACGAGCACGCTCTCGCCCGCGCGCACGCCGAAGCCGCGCCGGAGCATCATCGCGCCCGCCGCATCGCGCTCCGTCCAGATTGATTTCGCGCCGAGCGCGCGCGCCACTTCGTAGCCGATGACGATGCCGCCGATGGCGGGCGCGGCCACCGTTTCGATGCCGCGCCCGGCGAATCGTTCGGCGACGGCGCGCGCGATGGCTTCGGCTTCCGGCGGATGCTGGAGGACGAGCGCGCATTGCAGGTAGACGGAACCGTGCAGGCCGCTCGATAGGATGAAATGGCCTTCGAGCAATGCGCCCGTGCGCCGGAATCTCTCAATCACCTCTTCGGCTCGCATCTGCTATCGCTCCTTCGCCTCGGTCGTCGTTGCCCGCCGCGCCTCGGCTGCTTCGCGGCGGCGCGGGTCGTGTTACAATGCCGCGCGGATGACCCACCTTTCTAACCTCGTCTTGGATTGCACGTTCGTGCAGGAGATGGTTGACCTGCTGCGACTATCGGGCAGCGCGCGCGCGCCCGTCGAAGTTGTCGCCCGCACCGTTTTGCAACTCCCAGACCTCGACCCGACCGCCGCCGCCCTTCTCGTCGCCGACCTCATTAAAGACGACTGGCGTTTACGCATCACCGACGACTACGCGCTCGAACTGCTGTGCGAAGACGCCGACTGCCGCGCGCTCGACGAGACCGATTACGTCGTGGTTGACGTGGAGACGACGGGCGCGAAAACTCCCCCGGCACGCATCACCGAGATCGGCGCATACCGCGTCCGCGGCGGTCGTATCGTCGCCGAGTTTCAAACGCTGGTCAACCCGCAGATGCCGATCCCTTCCTTCATCGTCATGCTCACGGGGATCACGGACGCGATGGTCAAAAGCGCGCCGCTCTTTTCCGAAGTCGCCGCCGACCTCTTGCAGTTCATCGACCGCGCCGTGCTCGTCGCCCACAACGCGCCCTTCGACGTGCGTTTTCTCAATCACGAAATCTCGCGCATCTTTCCGGGCAAGCGCATGTTCAACGCGCAAATCTGCACCGTCTCGCTCTCGCGCCGCGTCGTGCCGCAACTCGTCAACCACCGTCTCCACACCGTCGCCGAACATTTCAGCGTGCCGATCGTCAATCGTCACCGCGCCGCGGGCGACGCCGCCGCCACCGCCGAAGTCTTCCTCCGCCTCCTCGACCTGCTGCAACAAAACGGCGTCCGCGATCTGGCCGCCGCGCGTAAATTCAAACACGCCAACCACGATCAATATCGAAAGCTGACGGCCGGAAGTTCAAAGCACCTCTGATTCGGATTCTCCCGGCACCACTCCGGCGGCGCGCTCACGCTCCATGTCTCCCGCGCGCCCACGCTTCCGCCACAAATTGCGCCCGACGAAGACGCCGACGACGAGCGCGGCCACGCCGAGACCGACATAAGGGTAATAGCGCGCCAGCAACTCCTTCGCGTGTTCGCCGTAGTGCGCCGCGAGGTAGCCGATGAGCGCGTAGCGGAAGGCGCGACCGGCGGCGACCACGAGCGCGAAGCGCATGACGCTGAAACGAAAGACGCCCGCCGTGGCGATGAACAGTTTGAACGGGAATGGCGGCGGCAAGACCGATGCGACGAGCACGGAGAGCACGTCGTAGCGATCGATCAACTCTTTGACGCGCGCCTGCTTGCCCGGCGAAAATCGTTTCAGCGCGCCCTGTCCCGCCCGCCGCGAGATGTAATAAAAGATGAGGCAGCCGATAACGGAACCGAGCGTCGCCGCGAATACGTAGAGCGGAACCCATGCGGGGCGCGCCGTCGAGAGCAGGATCAGGACGGCATCGGGGCCGCCCGGCAGAGGGATCAGCGCGGAATCGAGCAGCGCGATGCCGAACAGACCGAACGCTCCATAGGCGAGCAGATATTGCGAGACGAAAGTCAGCCCGTTAGTAATCTTTCGCAACAACCATTTCAAAATCGAGTCTTCCCTTCCCGAACGATTATCGCCGCGTCGCGCTTCGCTACCTTATGACAGCGGCGTGGACGAAGGCGTATCCGCCTCGACGCGCTCGTCGCCGCCGCCGTCAATTTCCGTCTCGCCGGTCTCGGACTTCTTCGTCCCCTGCAAGCGATTCTTAATGAAATAAATTGCCAGCCCGACGGCGACCAGGGCGGCGACCGCGCCGAGCATCTTCAGCCCGTAGTATTCGATGAACGCGAGCACCTGCCTGCCGTAGTAGACGGCGAGGATGCCTTCGACGTAGTAGCGCAGGCTGCGCGCGATCATGATGGTGAGCATGAAACGCCAGCGTGGATATTCGAGCGCGCCCGCCGTGGCGACGAAAATTTTGAACGGCATCGGCGGCGGCAGGAGCGCGGGGATGGCGAGCGTCAGGAAGCCGAAGCGCGCGTAGGCGCGTTCGACGCGGGCGATGTTCTCCTCGCTGAAACGCCTGCGCAAAACGGCCTGACCGCCGCGCTGCATGATCACGTAGAGCAGCAGGCAGCCGATAACCGAGCCGAGCGCGGCGAACAGCGGAAAATAAAAGGCCGCCTTCGGGTCGCTGTAGCAGCGCATCACGACGAGGTAGTCGTTGATTTCGGGAAGCGAGAGGAGCGAGGAGTCGAGCGCGCCGATGACGACCATCGCGGGCGCGGCCACGTAGATAGGCACTTCGACGATGAACCTTTGCAGCCCCTCTGCCACCCCGCGCAGCCATTGCCCGAGCCAGTTGATCAATAGAAGCATATACACGATGTGAATCGTAAATCGTAAATCGTGAATAGAAAAGCGCGGGCGTTATCTATTCACGATTCACGATTTACGATTCACTCTTTTATTTACTGTTTTATTTGACGGGAGTGAAGATCGAGGGGGTGTCGTAGGTGACGCCGAAGGTGA